>CAVKEA010000032.1:0-28047 GCA_963655305.1 bacterium
AACTAAGATGAGCAACATAAAACTAATTTCAATAGGCAAAAAAAGGAGCTATCGCATCGAAGTAAAATTGCTTCGTGCGACAGCCCCGTAAACTCTGCGGTACCACTCTTATTGCCGATATCATTCGGCCTCTTTATAGACATCACCGCAGCAACGCTGCGTTCAATGCCTGACAAGATAACGATTGTCACACGGCCACGCTTACTTACTATCTGTTCAGCAGGCAGTTCCTGGGTGATATTCATAACGCGCGTTCATCCTGCTTCGCACCAAATCAGCAGGTTCTCTGTAATGTTCGCTGCAGCTATTACTTTTCCCAATCAACACTGTTTTGTTATTTGCAAAGCAAATTATACACAGATATGGACAGACTGTCAAGGGCAGCATTACGTAGAAGCCCTATATTTTTTGCTGAATTTTATTTGAATTGCGCATATACTTCTATGTGAAAATGGGGATATACAAGCTACAGCAAGCAGGAGCGCCCCGGTTTGTGGTATAATAAAGCGTTGAAAAAATTTGCAATGATACATGGATAAGAGAGGAATTTTTCATGGGAAGTATAAAAGTACAAAAGCTCGCCAAATCGTTTGGCGTACATACCGTATTCAAAGATGTAACATTTGAAATCCGGCGCGGCGAACGGATTGGCCTGATTGGCGCGAATGGAGCCGGTAAATCGACTCTCCTCAAATGCTTAATGGGGGAGGAAGAGTATGATGCCGGCGTCTTTGCCGTTTCAGAAGGAGAAACGATTGGCTATTTGCAGCAGGATATTACGTTTGCAGATGATGTTACGCTGCGGCAGACGGTAACGGATGCTTGGAAAGATGTCATGCGGCTGGAAGAACAGCTGAAGCAGATAGAAAAAGATATGCAGGCCCATCCGAATGATGAAACGCTGATGAATCGCTATGCGCGCATGCAGGAACGGTTTGAATGGCTCGGCGGCTATGAATATGAATCCATGTCGCGGAAAATTATTCATGGGCTGGGATTTACGGAAGAAGATATGGACCGTCCAGTACAGCAGTTTTCCGGCGGACAAAAAACGCGAATCAATTTGGCCAAAGCGCTGGTACGGCGGCCGGATTACCTGTTTTTGGACGAACCGACCAACCATTTGGACATGGACATGCTGGAATGGCTGGAAGGATATTTACTGTCTTATGGTGGCGGCATCCTTATCGTATCGCATGACCGTTATTTTTTGGATAGAGTTGCGACGGGCATTTTGGAATTAGATCACGGCAAAGTGACGAAATATAAGGGCAACTATTCCCGGTATATTGCGCAAAGCCGGGAACGGCGCAAGGCCTTGGAAAGTGCATACCGCAAACAGCAGGAACATATTCATGAAACAGAAGAATATATCCGCAAGTATAAAGCCGGCATTAAAGCCAAACAGGCACGGGGGCGGCAGTCTCAATTGGACAGATTGGAACGCATCGAACTTGCTCCGGAAACGGCCTCGCTTCAGTTTCAGTTTGCACCGGCCGAAGAATGCGGCCAAAAGGTACTGGTCTTGGATGATATTTGCGGCGGTTTTGCCAACCGGCAGCTGTTCAGCCACTTGTCGTTGTTATTGCGGCGCGGTGAATCCGTTTCTCTGATTGGCCCAAATGGTGCCGGCAAAACGACGCTGATTCGCATGATTATGGGAGAAATAGAAGCCGACAGCGGTCATATTACACTGGGAAGCCGTGTACATATTGGATATTTTGCCCAGGAACATACGGATTTGCATGGGGCATGGACCATTTTGGAAGAAATCATGAACGATTTTTCTTTTGGTGAAGACGAAGCGCGGGCCGTGTTGGGCCGCTTTCTGTTCCGAGGCGATGATGTATTTAAAGTGATTGACAGCCTGAGCGGCGGCGAACAGGCGCGTGTCGCATTGTTGAAATTATTCCTTCAAGGTGCCAATTTCTTGATTTTGGACGAACCGACGAACCATTTGGATATTCCTACGCGTGAAGTGTTGGAACAAGCCTTGCAGGAGTTTGGCGGCACTTACCTGGTAGTATCGCATGACCGTTATTTTTTGGATAAAATCACCAAGCGGACGTTAGTCTTGGAACATAAAAAACTAAAAGAATTTTTGGGCAATTATACCTATTACCGTGAAAAAGAAAAAGAAGCGGCAGACTTGGCGGCTCAGGAACTTGCTGAAAAAGAAGCAGAACAGCCTGCTGCACCGCATGCTAATAAAAAAGCCCAAATGGCAGTGCCGGCAAAACCTGTTTCTAAAGCAGCAACGAATGCGCCGACTCCTAAAAAGAAAGAATCTTCCTATGGCAAAGCTGTAAAGCTGGAAAAAGTAGAAATGAAGATTGCCGAGCTGGAAGCTACACTGAAAATGTATGAAGTGCAGATGAATCAAAGCGAAAATCAAACAGATGCCGATAAGATGGTAGAACTGACAAAAGCCTATGAAGATACGCAGCAAAAACTTGATGCATACTATGAAAAATGGGAAGAACTTTCGGATGAATAATCTATAGACATAGAAAATATGCAAAAGAAATATATACCAACTTGGCATGAAAAATCGTAAAACGTAAAACGGATAGGAATCATCACGCTGAGGCCTAGTTGCCTGTTGCCGGTACAGGCAGTGAGATGTCATATCGGCTCTTTACAAGCGTTTTTTTAGTGTTATACTGTCTTCATCGCTAGTGAGAGAAAATCTATAGACAATGGCTATACTAAAACGTTACAGGCAGATAGAGGAAGGAAGCGTGTATCCATGGCAAAAAAATATAATCCGGTTACACCGGAATTATTGGATGATTTACGAAACGTAGTAGGCAAAAAATATGTCAAAACAGATGACGATTATTTGACAGCCTATCAAACAGATGAAGAAGGAAACTCCCATTATTTCCATAAACCGGAAGTTGTTGTATTTCCGGGGTCTACAGAAGAAGTAGCAGAAATCGTTAAATTAGCAAATAAATACTTGGTTCCTATTACACCGCGGTCTGCAGGTTCTGGTGTTGCCTGCGGGGCTATCCCGGTATACCACGGCATCGTTGTTGAATTGGAACGGATGAACAAAATTCTTAAATTTGATGCTGACAACATGTATGCGGTTTGCCAGACCGGTGTTATTACTGGTGATTTACAGCGTGAAGCGGCTAAACACGGCTTGTTGTACGCAGGCGATCCGTCCAGTGCCGACAGCAGCATGATTGGCGGCAACGTTGCCAACAATGCCGGCGGCAATAAAGCTGTCAAATACGGTACAACCCGTCATCAGATTTACAGCTTAAAAGTAGTTACACCGACGGGGGATGTGCTGACTGCCGGCGCACGCCTCAAAAAGAGTTCTACAGGCCTTTGTCTGGAACAGCTTTTCGCCGGTTCTGAAGGTACGTTGGGGATTATTACAGAAGTTACAGTCAAACTTCGCCCGATGCCTCCTTATAATTTCAACATGGTTTGTGTCTTTAAGACAGACGAAGAAGCATTTGCTTTGCCAAATAAAATTTTGAAAGCCGGCATTGACCCGACCAGTATTGAATTCATGGACAACGAAGCATTGAAAATGACCTGCAAATTCTTGGACATGACGATGCCGCATGTAGACGATGGCTGTGATTATGTTATCGTTACGGTAGAATCTTTCAGTGAAGATGATTCGGATCGTAAAATGGAACAACTTTGCGATTTGGCAGAAGCCAATGGTTCTATTGACGAATTTGAAGCAGATAAACGTATTTGGAAACTGCGCAAACAGTTTGCAGAAGCAGCTCGTGATGTTGATAAAATGTTCCAGACAGAAGACTTTGTCGTACCTCTCGATAAAATCCCTGATATTACCAAACAGATTCCGGAACTGCGTGAAAAATATGATTTGTACTGTGTTACAGTTGCCCATATTGGCGACGGCAACATCCATGTACTGCCGTTGAATGCCAAAGGGTTGACACCGGAAGAATGGTTTGAAAAGATTAAAGCGTTCCATCGAGACCTCTTCCCGCGCGTATATGCATTGGGTGGCAAAATGTCCGGTGAACACGGCATTGGCTTCAAGAAATTGGAAGAATTTGCTCTCTGCACGCCAGCAGCAGAATTGAATGTTATTAAAGCCATTAAGAAAGCTTTGGATCCGAACGATATTATGAACCCGGGGAAATTGGTAAATATAGACTAATGCATCCGAAAAACAGCAATGCAAAAAGTAATGGCATTGCTGTTTTTTTGCGTCTTCTTATCTTTTTTAGGTATACAATATAGCGGAAAGAGAAAAAATATTGTACAATATAAAGACTAGATTAGGTACCTTGTAAAAAAAACGAAATAGGTGATGCAATGAAATTTTACAGTCGATTGAAGCCTCTTCGCCAGGAAGCCAAGTTGTCGCAGGCTGACGTGGCGAAGATACTGCAATGTTCTCAAGTCGGGTACGGTATGTACGAACTTGGGAAACGAAAAATATCGATAGAAAAAATGATTGTCTTAGCCAAGATGTATCATGTTTCTATGGATTATATTGTAGGTGTATCGGACAAAAGAAATCCAAATCAAATCGAAAGCATGGAGTAATAGTGTACGTTACAAAAATAAGTCTTGCATGATGTCAAAATCATTCGTGCAAGACTTATTTTTATAGCCTTTTGGCAGCGTTTGCAGCAGAGCCGTTAACAAAATTTTACGCAGCCGGTATCTACAAACTGTAAAAAAAACGATAATAAAAAAAGGCAGTCGCACAAAGACTGCCTTTTTGCGTATCGCATGTAATTATACGTTGAAACGGAAATATGTGACGTCGCCGTCCTGCATGATATAATCTTTGCCTTCCAAACGGACAAGACCTTTTTCCTTGGCGGCTTGTTCACTGCCGCAGGCAATTAAATCTTCATAGGAGACGATTTCCGCACGAATAAAGCCGCGTTCAATATCTGTATGGATTTTACCAGCTGCTTTTTGCGCTTTGGTGCCGTTGACAATCGTCCAGGCACGGACTTCATCAGCACCGGCCGTGAAGAAATTAATCAGCCCAAGCAGGGAATAGCTGGCTTTAATCAGACGGTCCAAACCAGATTCAGAAAGGCCTAATTCTTCTAAGAAAACAGCGGCTTCGTCATCTGGGAGTTCTGCGATTTCTGCTTCGATTTTAGCAGAAACAGCAACGACTTGCGCGCCTTCTTTGGCTGCATATTCTTCAACTCGTTTTACATTGGCGTTGGCATGCGGATCACCGGCTTCATCTTCTGAAACATTCGCAATGTAGATAATCGGTTTCAAGGTCAACAGATTGAGCTCTTTGATGAGCGGCAGTTCATCTTTTGTCAATCCTACCTTGCGGGCCGGTTCGCCATCTTCTAATGCCGTCAATACTTTTTGGATGACAGCGTATTCTGCTTTTGCTGCTTTATCACCGCACTGTGCCACTTTGGCAATGCGGTCGGCACGTTTTTGTGTCGTTTCCAAGTCAGCCAGGCAGAGTTCTGTATTGATGGTTTCAATATCGCGAATCGGGTCAATAGAGCCGTCTACGTGCGTGATGTTGGAATCTTCAAAGCAGCGTACTACTTCGGCAATGGCATCTGTTTCACGAATATGGCTGAGAAATTTGTTGCCTAATCCTTCGCCTTTAGAGGCGCCGGCGACCAAGCCTGCAATATCGACAAAACGCATGACAGCAGGAATGGTCTTTTTGGGATGATACATATCCGTCAGTATTTGGATACGTTTGTCTGGGACTTCAACGACCCCGACGTTTGGTTCAATGGTGCAGAACGGATAGTTAGCAGCTTCTGCACCTGCTTTGGTAATGGCATTGAAAAGGGTGCTCTTGCCGACATTCGGCAAGCCGACAATGCCGACTTCCAGATTGGTACTCAATGGTTAAACCACCTTTTATTTTAATAATTTTAAATCAGCAATACGTTTTACAGCTTCGATTGTGTTTTCTTTGGTACCGAAAGCTGTCAGGCGCAAATATCCTTCACCGTGCGGGCCAAAGCCGACACCCGGTGTCGTAACGACGTTTGCTTTTTCAAGAAGCAAATCAAAGAAATCCCAGCTCTTCATGCCGTTAGGCGTCTGTACCCAGGCATATGGGGAATTGGTAGCGCCATATACGGTGTAACCGGCTTTTGTCAAACCGTCGCGAATGATATGGGCATTTTCCATATAGTAGTTGACATCAGCCAGGCATTGTTTCTGACCTTCTGGGCTGTAGTATGCTTCGGCAGCGCGCTGTACAACATACGGTGTACCGTTAAAGAAGGTGCACTGGCGGCGATTCCAAAGCGGATTCAATTCAACGGCTGTGCCGTCTTTTTTATAGGCAACGCAGTTTTTAGGAACTACGACATACGAGCAGCGTGTGCCTGTAAAGCCGGCGCATTTGGAGTAAGAGCGAAGTTCGATAGCGACTTCTTTAGCGCCTTCGATTTCAAAAATGCTGTGCGGAACGTTGGGTTCTGTAATATAGGTTTCATATGCAGAATCATAAATGATAATGAAGTTGTTTTCTTTAGCTGCTTTGACCCAGTTTGTCAATTCTTCCGTCGTCATTGCCGTGCCCGTAGGATTAGACGGGTTGCAGAGGTATACGATATCGACTTTTTCTGTCGGCGGTTCTGCTTTAAAACCGTTTTCCGGAGAGCAGGGAAGATATACGACACCATCATAGATGCCTTTTTCTTCGTTCCAGTCACCCGTGTGGCCGCTCATTACGTTGGAGTCAAGATATACCGGATATACAGGATCTGCTACAGCAAATTTCAAATCACTGCCGAAAATTTCCTGGATGCAGGCAACATCTGTTTTTGCGCCGTCGCCGACGAATACTTCATCTGTATCGAGGTGAATGCCCCGTGTTTCGTAATCGCCTTTGATGATGGCTTCGCGCAGGAAATCATAACCTTGTTCCGGGCCATAGCCGCGGAATGTTTCGGCCTTGCCCATTTCATCGACTGCTTTATGCATAGCATCGATAATAGCCGGAGCAAGCGGACGTGTAACGTCGCCAATGCCGAGACGAATGATATTTGCATCAGGATGTGCTTTAGAAAATTCGGCAACTTTTTTTGCAATCGTAGCAAATAAATAATTGCCTGGGAGTTTCAAATAGTTTTCATTTACATGAGCCATAATGGGTGTGTCCTCCTTATATAACATCTAATTATGTTAACACTATCTATTGTACTACAATACAGATATATTGAAAAGATACACCATTTACCCAGCATGATGACAAAATAAAATGGCATCCATTTGCAGGACGAATTATGATACATGAGGTGGTTACTTTTGCGATATATACTGCGTTAAAGCCGTGCGGTTGGTAATGCCTAATTTTTTATATAAGCGGCTTAGTGTCTTTTTAATCGTAATTTCTGCGACATGCAGCATGGCAGCTACTTCTTTATTGGTCCGCCCTTCGGCAACTAATTTGGCGACAGCCAGCTCGCGCGGCGACAACGGCGTTTGCTGATGATGCAGCCAGTTAAAATTGCGGCTGCCGTAATCGACGGCAAATAATTCATTTTCTTTTAATGGATTAAATGATAAAGACGTGTAGAGATAAGCCAGTTCCCATCCCGTATGATTGCGGGATGCCGGGTTGCGGCGGAAAATAAAGACGCAGCGCTGATGTTCATCTAAATACAAGGGAGCCGAAACATGCGTTTTTATTTCGGATGTATGTTGGCAAAGCCAATAATCCGCCCCTAAAGGTCGAATAAGATGCCGTTCATTTTGAATAACGCAGGGTACGAGCTGTTCTTTTCCCGCTGCAAAGGCATTAAATACAGCGGCATAGCCTGTCAGGCACATGTGTTTTCCCGTTCCGATCCAGACGACATCTTCTGCTAATGATGACAGAAGCGGTTCAAAATCATTTTTTTCAAAGTACGAATACAAAATGTGGTGACTTAATTGCAGTAAGAAAGCTTTTTCATTATTCATCATGCAGTTCCCCCTTTCATCATACAACATGAAGCCTGTCGTATACCTAACATACACCAATTTTATCTATCTATACATATATTTTATCATAGTATTCAAAATAACATCAATAAATTAAAGATAAAATCGAAAAAACGTTACATATATTAAGGTATTGCTAAAATAATACATATGTGATATGATAAATGGCATGAAAAGCAATACATATATCATGGGGGTATAGCTCAGCTGGGAGAGCGCTTGCATGGCATGCAAGAGGTCAGGAGTTCGATCCTCCTTATCTCCACCATACGTATAGGATTATGGCATGAAGTGTTTCGACATCATGCCATAATCTTTTTTTAGTTTTGGCTTGAAGTTTGAAAAAAATTGTAATACGGCAAACTAAGCACGTTACATTGCATAATAAAAGGGTTGCAGCAAAATGGACAAACAAATCTCCTTTTGTTGCAACCCTGTACAATTTTTTGAAAGATAACGAGGTATAGTTGTATTGTTTCCTAATTAAAACCAAACAGCGGTATCTAGGGCGTTGACGGTACCTTCGGCAGCCATATGGACTGTTTTTACTTTTTCTGTGTCAGTAAAAAGACACAGGCAGGCGTTGGATGCAGCGTGTGTTTTGACAAACTCGTTGTCAAATTCTAAGAGTTTGTCTCCTTTTTTTACATGCTGGCCGTCTTTGACCCATACGGTAAATCCTTGTCCCTGCAGTTTTACAGTATCAATGCCGATATGCAGCATGTATTCTGTGCCGTCGGCGGCAGTAAGTCCTACGGCATGTTTGGTATCAAACACAAAGGTTACTTCGCTGTCGGCAGGGGCGTATACCAAGCCGTCTGTCGGATATACCATGAAGCCGTCGCCGGTCATTTTGCTGGCAAATGCTTCATCCGGGGCATCGGTAATGGGATGCAGTTCTCCTCTGAAGGGTGAAGCAAAATATGTTTTTTTATGAGTGTCATTTTTTTTAAATAAATTGAACATGGTGCGTAAATCCTCCTTGATGTCCTTATTCTAGCATATTTTATTGTAAAGGACATACCTAAAATAGGAAAGAGCAACGATTTGCAGAATAATCGTTGCTCTTTCTCATATTTTAGAGAGGTATGAATGAACTGAAAGGGGAATTTCAGTTAAGCTTGTGCAGCTGCTTTGCCAAGTGCTGCGCATTCTTCAGAATTATTAGGTGTTTCATTGACGATAGCAGTACCGATGATGGTTGCCCCGGCATCTTCTGTACGCTGTTTCCAAGTATCCATCCATTCACCGGTGCCCCAGCCATACGAACCGAACAGACCTACTTTTTTGCCGTTTAATTTCGGCGCCAAGGCAGCGAAGAACGGTTCAACAACGCTGTCTTCCAGTTCTTCAGCACCCATTGCCGGGCAGCCGAGCAGAATAACATCTTTACCAGCGACTGCATCTACGCTTGTATCTTCAAAGCGAACAGATTCAACGTCAGCACCTGCATCTTTTACAGCTGCTTCGATTTCCTGTGCCATTGCTTCTGTGTTTCCTGTGCCACTCCAATATACGATTTCTACCATGATTCATTTCCTCCTTATGCTACAATGAGCGATTCTAGGGTTGTCCCGACAGCAAAACGATTGATGTAATCTTGTCGGCAGCATGCGTATTGATGAAAAAGGTGAGATGCTTTGGCGGCATCTCCGTATACTTTCCATTCGCCGCATAGTTTGGCATGATTTCCTCTGTTGACGATGAACCCGTAGACATCTTCCAACGGGTAGCCAAGGAAAATGCCTGATTCATGGGGAAAACAGCCGCCTTTGCGAAAGCGATAGGATAAGTATGTCAGCATGGTGCTGAGAGAACTTTTTCCTGCGTAGCCAAACCGTTTTAAAAAGTTTTGAATTCTAGGCTGGTTGACATACGCTTCAACCATTGCCGGCCGATATATATACAGCAACGTGCGCTGGGGACAGCAATATAAAATGCGAAAGTGAAGCCCTTTTGAATTATACTTGTGATTATAATTATCAAGTAATTCTTGGTATTCTACTAGGGATTCCTGACGGGGGAGGCAAAGAAGTGCGCCCATTTTTAATCCAGCTAATGTAGGAGAACAATGATTTACTAATATGGCATCGATATTCATATGCATCCTCCGTTCCTTTCCGTTTATGGCAATACTATACCAAGAATGCAAATCAATGTCAATATTAAAACGAGATAATTTTTCAATTATTACTAAAAATTACCTACGGCAGTGCCTCTATTCTAAAAATGAAATTTGATGTATAATAATCAAAATGCAATAAAAGGGAGTGTTGTCGTATGAATACGCAGGAAGATAAAGCAAGAGAAACAGACTGGTGTTTTGGCTGCGGCAAAGAAAATCCGATTGGCCTGAAATTAGATATGAAAATCGAGGGGGACAGATGCTGTGCCTATTTTGTAGCGCGTAAAGATTTAGAAAGTTATGGAGACAGGATGCATGGCGGCATTACCAGTACGCTGCTGGATGAAGTTATGGGGGATTATGTATTTCGTGTCGCTGGTACGCCGGCATATACGGCCAAACTGGATATTCGTTTTCGCAGTGCTGTACGCATTGGTGAAACGGTAAAGGTAGAAGGCTGGATTGTGTCACACCGCGGCCGCTTGTACATTACAAAAGGCAGGGTGCTGCATGAAGATGGGACGCCCGCTGCTGAAGCAGAAGCTAAAATGATGTTGGCCGCGTCAAACACAAATGATTAAGGATACAGCAGAAGTAACGCTACGATAGGAAGAGATTCAGATAGACTTGAATATATAAAAAAGGTTCATCGTGTTATAGGTGATATAACCGATGAACCTTTTTCGTTGCTGTATTATTGTTCTGCCAATGCCTGTTTCAGTGCTTTAGCAAACTGGTCCGGACAAGAGGTCAGCTTGCCGCCGCAGCGAATGCCTTCGAGTCGGGAAATCGCATCACTGGGGGTCATTCCTTCTACCAAACGGCTGATGCCCTGCAGATTTCCGGGACAGCCGCCGACAAACGATACGTTTTTAATCACGCCGTTTTGAATATCAAAATGGATTGCTTTGGAACAAACGCCTTCCGGCTGGTATGTGTACATCTAAAATTACCTTCTTTCTATACGATTGCAGCAAGAATTGTGCTTTTGGGCTGAACGCCGATGAATTGCTGAACGACCTTGCCGCCTTTGAAAACGAGAAGTGTAGGAATTGCATTGACGGCAAAGGACTGCGCCAGCTGAGGCTGTTCATCGACGTTAATCTTGCCGACTTTTATTTCCGGATGAGCGGCTGCAATTTC
The DNA here is from genome assembly GCA_963655305.1 of bacterium. Classification (GTDB taxonomy): domain Bacteria; phylum Bacillota; class Negativicutes; order Veillonellales; family Megasphaeraceae; genus Megasphaera. The sequence continues at coordinate 11,216 of CAVKEA010000032.1, forward strand.
ATCTACCACAGGCGAGAGCATCTGACAGGGCCCGCACCATGCTGCCCAAAAATCGACGAGAACGGGAACTGTAGATTCTATAACTTCCGATTGGAAATTTTCTTTTGTAATGGTAATTGCCATCGTATGTCACTCCTTTATATCTCCGTTTTATGTCCGCTTGGACAACTATAGTATAACAGAAAGCGTCAAGAAAATCTTCTTTTCGTCTATAAAAATCACCTATTCAGTAGAAATAAAGTGGGTTATAATAAAAGAAATACCATATGTCGTATTGGTGAACAGAAGGAGAAAGAAGTATGAGAACTGGAACAGGAATTATAGAAGCAACATATGAAAATGGATTAGCGAAAGTGCAGACAAACCGCAATAATTTATATACGCCCTGCAGTGACAGCATGTGTGACAACAATGTCGTTATCGATGCGGTAAATACTATTGGCGCCCAAAAAGGGCAGTTTGTCAAATTTAATATACCTGAAGATAAAGTAGCTGTTGGCGGCATCATGTGTTTTGGCATGCCTCTGGTGCTGATTATTATTTGGGGAATTTTTGGTTACTGGTTTGGCAGCAACTATGGGTATACCTGTGAATTGACTGCGTTTGCCGGTATGATTGCCGGCGGTCTTATTGGGGCATTTTTATTGAAACAATATGAAAAAAAGATTAACAATAATGCTACCAAAGTAGAAATTGTAGAAATCATTGGCGAATAACTAGGTGTACAGCGTCAGGGTGTCGCATAACGTTTTTTGCTTGAAGGTTGAAGAGAATGAATCGTAATGCCGCAAATGATGCACGTAACACGGTATAGTAAAATGGTCTGCAGCAAAATGAACTAAAAATTCTCATTTTGCTGCAGACCGTTTTTTTATTCTTTTGCCAGTTTGCTGTATACGAGAATGCTCATGATGAATACAGCAGGCAGAATATAATCCCAGTGGGATGAATACAAAATGAGATACGGACGAATACTGGTATCGTGCAGAATCAGCGAAGCTGATGTGTAGGCAAGAACTGCAGCACCGCCTGTGATTAGCAAGGGAAATCGATCCATGAGTTGGGCTGTCAGCTGGCTGCCCCAGACAATGATGGGAATACTGATAGTCAAGCCTGTTAGGACGAGAAATAAGCTGCCATGAGCGGCACCGGCGACGGCGAGTACATTATCGATGCCCATCGCGGCATCTGCCGTGATAATCGTTCGTATGGCAGCAGCAAATGAGGGAGAAGAAGTCTGAGAAACAGAATGCGTTTGATTGGATTTAAGCAGCTTGAAAGCAATAAAAAGCAGCATGCAGCCGCCGACAGCCTGCAAATAGGGAATCGTGAGCAAGTATGCGGCCAGCAATGTCATGACGATGCGAATGATGACGGCACCGGCCGTACCGAGATACATGGCTTTTTTTCGCATATGTTTTGGCAATTGGCGGGACGCCATGCCGATGATGACAGCGTTATCGCCGCCTAATAGTATATCAAGCAGGATAATAGAGCCAAGGGAAAACAAAAAATGGTTGGAAATCATATCCATCGTATCCTCTCCTTTACGCATGAAATAAAAAAAGACTTTTAATACACCGGTTTCGATGTATTAAAAGTCTCACTTAACGAATACCTATTCGCAGACCGTGCCAGCAGCTGTCGCTGCAGTGATTGTTGACACGTTCCTTTAGAAGTTACTCCCTTTTAATGGATAATTTTATTCTATAGGATACATCATGTGTTTGTCAATTGCATTTTTTGCATTACCAGAGATTGTCTTCTTCATTAAATGTTCATGTATAAGGCGCGGAGCAAATTTCCATATCGTCATGTTTTTTGATTTCATCGATACAGCTGACAGAGCATTCGATATTTTCTAATGCCAGCGTATTTTTTATGCGGACAATTTTGGCATTGTTGGGGGCCGGAAGGAACGAATGTGCCATGGCCATTTCAATAGCGTCTTTGTCGCTGTTGGCATATAAAGGCATCGCTCCCATGCGGAATGATTTTGCTGTAATAATATTGGTGTACGTAGAAGCAAAATCAATTTTGTTGGCAAAACGGTAGCTGATAATATCGGCTACACCCGCACCGGCTGCGTTGCCATGGGCGGCCTGCGTAATATCGAGCAGCACTATTTTTTCAATATCCGGTGCTAATGCACGAAATGCAGCTTCCTGACTGAATCGTTCGGTTCGCCCTGTGACGTTGGGGTCCATGCCGGCACCACTGATTTCTTTGCCGACTTCATCGATAATCAATACGTCAATGCGCGGCAGTTTGAGACGGGGCATTTCTTGTTTGGCACGTACTTGCAGAGCGGCATCGCGTTCCAAAATTTGCTGTTTGGGAATGACTTCCAGGCAGGCAATATCATCACTTGGACTTTGTACGAGGCCGACGGCAAAAACGACATTTACGTGCTCCATAAATGCACTGGCTACTCGTTCCAGATTGGGACCAAAATGGTCATAGCCATGCGCATGAAAGGCAGCCGCCCCTTTGTGCTTGCCGACACCGATGCAAATCATTTTTAATAAGCCGGATTCATGGTCGTACTTGAAATGAGTATGCGGCTTAATTTTGTTAAAGAGAATAATGCCGTCTGCGTCATACGCGTTTTTGTCACAGTATACCGGAAAACCGTCATCCAACGAAGCAACTTGGACGACTTCCATGGTTGAGAGAACCGGAACGCCTAAATATTCTTCCTGAATGCCGAATTGAGCCAGATGTGCCTTTTGTCCTTCTGCCGTAGCACCGGCATGGCTGCCCATGGCCGGAAATACGAAGGGAAGGGCGCCCCAGGCTTTTAATTGGTCACAGAGCGTTTTCAATAGTTCTTTATAGTGCGGAAGTCCTCGGCTGCCGGCCGTGATGCCGATGCGTTTGCCTTTTAAGGATGCAATGGCGGCAGCATCTAGCGTCTGCAGTTGTTCTTTGAGTGTTGCTGCTGGATCTGCCAGGTCTGTATGGGGAAATGTTTGATGTACTTTTACCATTTGAGGAATGACAATACCGTCAGTCAATGATTTTTTATCTAATTTAGGAAAAAACAAGAAAATAACCTCCTTTAAGTGGATTAGGCAATGTAAGTATAAAAAATCCTGCCATAAAATGCAATGTATATTTTATGGCAGGTACTGTATAGTTTAGAATGCAGGAAGGATAGTTCCCTGGAAGTGATCCGCAATGAATTTTTTAATCGGTTCAGACTGATAAATAGCTAATACTTTCTGGTATGTTGCATTGTCTTTATCTTCTTCACGAACAACCATTACGTTGGCATACGGAGAATCTTTGCTTTCAACAAGAATGGAATCTTTTTGCGGATTTAAGCCGGCCGGAATCGCGTAGTTGGTATTGACGCAAGCCAAATCTGTATCATCCAAAGAACGAGGAATCTGTGCGGCGTCCAATTCAACAAATTGAAGATTTTTTGGGTTTTCTGTAATATCCGGTACAGAAGCATCTACAGAATTGCCGTTTTTCAATTTAATCAAACCAGCCTGCTGTAAGAGAAGCAGTGCGCGGGCACCGTTGGTAGGGTCGTTTGGAATCGTGACTTTAGCGCCATCAGCGACTTCTTTGATGTCTTTATATTTGTGAGAATATACGGCCATGGGGAGAATAATCGTTTTGCCGATAGAGGCTAATTTTAAGCCCTGTTTTTTGACGACATTGTCGAGATACGGCTGATGCTGCATGGAGTTCATATCCAAATCTTTTTCAGCCAAGGCTTTATTCGGCTGTACATAGTCGTTGAATTCTACGATTTTGATGGTAATGCCCTGTTTGGCCGCTTCTTTAGCGACTTCTTCCATGACTTCTGCGTGCGGGCCGGCTGTTACGCCCATTTTAATTTCTTTTTTGTCAGAGCTGGCGCTGTTGTTGTCAGAGCCGCCGCAGCCAGCGGCAAAAATGCAGGTCGTAGCAATCAAGGCAGCGGCGAGAAGTTTTTTAATAGATGAGTTCATGAATAATCAAATCCTTTCTGGTAGTAATGATGTATTGACTTAACAAAAAGAAAAGCCGTCAACAGATGACGGCTTGATTATTCACGCGTTCATCTGCCGGTATATACCGTTGGACTTGGCACCTATCCCGTATGGGGGTTGCCGCAGCGTCATCGGGCCAATCCCTCGACTGCTCTTGATGAAAGACAATGTTGTGTTGTTGATGTACATGTTATCATTGATTATACGGTATGTCAATATCAGAAATGAAAAATTTGGCATACAAAAGGCGGTTTCCTGCAGAGATGCGTAGTATATGCGGCGGGTAAACAGCAAAATCAGGCAGACTGCAGCAACTTGCTTCGGCTTTAGGCGTCAATGAGTTTGCCTGGATTGAGAATCAGCTTGGGGTCCATGGCCCGTTTGATGGTTTTCATGACAGCCAATTCACCATTGGGCGTAAATTCTTCCATGTATTTGAGCTTTTTCGCGCCGATGCCGTGTTCGCCGGCAAGACGGCCGCCGACGCTGTACGCATAGGCGTAGACTTGCTGATGAAATTCTTCGACATTTTTATTCCATTCTTCGTCGCTCATATCCATTTTGCAAAGGACGATGTGCAGATTGCCGTCGCCAATATGGGCATTGATTTTAACTTGGAAGGGATAATTTTCTCCGATTTCCATGATTTTTTCGATAGTGGAAGCAATTTTGTGGACAGGAACGACGACATCATCTGTGAGGAATACTTTGCTGACCATTTCGCAGGACGTCTGCACATTGCGGCGCATGTTCCAAATGCGGTCATCGGCTTCCAAGACATCTACGGCACCGGAATCTTCACAAATCGTGCAGACAGAATCCATTTTTGCGTCTAATTCGTCTTCACGGAAGGTTTCTACCGTAATGATGACGTAAATACCATCTTCATAGTGAGGCATATCAGAATATTTGCAGTAATCGGCCGTATCGCGGACATACGAATTATCCATGTATTCTACACTGGTCGGGTCGATGCCGGCTTTCAGCAGTTTGGGAACCATGTACAGTGCTTTTTGGGGGTCGGTATACACGGCCAGCACGTCGAAACGATACGGCGGCAGGGGAATCAATTTGACAGTGACTTTGGTAATAATGCCCAGCGTGCCTTCACTGCCGATAATGAGTTGTTCCAAATCATAGCCGGTAGAGCATTTTTTGAGGATGCTGCCGCATTCGACGATATCACCTGTCGGAGTAACCATTTCCAGAGAATAGACTTGATGGCGTGTTACACCGTAGCGAACAGCACGCAGACCGCCGGCATTGGTAGCCAAATTGCCGCCGATTAAACAGCTTTCTGCGCTGGAAGGGTCACCGGCATAGAGAAGGCCCACTTTTTTAGCGGCATTTTGCAAATCAACAGTACGGACACCGGCTTCTACAGTCATATACATGCCGTCTTCATTGAGTTCGATGATTTTGTTGAGCCGATCCATGCAGAGAACCAGCCCGCCGCAGACAGGAATAGCGCCGTCTGCCAGACTAGTGCCGCCGCCGCGGACCGTAATAGGAAAATCGTATTCGTTGGCGAGTTTTACGATTTGTGAAATTTCTTTTGCATTGGCAGGAAGAACGGCCGCTTCCGGTACATGAAACATAGCGGGATTTGTTTCATAATCGGTCTGATACTGGAGCAGCATGTCACGGTCGGTTTTTACATAAGACGGGCCGGTAATGTCTTTTAATTTTTCAATGATTTCCGGTGTAATCGGTTGATAGGTTTTCAAAAAAATACCCCCTTTGTTAAGTTGGTATTATTCTACCACGCAAAGAGGGATTCGTGAAGGTATTAGAATTTTAAGTCAATCATCGCAGATACGCCAACGCCTTGTACCCGGTTGAGATTGGTTACATCCTTGGTGGCCAGCGGAATCAATGCCTTGGCTCTGGCGATGTTATTAAAGCTTCCTTCTAACTGGCCGACAGCCTGTACTTTGTCAACTTGACCTTTCGGTCCGACAACTTGAACCGCACCGACGTATTTGCCGCTGCCGACGCTGATAATCGGGACGACTTTGGTTGCATAATCTGTTCCTACGCCGTTTTTCATGAGCAGTTTGTTGAGAAAATCATTGATTTGCGGACCAAATTTATCAACGAGAACGGAAACGCCGCCGACTTTTAGAATAGAACCTAAGTTAAAGGCTTGTGTCGTGGCAATACCGCCGCCAAAGCCTAATAAAGATGCCGTAATCATACCGATGACGAGCTGTTTTTTCATATTGAAAACCTCCTTAAAAAGAGCTAATTCGTTCTATACGTATTATATCTTATTTTGTTTTGTTCCTCTAGCTAAGGATGCAAATATAGCTAAAAAGCATAATACAGCAAACAGTAAAAAAGTTCCGTGGATTGCCGTGTGGATAAAGTCTTCATAGGAAGTATAGGCCGCGGCCTGCATGGATAATATAAGCGTAACGAATGCCATGCTGAAAGCCTGGCCCAGATTGCGTGCCAACGCGAGCATGCTGGAAGCAATGCCATGATAGGCAGGTCTGACGGCACTCATAATCGCGCTGTTGTTGGGAGCACCAAAGAACGCAGCACCTATGCCGATAAGCAGCAGCACGCCGATGAGCAGCCACAGGGAGATATCCGTATTGACGGCAAATACCAGCAGGCCTAGTGTCGTTAATCCCAGACCCAATGACGAAATGTAACGAGCACCGTAGCGATCTGACAATGTGCCGGCCCGTGGAGAAAAAAGAGCCATCATGATAGGCTGTGCCAAGAGAATACAGCCGGATACGGCAGGAGAAACGCCTAAAATGACCTGCAGATATAAAGACAGTAAAAACGAAATGGCATAGGTGGCGCTGTATTGAATTAATGCTGCCAAATTAGACATAGAAAACGTGATGCTGCGGAAAATAAAAAGGGGCAGCAAGGGATGGTAAGAGCGACTTTCATGAAAAATAAAGAGAATAAGCAGTATCAGGCCGAGCCATAAAAAGAAGCGGTTTGTTTCATACGAAGACAGTCCCCAAAGAAAGAAGACAATGCCGCTGACAGATAACGCCGAACTGACAATATTTACAAAAGGGGCGCCTTTGGCATACCATTCTTCATGAACAGGCCGCATCATATAATACGCTGCAAACGTCAGCAAGGCAGGAACGACGAAAATGCAGCGCCAGCCGGCAAACTGGCTCAGTATACCGCCGAGAACCGGCCCCAAGGAAAGTCCCAAATAGGTGAGAGAAACGGTAATGCCCAAAATCCGGCCTTGGCAGGTTTCATCTGTTGTCGTCAGCAGCAGGGGCATATACGATACATAGATGGCAGCCAAAAACATCCCCTGGATAATGCGCAGCACCAAAAGCATGGACAATGCCGACGCAAAAGCAGCGAGCAGGGTAGATATGCCAAAGCCGGCAAGGGCTGTCATATACGTGCGCCTGCGTCCGTAAATATCTGAAATTTTGCCAAAAGGCAGGAGAAACGCGGCAGAAGCAATGAGAAATACCGTCACTACCCATGTCAATTTATCCGGCATAACGCCGAAATCCGCAGCCATGCTGGGAATGGCAATATTCAGTGCCGTAGAGAGAAATGACCCTGTAAAACTGATTAAGCAGATAGAATAAAAAATACGCTTCTTGATAGGCATAACAACCCCTTCTTCCTGGAAACTCTGTGTGTGATTTTGACCTGTACGCTGTATGTTACCTATAGTATAACAAAAATAAAGAAAAGAGGGGACATGCGGCTGGAGAATATCAGAAAAAATACGACATGCCTGCCGTATACAACACAGAAAGAAGAATGATTGTAAACCAATAAAAACGTATGCGACAAAACGGATATGTGATGAAATGCTAAAAAAAGTCTTGACAAAACAATCTGAAAAGAGTACCATATGCGTAAACATTTGAAATGCAATGACCAAAATAAGTACACAAAAGTGAAGTGTTCAGAGAGTGCGGATTATAAGCTGAAAGTCTGCACCGCAGTACATTTTTGTTGGAATGCCTTTGCGAGCAGAACGGCGGAATCTAGTATGCCGTTACGTATTCCCAGCGTTAAGGGGCTTGAGATACAGTTTGTCGTGCCTAAGGCAGATTGTAAACAGAGTGGAACCACGAGCCATCGTCTCTGTCAGGGAGATGATGGCTTTTTTGTATATAACATAAAAAAATGCAAGAGTGGTATCGCTTATTAGTATACTAAAACGGTATACTAAAACGGTATACTAATAAGCGGAGATGGGGGAAGATTGATATGGATGAACAACATATAAAAGAAAAGATTACCAACGAGTTTTATTGGTTTCACCGGCATCCGGAACTTTCGTTTAAAGAATACAACACGACCAGCCGGATTCGGCAGGATTTGGAAGAAGCCGGGATTCGTATTTTAGACTTGCCGCTGGAAACGGGCTTAGTAGCAGAATTTGGCTCCGGCAGCCATCCGATTACGGCCATTCGCTGTGACATAGATGCCCTGCCTGTTACGGAAGAAGCTGATGTAGCGTATCGGTCTGAACATGCAGGCTGCATGCATGCCTGCGGACATGATTTTCATATTTCTGCTATCCTGGGAGCGGCATATCTGCTGAAGCAGCGGGAACAAGATATCAATGGCACCATTCGCGTGATTTTTCAGCCGGGAGAAGAAGGACCTAGCGGGGCTTTGAAAATTATAGAAACAGGCATTATCGATGATGTGGATGCAATATTTGGCATGCACTGCACACCGCTTCTGGAAGTCGGGAAAATGGGATTTATTGATGGCCCGGCCATGGCGGCTGTCGATGCGTTTCAGATTGTATTTGAGGGAAAAGGCGTGCATGCAGCGCATCCGAACAAAGGGGTCGATTCCATTGTTGCAGCGTCGGCTTTTGTCGGAGCGGTACAAACGATTGTTAGCCGCAATATGGATCCTTTTGCAGCGAACTTGGTTAGTGTGACGCATATTGAAGGCGGTCATAATTGGAATGTCATTCCTAAGAGTACTTTGGTAGAAGGTACGACACGGACCATGACAAAACAAGAACGCGTCGTGATTAAGAAACGCGTAGAAGATATAGCGCAGTTTATCGCGCAAACCTACGGAGCACGCGCGACGGTCACTTGGAAACCGGGGCCGCCGGCCTTAGCGAATGATGCAGCTTGGGGTGTTTTTGCAAAACACGTTGCGAAAGAACATCGGTTTGAAACAGCTCCTATGCAGCCGTCTTTGGGCGGAGAAGATTTTGCCTTTTATTTTGAAAAGGTAAACGGATATTTTGTCCAAGTCGGCACGGGATTATCATATCCCAATCATAATCCCAAATTTAAAGTAGACCCTGCTGCACTGTATCCGGCAGCCTCTTATATGGCTGATTTGGCAGTACAGGCAGTGCAGAAATTGCAGGATGATAAGGAGCAGGCACAATGATTCAATTTATGGATATTAGCAAGACATTTCAAACGAAAAAAGATACGATACATGCGCTGAACCATGTGTCTCTGACGATTGATGACGGCGATGTGTTTGGCATTATTGGCTTTAGCGGTGCCGGCAAATCGACATTGCTGCGAATGGTCAATGCCTTGGAAGTACCGACAACAGGTCATGTGGAAATTGATGGAAAAAATATAGATGTCCTTTCCCATAAGGAACTGCGCGGTGTACGCAAAAAAATCGGCATGGTCTTTCAACAGTTCAACTTGTTGGAATCAAAGTCCGTATACGATAATATAGCCATTCCGCTGCGGCTGAACAAGGCAGACACCGTACAAATTCGCAATACAGTCATGAAGCTGCTGCAGTTTGTCAATCTGGAAGACAAAGCAGATGTCTATCCGGGACAACTATCAGGGGGACAAAAACAGCGCGTCGGCATTGCCAGGGCGTTGGCAACCAATCCGTCTATTTTGCTGTGCGATGAAGCGACAAGTGCTTTGGATCCGGAAACAACGGACAATATTTTGCAGTTGTTGGAACGAATCAATAAAGAATTACATATTACTATCTTGATAGTTACGCATGAAATTCAAGTCATCCAGCGTATCTGCAATAAAGTAGCCGTCATGGAACATGGCCAGGTAGTAGAACAAGGCTCTGTACTGGATGTATTCAGCAATCCGCAGCAGAATATTACGAAACGGTTTATTCAATCTGTTATTCCCGATGCGATTCCTAATACAGTCATAGAAAAAATACGTGCGCAAAAAGATAATTATAAAATTGTTAAAGTGCGGTTCTTGGGAGATAACGCGACTGATAATGTGCTGTATGAAATCAATCAGACGTTTGACGTACAAACGAATGTGTTGTTTGCATCGGTCAATGAATTACAAAAAAATGTACTTGGCATTTTTATCTTGCAGATTATTGGCACGGACACAGCGATTCAACACGTCATGGATTATATCGACAATAAAGGATTGCAATGGCAGGAGGTAATCATTTGATGGAAGCTACGTTAGGAGTGCCAATGTCGCAAATTATATTGGCAGCAGAACAAACTATATATATGGTTTTTGTATCGTTGTGCATCGGCACGGTATTGGCGATTATTATGTCCGTTGTATTGGTCTTGACGAACTCTGACGGTATTTTGAAAAACAAGCCGATATTTATGGCATTGAATACGATCATAAATATTATCCGCAGCGTGCCGTTTATTATCTTAATGGTATTTATTTTGCCGCTGACAAAAATGATTGTCGGCACACGAATTGGGACGACGGCTGCATTAGTGCCGCTGGTCATTTTTATTGCGCCGTATTTGACGCGTTTGTTTGAAAATTCCATATTGGAAGTCAGCAAAGGGATTATTGAAGCAGCGCAGTCGATGGGAGCTTCCTACTTTGAAATTATCTGGTATTTTCTGCTTCCGGAAGCCAAAGGCTCTCTGATTTTGTCGATTACGACAGGTACGATTGGGCTGATTGGCGCAACGGCCATGGCAGGTGTCATCGGTGCCGGCGGCGTTGGCGATTTGGCTCTGACGTATGGCTATGAACGATTAAATACGCCGCTGATGCTGTTTACTGTTATTATTTTAGTTATTTTTGTACAAATCATTCAATCTATTGGCAATTATTTTGCGTATAAAACGCGAAATCATTAAATTATATTAATCAGGCAGGGGGACAAAAAAATGAATTTAGGAAAATGGAAAAAAGCAAGTATATTGGCGTTGGCATTGATTGTGGGAGCCGTAGCATTGGTAGGATGCGGCGGTAATTCTGCAAATACTGGGGACAAAAAGGAATTGACGTACAGCAAATCGCAGGGACCGTATTCTGATTTGTTTGAAAAAGGCATTAAACCCATATTGGAAAAGAAAGGCTATAAAGTGACTGGCAAAGACATGTCTGAATTGCTGCAGGCCGATGTAGCCTTGAACGAAGGCGAAGTAGACTTCAACGTAGAACAGCATACGGCGTATATGGAAAACTTCAATGAAAAACAGGGCGGCCATTTGGTTGCGTTGACACCGATTCCGACGGTGCCGGCCGGTATATACGCTGGTTCTAAGACCTCGCTGGATCAGGTCGCTGACGGTGATACCGTCGCTGTTCCGAATGATGCAGCCAATACGGCACGGGCTTATGCACTGCTGCAGAAAATTGGCTGGATTAAATTAAATCCGGATAAAGATTTGTCTACAGTAACGCAGCAGGATATTGTAGAAAATCCGCATCACCTTAAATTTACAGAAATGAAATCGCTGACCATTCCAGGTGTACGAAACGACTTTGATTTTATCGTTATTACCGGTTCTATTGTATATAATGCGAAAATTGACCCGTCTACAGCCTTGGCTAAAGAAGATATTTTGCCGCATTTACTGCTGCAGCTTGTTGTAGAAGATAAAAACAAAGATGCACAGTGGGCTAAAGATATTGTAGCAGCTTACCATTCTGATGAATTTAAAAAATATATGAAAGAAAACAATAACGGCTTGTGGTTTGTTCCGGAAGACAAATAACGGCTGCAGTAGGGAGACAGTCTTTGTGCCAGAAACCTTGTTTCTGGTGCAAAGGCTGTTTTTGTATTTGTCAAAACCGAATTAAATAAGTACAATAAAGGAAAAGTATATACAAAGGCTGGGAACGAAATGGATAAAGAACATGTTTTTTTTGAAAATTATGCTCCAACGTGGGACCGGGACCGCAAAGAGAATAAAAAGGTACTGCAGGATTTGCTGCAGCTGATACAGCTCAAGCCGGGCAGCCATGTATTGGATGTTGGCTGCGGGACAGGTGTGCTGATTCCATATTTGCAGGAAGCGGCCGGTGCCGAGGGACACGTAGAGGCGCTGGATTATTCGCAGCAAATGCTGGATAAGGCGAAAGAAAAGTTTGCTCATTTGCAACACGTTTCTTTCACAGAAGGAAATATTTTAAAATATACGCTGCCGGAGAAATACTACGACGCCATTATTTGTCTTAATTTTTATCCGCATATCAGTCGGCACAGCCGTGATTTTATCAAAAAAATGAACAAGGCACTGAAAGATGACGGCATGCTCGTCATCATGCATGATATGCCGCGGCAAAAAGTAAATACCATTCATCAGGATGCCAAAGGAAGCCAGCCGCTGCTGCCGCCGGTAGATGTACTGGAAGCCAATCTTATCAGTGCCGGCTTTTCTGTGCAGATTGCGATGGATACGGCGTCATTTTATCTTGTCAAAGTAGTCAAACACTTGGAAATGCCGTATATTCATTACCAGGAAGAAGAACCGGCCGAAACAGCAGCACCGGTGTCCTGTCGCCAGCATACGCACCTGCACAGTCATGAGCAGACCAAAATAGTATTAAACCGGCTGGCCCGTGTCAGCGGCCATTTGGAAGCGATTCGAAGAATGGTGGAAGACGGGCGGGACTGCAGCGAAGTACTGATACAGCTGGCAGCCGTGGATTCAGCGATTGTCAGTGTCAGCAAGGTGGTACTAAAGGACCATATTGACCACTGCATTGTCGATGCTGTCAAAGAAAATGACCTGCAGTCTGTAGAAAATTTAAAGAAAGCGATTAGTACGTTTATAAAATAACGGCGTTTTATAGTCGAATAGAATAAAACTATGGTATAATTAACATATATATTGCATGCAGTAAAGGATGTGATTTCATGCAGTTTCGCGTGTTATTAGGTGATATAACGACGTGGCAGGCTGATGCGATTGTCAATTCAGCCAGTTCGAGTTTATTAGGCATGAGTGGTGCTGTAGATAATGCGATTCATCGGGCCGGCGGTATCTCGCTGACGGCGGCGTGCCGTTCGCTGCAGGGATGCCATACAGGTGAAGCGAAAATGACCAAAGGATATAAACTGCCGGCTAAGTTTGTCATTCATGCAGTCGGGCCTATTTGGGTCGGCGGCAAACGAAATGAAGAAGACGAATTGATTTCCTGCTACCGCAAGAGTATCCACATTGCAGAAGAAGCCAACCTGCACTATATTGCGTTTACCTCTATCAGTACGGAAGACAAGCGCTATCCGCGGCAGCGGGCAGCCAGTGCGGTGATTCCTGTTATTATGACAGACGGTACGCCCCTTACCCGTATCGATTTGGTCTGCACCGACCAGGCCATGCAGGACACGTATACGCGGGCTGCTGTGATGTTTTGGCTGCAGCACCTCAACGAAGCGCATAAAGATGAATTAGTGCCTATGGTAGAAGAAGCCATGATTTCACTGGTCATGCTGCGCATCGAATCGGATAAGCCAGATCCTATTGCCTTGGCTGAACGCGTACGCAACATGAAACGGGTTTTGCGGCCGTTTTTGGATATGAGCCAGCCGCGCAGCATTATGGATATTGAAAAAGCCGCTGATATGGTCATGCAGACTTATGCAGAAACCGGCAGTGCAATTAAAGAAGGCAATGGGCTGGAAGATATTCTGCCCAACTACTGCCAGGAAGAGGAGTAAGCAATGATGACAGGAACCCATGAAAAAGTACTTGCCCTTACGTGCCCGGCATGCCAAGGGCAGGGAACATTTCAGACGTGGGATTGTATAGATGGAACCAACAGTCCGGAACTGCGCAAACGCATTCTGACAGATGAAACCTTGTTTTTTTACGAATGCCCCCATTGTCATGAGTCGATTCATGTAGAAAGTCCCTGTTTGTATATTAACCGACAGGAAAAGTGGATGGTCTGGCATATTCCCGATCCCAAAGTACCCGTGACTTCGCAGGAAGTATGCGGCTTTTTGGGCGAACCGTCTTTTGATGACTATTTGTGCCGGGCCGCGCTGACCTGGGGCGAATGGCGGGAAAAGATTATCGAAATGGAAAGCAGCTATGATGACCGTCTTTATGAAATTATCAAATACGGTGCCTATCAACTGGTAAAAGAAGCGGACCGGGAAAAGCTGCCGCTGGAAGCCTATCATTTGGATTATACCGATGAAATCCGGCAAAAAGAAAAGTTATCTCTTGTTTTTATGGAACGAGACCGCCGGGGGATGGGATATACCTATGAAATTACCCCCAAAGTACGGGAAGTAACGGAAGATATTTTTCTGCCGCTGCTGAAACGGCTGCCCAATATGAACGACAAGGGGAAATTTGAACGATTCGGGTATTCTTGGGCACAGCACATGATGACGTATGTCCTGCAGGCCGCTTCCTCTGAAGAAGGAAAACGTACATATGGACAGCTGCTGGGGTTTTGGATACACACCTTGGGCAAAGAATTATTTCATGCAGATATAAAAGCATAACAGCCATATGACTGTCATGTCCTTTTACATATAGGGCTTTTAATTGTATATAAAAGGAGGCATATCTATGAAATCATTGGATGAGTTGTATTATCATATGCTGAAAAGCGCAGCTGTTGACGGCAAAGTCGTCATACCGGAAAATGAGGATGCACATTTAATCGACTGTTTGCTGCATCCAGATCAACACGCGTTAGTATGGCGTGTTAAACCATGCTTGTGTCCACCCGATGAATCATCGTGTGCGGCAGCTTGCCAATGGGACGCTATGGTGCCGGGACCGCAGGGCATGGAAGTAGATGCAGAAGCATGCGTAGGCTGCCAAGCTTGTATTGATGCTTGTAAGTTGGGTTCGCTGCAGGCGAATAAAGATATACTGCCGGTTGTCAAAGAACTTCACGAATACGACGGCCCTATATATGCGTTGGTAGCCCCTGCTGTTTCCGGACAGTTTGGCGACGCTGTCACGATAGGGAAACTGCGTACAGCTTTAAAACAGCTCGGCTTTACCGGCGTGATTGAAGTTGCCGTATTTGCCGATATTTTGACATTGAAAGAAGCATTGGAATTTGATAAGAATATTACTAGTGAAACGGATTTTCAACTGACGAGCTGCTGCTGTCCCATGTGGATTGCGATGATAAAAAAATTATACCACCAGCTGCTGCCGAATGTTCCCGGTTCCGTATCGCCGATGATTGCCGGTGGCAGGACGATAAAGAAAATCCATCCGCAGGCCAAAACGGTTTTTATCGGTCCGTGTCTGGCCAAAAAAGCAGAACGGCGTGAAGCTGATTTAGCCGGTGCTGTTGATTATGTTCTTACCTATCAGGAACTGCGGGATTTATTTTCTGTGACGAATATAGATGTCTCTTCCTTGCCGGAAGATACCAAGAACCATGCTTCTAAGGCAGGCATTACCTATGCCTTTGCCGGCGGCGTGGCAGAAGCCGTGCGCCGGGCTGTAGAGAAATTGGACCCGCAGCGGCCAATTGGCGTCAAATTACGGCAGGCAGACGGCGTACCGGCATGCAAAGCCATGATTCAGGATATCTTAGACGGCCACCGCCAGGGAAATTTCTTTGAAGGCATGGGCTGTATCGGCGGCTGCGTCGGCGGGCCGAAAGCCATCATTCCCAAAGAAAAAGGTAAAGCCTGTGTAGAAGCCTATGGAGAAGCGGCACTCTATAAAACCCCCATGGAAAATCCGTATGTCATTGAATTATTGAAGAAAATGGGGTTTGAAACGATAGAAGAATTTTTGACGGAAAGCCATTTATACGACAGAGAGTTTATCTAAAACGCAATGGAGAACAGTGTATCTGGCAAGGCTTTGACATCGTTATACGATCAGACTTGTTGAGATATAGCGCAATACGCTGCGTATTAACCCATAAAACAAAAAGACTGCGCATCGGAGCGAATTGCTTCGTGTCGCAGTCTTTTTTTGCAGATTTTGCAGCATAGAGATTATTTTTGAGAGAACAGTGTTTCTGTTGGAAAGGATAATGAGGAAGCGTAATCATCGCGGACGGCAATGCCGTGCTGTGCGAAATACGTACGCAGTATGACGTAGTTTTGTATGGAAATGTGCATATGATTAATAAATTCGATACCTTCATGCCCACGGCTGTGTTCGGCAAGGACCAGGGAGGTCTGAGACGATAAATGCTCCAGGCGATGCGCCTGCCTGCTGCTGTATATGGTGATGCGGGGGCCCCATTCTT
The DNA here is from genome assembly GCA_963655305.1 of bacterium. Lineage (GTDB taxonomy): Bacteria > Bacillota > Negativicutes > Veillonellales > Megasphaeraceae > Megasphaera. The sequence continues at coordinate 27,600 of CAVKEA010000032.1, forward strand.
CTAGTCCTGTCAGTGTGCGGTGCGCGTAAAAATGAACATAGCGAATATCGTCATCTTTTACGGTGCAGGCAATACCGTTCCAGTCCGTCAATAACAACGCATGATTGCGAATCGTGATGGACTGGGCACTGTAAATACGCTGCAGCAAGGTGACGCCGACAGCCGTAATCAGTAAGCCCAATACAGTTGCCATGCTGCGAAGCGGCCAGGTAGGTAGCCAAATCCATAAGAGAAGTATGATGCAGCCCATACCTGCGGCAAATGCGGCACGGCGATTATCGCAGCTTGTGATGCAGCAGGAAGCAGGCTGTTGACGGCGGATGTATATCTGCAGCCGATGCAGACGTATTTGATTACCCAAGACACGAATCAGTACGTAAAGAAAACAGGCAGCAGCCAGCAGCGTATCCATATCTGCCAATAACGCCTTACAGCAGCACGGCAGATG
>CAVKEA010000033.1:0-27897 GCA_963655305.1 bacterium
AAAGAAAGAAGGCCGCAACAAAATGGGCTAAAAAAGCTCATTTTGTTACAGCCCCATCTTCTATTGCCATGTATTCTACTGTTTATTTCACACAGTCAAGTCCGCGATGAAGGGCATCCATATTCAAAGGAATCAGTTTCGCTTTTTTCCCTGAAAACATTTCATGAATCATGTTTTCAATCGTTTTGACTTTTAATACGTGCGTCGCACCTACGTAGGCACCGAGCATAACCATATTGCCGACTTTCGGGTTGCCTAATTCTCTGGCAATATCATCACAAGGAACATAATACACCGTAACATCGTCACGGTCTACTTTATCCGGTACAATACTGCTGTTGATAAAAATCGTGCCGCCCGTCTGCACTTTCGGGCCAAATTTGGCAAGTGCTGCCCGATTCATAACTACAATTTCCGAAGGATGTTCTACGAGAGGTGAACCAATGCGGTCATCACTAAGGATAACGGTACAGTTGGCCGTACCGCCGCGCATTTCAGGACCGTAAGACGGTACCCATGAAACCTGCAAATCTTCTGCTACACCTGCTTCAACCAAATTTTTGCCAATAGACATAACGCCTTGGCCGCCAAAACCGGAGAGGATTACTTCATGTTTCATTTTATTTCACCTCCGTATCTTTAATTACGCCGAGAGGATAATATGCTGCCATGTTGTCCATAAGCCATTTATTCGCTTCATGAATATCCATGCCCCAGTTAGTAGGACATGCGGACAATACTTCGATAAACGTAAAGCCATCACCTTTCATTTGCCGTTCAAAGGCTTTTTTAATGGCTTTCTTGGCTTTCATCAAATGCGGAATATCGACGACGCAGACGCGTTCTGCATATACTAAACCGTCCAATGTCGAAAGCATTTCTGCAACGCGCATCGGCATGCCGGCCTGCTGAACCGTTCTGCCCAGCGGAGCCGTTGTCGCTGTCTGACCGATTAATGTCGTCGGTGCCATCTGGCCGCCTGTCATGCCGTAGATGGCATTATTAATAAAGATAGTCGTAAATTTTTCACCGCGCATGGCCGCATGAACGATTTCAGCAGCACCAATGGAAGCCAAATCACCGTCACCTTGATAGGTAAAAACAGGTACATCCGGATGGGTCCGTTTGACAGCTGTTGCCACTGCCGGTGCACGTCCATGAGAAGCTTCAATCATATCACAGGCAAAATAGTTGCCGGCAAAAACCGAACAGCCAACAGGGCAGACACCAATAGTCGTATCAATAGCACCCATTTCTTCAATCGTTTCTGCCACTAGTTTGTGTACAATACCATGGCTGCATCCGGGGCAATAATGTAATTCTGTATCTTGTAAGCCTTTTGACTTGGTATATATTGTCTTCATATTACTTTACCTCCCCTAGTGCTTTTTCTGCCGCTGCTTCGATTTCCGATACCGTCGGAATAACGCCGCCGTATCTGCCATAGAAGCGAACCGGTTTCCTTTCTGCCACAGCCAGATTGACATCATCCAACATCTGACCTGTGCTCATTTCTACATCTAAAATAACTTTAACCGAATCTTGTTCGGCAATTTCCCGCAATCGTTTGCTTGGGAACGGCCACAAGGTAATCGGACGGAATACACCTGCCTTGATGCCTCTTGCACGCAGGTTTTCTGCGACAGTAATGGCGATACGCGCCGGTGTTCCGTATGCAGTAATCAACACTTCGGCATCTTCCGTCATGACTTCTTCAAAACGTACTTCATTTTTTTCGATTTCATGATACGTGTTTAAAAGTTCGATATTATGGTCTTCACAATCCTGGGCATCGATAAGAAGCGAATTGATGAAATTATTGTGTTCCCGTCCCTTACGGCCGCTGGCTGCCCATGTTTTTGGCGGCAGCTGCCGTTTTTTCACATCATGCCAGACAATAGGTTCCATCATCTGTCCAATCAAGCCGTCTGCTAAGACGACGACCGGCGTCCGGTACTGGTCAGCAATATCAAAGGCTTCCTGTACGAGGTCAACAGCTTCCTGCAAATTAGCCGGTGCCAAGACCGGTGTGCGGTAGTCCCCGTTGCCGCCGCCGCGCGTCGCTTGGAAATAATCAGCCTGAGACGGCTGGATAGAACCCAGTCCCGGTCCGCCGCGCATGACGTTGACAATAACAGCCGGCAGTTTAGCCCCAGCCATATAGCTGATGCCTTCCTGTTTGAGGCTGACACCCGGTGAAGAAGAAGATGTCATGGCACGTACACCGGTAGCGGCTGCGCCATACACCATATTGATTGCCGCAACTTCTGATTCTGCCTGAACAAATACGCCTCCTGCCTGCGGCATTTTCAAGGACATATATTCAGGGATTTCATTCTGCGGAGTAATCGGATATCCAAAAAATCCACGACAGCCGGCACGAATAGCGGCTTCAGCAATGGCTTCACTGCCCTTCCAAATTTCTCGTTTCATAGAAAAGTTCACTCCTTTTCTCAGTCGTCTTTTTCAATCGTAATAATCGAATCCGGACAAATTCTTGCACAACTTGCACAGCCAATACACAACGATTCATCGGTACATGATGCCGGCCGATATCCTTTAATATTCGTTCCTTCTTCCAACGCCAGAATCTGTTTGGGACAAACAGTGATACATAAGCCGCATCCTTTACACCGTTCTTTTCTAAAGGTCAAATGCATTGCCATATACAAACGCTCCTTTCTGCTACATTGCTCACTCCCAAGGCTTTTTCATATACAATTTCATAGGAAACACTGGATGTATACATTCCGAAGCCTGTGCTGCCAACCATTCCGGTACGGCATGGCAAACAACAGGGATTCCGGTACATACCGATACTTGTTCTGTCAAAGCAGCTCCGGCCCGAATATCGTCCAGTTCTGTCAATTGACAACAATGTGTATTATTAATCAATCCATCCACAGACATGCCGGCCGCTTTTTCTATCCGTTTTATATATGCTGCGGCTTTTTCCGGCGTGTCCGATAACGGTCTGTTGCCGTTTACCACACATAACATCCTGGCTTTACAATTCATCAGCTGCTGCCGATACCTTGCCAAAACCCGCGCGCCCGACGGGTCACCGCCAATATCCAACACACCGTACATCGCCGGATTATCAAACAATACGCTTACATCCGGAGGCATAGACGGCAAATCCGCATCCATATGCGCCTGCGAACTGGCAATCAGCCGGCCGCCGGCTTGTTCCAGTATCTGTCTGCAGTCTCGTGAACGAAAATACGGGTCTACTACATCTAAATCAGCCAAAGAAAACACATAACCTCGTTTTCCCAGCTCTATCGCCATATTCACAGCAACTTCCGTCTTGCCGCTGCCGAAGTGTCCGACGATTACGGTCAGCCTCGCTGCATCTATCCAATCCCGTTTCATGTATATGCACCTCTTTATATGGGGGCTTTCCATCCCTAACGAAATTCTCGTAAAGACTTATGATCCTAAAAGAAACAATGTTTCGTTTCTTTCCATTCGTCGATATTAGACTTAAAATTCATACGTATCATGACTATTTGTTATTTATATTATAGCTGAAAATAAACGCATTCGCAAGGAGTTTCAAGTAAAACGTTCATCTTATTCTCATTTTGTCTATTTGTACTCGGTTTCATGCTCAAAACTCATATATCATGACGTACTCAAAAAAAACGGCCTCCAAAACATCAATAGTTACACTGATGTTCCGAAGACCATATCAGAAATCTGACGGGCAGCATACTGCCTGCTGCCTACTGAATTCGTATTGTAAAAATAATCGTATTGTCTTTGTAATCGACGTGGATTTTTCCTTTTAGCAGTTGTGCTAATTCTTCTGCCATCGACAAGCCGATGCCATACCCAGACGTTTGGCTGTTATGTGATTCATCGCCGCGATAAAAGCGTTCAAAGAAATGAGAAAAATCCATATGCGCGCCGTCAACATAGGTATTGGCAACTGCAATGACAGCCCCTTTGTGTTTTTTAGCGGATGCCACCGTAATTGCAACCGTGCCGTCATCATCGCAGTATTTGACAGCATTGTCTACAAAAATATTAATCAGCGTATAGAGCCGTTTCGCATCAGAACGAATGGAAACCTGGGGCTCAATGCGGCAGACCAAGTGTTTTTTCTGATCATCCACCATCGTCTGAAACGATTTGGCAATGCTGTCTGCAATTTCCGATACATTGACATCTTCCCAAACCATTTCCTGCTTTTCTTCACTCATTTTAGACAGTACAATCAAATCATTAATCAGTTTGGACAGGCGCTGTACCTGTTTCAGTATATTTCCCGTCCATTCACTTTTGCCGCTAATCATTTCCAACGCTTCTGTATTGGCGGAAATAATAGCAATCGGCGTTTTCAATTCATGACCGGCATTGGTAATAAAGCGTTTTTGGCTTTCCATATTGCGTACAAAGGGCTGAATCGCCAAATTGCACAGACCGGCCAAGATGAGAACATACAATACAATGCAGACAAAACCAAACCAAAGGGAATTGCGCAAAAACGAATTGACGGCTGCCATATCCCGCGTGCAGTCCAATATAGCAATCAAGTACGAGCCATCCTGATTGGGCATAATCATATACGCATACATGGCCCGTTCTTTTTTGAAAAATCCCTGCATCGTACCGTCTTCAACGGCTTCCTGAATCGTCGTCCGAGCATATTCAATCGCTTCATCTTCCGAAAACGACGCAATATTTTTAATATTAATATTTTTGGCATAGCCATTGCTGTCCACCAACACGCTGAAAAATCGCACTTGATACGAAAATTCCGGCGTATCGTCTGTCCAAGACGGCTCATCAAACCAGCTTTTGTTGGAAGAATTGACTTTTTTAGGCAAATGGCCGTCATTATGGCAAATATACGTCAATACCGACATGACCTGTGATTCCATACGCGTATACGTAATGGCATTAATCAATCCCAGCGCACCGACAACAATAATGACGACGCCAACCGTAGCAATCAAAATAAATTTGCGGCGAAGCTTTTTGACCATATTCATAGGCTACGCTTCCACTCCTTTTGCCTGCAGCAAAAAAGTGCCGTTCTTTTCACCTATAATTTGAATATCCGCTTGAATGGACGTCAATTTTTCTCGCAAATAGGACACGTAAATCCAAACAATATCTTCTGTCACATCCTCTTCATCCTTCCATACATGGGCAAAAATTGCTTCTGTCGATAAAGATTTACCCATGTTGAGCATGAAAAACTTCATGAGTTTTGTTTCTTTATTTGCTAGACGAATTGCATTTTTACAAGATAATTCCTGTTCTTCTACGTCCAATTCTACATGGCCGGCTGCCAACTTGGACGGCGTAAATGTCGTCGAACGCCGCGTCATGGATCGGATACGCGCCAGCAGTTCTGCCATAGCAAAGGGTTTCGTCAGGTAATCGTCAGCACCAGCATCCAATCCAGTAATACGGTCATCGACTTCTGCTTTTGCTGTCAGCATAATGACCGGCGTCGTATCACCGCTGCTGCGCAGTTCTTTTAATGCGCCGATTCCATCCAATTTCGGCATCATAATATCAAAAATCATACAGTCATAGGTGTTGCTGCGGCCCTTTTCTACAGCGGCCATACCGTCATAGACAGCATCTACTTCATATCCTGAATGTTCCAACACCGCTACCAGTGCCATAGACATGGCTTTTTCATCTTCTGCTAATAATAGTTTCATATACTGCTCCTTTTTATCCGTTATCTGCATGTATCAAATTGCGAATCGTCTGCATCGACAAATCACACGCCGCTAATTCATCAGCACATCGTTTTAATTCCCGGACAATCATTTCCGGATTATGAATATCATGCTTATACTTCATCTGATGTTCCAAGCTCGCCCAGGAATCCATGGCAATCGTCCGCAGCTGTATTTCAGCAAAAAAATGGCCCGGATTGGCCCCTGTAACATCTTCATACGGGACCTCTGCTTCAACAATCATATGATAACTGCGATATCCATTGGGCTTGACATGTTGGATGTAATCTTTTTCTTCGACGACACGCACGCCCGGCAGCGCAGCAATCATCTTGATATTGCGGTAAATATCATCCAAAAAGCAACAGACGATGCGCAGCCCAATGGCATCATGAATATCATGCAGCGCTGAATACGCCGTCTGCGGCAGTCCTTTGCGGGTACATTTTTCCAGCATGCTGTCTTCACTTTTGATGCGGTAAATCAAATGTTCATACGCCGCTTCCCCTTCCTGCTGTTTGATGCGGCTGCTATAGTCTTGAATCGCTGTGACAAGACCATCCATGACAGCCTGCACAGCCGGCTTGTACTTTCCATATATCGATTCACTCATGAAGTTCACCTCGGTTGTAAATATGTTTTATTATACCATAGGTTCTGTTACAAAATCCCTACAATTTGTCCTGCCGCACAAAGCCGTGCGGAATATGAAAAACAGCTCCCGTTTTGTACGCCAAACTATGGGCAATTCCCAACAGAGCATTCGAGAAAGCCATCCAGTCAAGGCGCTGAGCAATATGCATCTTTTCGCACGCCTGCTTGTCCCCATAATAACTGATAACAGAAAAAGCAGTAACCTCCACAGCCGTCCCACCAGTAGAGGGAATCGCTATAAAAATGGCTTTCTTGCACAGCAGCGGAATAGTTTGCCAGGTCCGTTTCTCATACTATTTTTTCTACAATATTTATGCAATACACAACAACATGGTACCGCTTCTGCTAGTATTTCCACAAAACAGCAGCCAGCATGTATCACACAAAGCCAGCGTTTCTGTGCAGTCTTGCCAAGAATAAACATCGTAAAACAAAAATCCAGGTAAAACCACGCATTTCAGTTTTTCTCTCTGCAAACCGAACATACTGCATACGTACTCGCACTACTGTATTTCTGAACCGATAATAATGGATATTTATTATATAATATATCTTTGTGTCTTATTTCTGTCAACAATAATTTACGCATAAATTATATGGTATTATGCATAATAAGCAATGATTTTTTACCAAACAAATACATCAAATGCGGCTGCATTACCGCCAGCAGTTATATAACTGACTATAAAAAAACTTCCGCCTCTCAATAGGTCGGAAGTTTTTAGGCAAAATATAACTTACATTTTATATGTTTCTTTTACATTCTGCAGAATATGCTGTACTTGCTGATATGCTGCATCGGTAATAGGCGTACCCGGTTCTCGAGTATAGGTAGATATATTTAATCCTTGTACTTTGACAGCTGCTTTAATAGCTGTAATAAATAATCCCGTAACTTCATACAAAGACATCAGCTTAGAAATAACTTGGGCATATTTTTCCGTTGCTGCAAAATTTTTCGTTTCATACGCCTTATGATACGCAACGAAGATTTCCGGAACAACATTTGTTAACCCACAAAGAACCCCGTCACCACCGGATACCCTGTTGACTAAATAATATTCATCAAAGCCAGAAAGTACAGAAAAATCAGGGCGTACTGCTTTAGCAGCTGCAATCACTTTTCGGGTATGACTAATATTATCTACCGTATCTTTTACCCCTATGATATTCGGATATTTTGCAGCTAATGCCGCAACGACATCCGGTGTTAAATCAGCACCGACGCGAGCCGGAAAATTGTATAATTGAATCGGCAGTGAAACAGCTTCAGCAATTTTACCAAAATACGTAATGGCGCCTTCTTCTGTCGGCCCAAAATAAAATGGTGAAACAACATTAATAGCATCTGCGCCAGCTTTTTGGGCATACTGTGCCAATTCCAACACATCTTTTAATGCCGTACCACCTACGCCGACAATCATAGTTGCTCTATGATTAATGACCCTAACAGCCATATCAATAACCGCTTTCTTTTCTTCCATGGAGCAAGCATAAAACTCACCTAAACTGCCAAAAAACAAAATTCCATTAATACCGGCTGCACATAAATGATTAATATGCTTTTCCATATTAGCCATATCAATGGAGCCATCCTCCTTCATTATCGTAATAATCGGAGTATACACACCTTGTAGTTTCATGTTTATCAACATCCTTTCAAAAAACTTACTAGTAATTCAATTCTACCGTCTATACTATGATATAATAGAGCAAAGACAGGACAAAAGCATGCTTGTATCGGTTGTGGCAGACTCATACAATACGCTGTTTTTTTACTGTCTTTTTTTTTGTCATATTGTCCCATCTTTCTCTTCACCTTTTTAGACAGTCATACTCAATAACAAAATAAAAACTAACCCACAAACAGCTTGCACCGTTGACATCAATGTCCATGTTAAAAATGTTTCTTTCATTGACAAGCCAAAATATTCTTTAATCATCCAAAAACTTGCATCATTTACATGGGATGCAATGGAGCTTCCTGCTCCGGTGGCTAATGTTACAAGAGCTAAATTAACATCATATGCACTTAATAAAGGAATAACTAACCCCGCTGTGGAAATAGCTGCAACAGTTGCCGAACCAAGAGAAACTCGCAAAATAGCAGCAACACCCCAAGCTAAAATAATCGGTGACACAGTCGTTCCTGCAAATAACAGAGAAATATACTGTCCCACACCTCCATCAATCAATACTTGCTTAAAAGCACCGCCGCCGCCAATAATCAGCAACATCATCCCAATAGCCGCAATAGAAGATGCACAAGAATTCATAACATCTTTGACAGGAATTTTTCGTTGTACCCCCATGGTGTACATGGCTACCAAGATAGAAATAATCATGGCAATCCCCGGTTTACCAATAAATTCAATAAAGGTAAACACTGCACTTCCTGAAAGATTGACAAAGTCACTAACCATCGAACCGATTGTCGCAATAATCATTAAAATAACCGGAAGCATCGCCGTAAATAAACTAACTCTAAATCCCGGCATTTCTTCATCTGTAAAGGTACGTTCTTTACCCAGTGCTGTAATATCACCCATTTTTTCAAAGGCACTCGGTACTATTTTTTTTGCAAATTTTGTAAATAATGGCCCTGCAATAATAACCGTTGGAATTGCTACTATAATTCCATAGAGCAAAACATTACCTATATCCGCACCATATTCTCCAGCAATGACTGTAGGACCCGGATGCGGAGGTAAAAAACAATGCGCAGAAAGTAACGATGCCAACATAGGTATTCCCAAATAAATAGGCGTTACTTTCATTTCTTTGGCAATAGAAAAGATAATGGGAATAAGCAGTACTAATCCCACTTCAAAAAACATGGCAATGCCAACGACAAACGATGCAACTAAAACAGCCCACTGAATTTTCTTTTCTCCAAATGCCTGAATAAGGGAAAGAGAAATACGCTGTGCACCGCCGGCATCAGCAACTAATCTACCTAACATAGCTCCCAGGCCAAAAATCAATGCAATATGACCTAATGTTCCACCAATCCCTTTTTCCAATAAATCAGCAACTTTTACAAGAGGGACTCCAAAACTAATTGCAGCTGCAACAGACACAATGAGAAGTGCTACAAAAGTATTCATCTTAAATTTAGAAATCAGGACAATTAGTAATACAACCGCTAATGCTGTAATAATTAATGGCATATTCTTTCCCTCCCTATTTTTCTTCTTTTTCTAATGCTTTTTTACCTGCATCCAATACTTTGATAATAGCATCTACATCATATACTGTACCTTTCCAAGTACCACCGCTCGCATTTTGAAGAGCCGCCCAAAGACGTGTATCATCGGGTAAATCATCATCCGGATGTACATTAGGATTCGTTTCTCGTGCAGCTAATACTTTAGCACCTTCTTCATAGGTAAGCGGATTATCTTCAGTACCGATAAAGTTTAAACTTCCTTCTAACTTCACGGTATCTACAATAATTTCTACAACATCTCCATCACGTAATTTTCCAATCGGACCTCCAGCTAATGCTTCCGGGCCTACATGACCAAAGCATGCCCCAGTCGATACACCAGAAAATCTAGCATCAGTAATCAACGATACATGTTTGCCAAAAGACAGATGTTTAAGTGCCGATGTCAACTGATATGTTTCTTCCATACCGGTTCCTAACGGGCCTCCCCCCATGACAATCATAATATCACCCGCCTGAACTCCATCATGTTTCAAAGCAGTAATTGCTTCTTTTTCAGAGGTAAATACCTTTACCTTAGCCGTATGACGAAAAACATGATCATCATCAATAACAGATGGATCAATCGCTGTAGATTTAACAACAGATCCTTCCGGAGCGATATTTCCTGTTGGGAACGTAACAGTAGATCCTATTCCACGTTCTTTAGCCTGTTCCGGACTAAAAATAACATCTTCTACATTCAAATGATCTAATTCTTTTAATCGTTTTTGGCAAGCAGCCCGACGTTTAGATTGTTCCCACCAATCCAAATTTTCACCTAATGTGCTGCCAGTTACTGTCATAACATCTTCATGCAGCAATCCTAATTTACGTAAATGCAGCATAACTTCTGGAACACCGCCTGCCATAAATACATCAACAGTTGGATAATTGACAGGTCCAATCGGCAAAACGCTAACTAAGCGGGGAACCTCTTTATTAATACGTGCCCAATCATGGACAGTAGGTACATGGCATCCGCCAGCAAAAGCAATAGCCGGTAAGTGTAATAACAAATTCGTGGAGCCACCAAAAGCAGCATGTATAACCATAGCATTTTCAATAGCATGATCCGTAATAACATCTTTGGTTGTAATACCTCTTTTATACATTTCCATGGCCGCTACTGCAGATTTAGTTGCTAAATCTTTCCAAATTGCTTCGCCCGAAGGTGCTAATGCAGAATGAGTTAATGCAAGTCCAAGTCCTTCTGCTACCACTTGCGAAGTTCCTGCTGTTCCAAAAAATTGGCATCCGCCTCCAGCACTTGCACAAGCTCGACATCCCAAATTAACGGCATCTTTATAAGAAAGTTCTCCATTGGCATATCGGACACCAATCGTTTGCACTGTCCCTAAATCTTCACCTTTATTAGGCATTAACGTGGCTCCTCCAGGGATAAGAATCGTTGGCAAATCATGCATGCTTGCTAATGCCATCATCATGGCTGGTAAACCCTTATCACAAGAAGCTACACCAATGACCGCCCTTCTCGTCGGAATAGAACGAATCAAGCGCCGCATAACCATGGATGCGTCATTGCGATACGGTAGAGAATCAAACATTCCTATCGTTCCCTGCGTACGTCCATCGCACGGATCTGACACAAAAGCGGCATGAGGAACATACCCCATTCCTTTTAATGTGTCCGCTGCCTTTCCCATTAAATCACCTAATTCAAAATGGCCCGGATGCAATCCTACAGCAATAGTCCGACCATCATCTGCACGCATTCCCCCCTTAGTACCTATAATCATTACATCACCATTAGCCAGCGTTTCCGGATTCCATCCCATGCCAGCATTAATCGTCATACCAAAAATATTGCCGCTTGGTAAAGTTTTCAATGCTTCATCAGTCAATGGCAATGTTCCACATGGACCATCTGCATGGGTTCTAGCTTGATACAAAGACGGGTTTTCGTTTGAATACAAATTCTCAATAGACATACGTATTGTCCTCCTTTTGATACATGCTCTCCTTTTTTATTCGTATATACGTATTGATAAACGTATTTACGAACTTTATGTTTAAATTATAGCAACCAGCCAACCAAAAATCAAGAATAGCACTATTGTTTTTTTTCATCGTTCTGTATCTACTATGCAAAATTTGTAATTTTCTTATTTTCACTAAATTTGCTATAATGGAAATACTATAATAGGAGGTTTTTGCATTGACTCATAAACCAACAGAACGCGTTTTGCGTATTTTAACGCTTCTCGCTGCCCATCCAGAAGGACTATCACTTACACAAGTTACTGAACTTTTACATATACCTAAAAGTACTCTTTCCCCTATTTTACAGGAAATGGTACAGCAAAAATTTTTACAGCTTCAGGATAATTCAAAACTGTATTCCATTGGCATCTCATCATACTGTATCGGAGCTGCTTATGAACATGAAAAAACGCTGCTTCCGTATATAAAATCTGTAATGAAAGATATTACTAGGGAAATAAATGAAATATGTCAAGTAGGCGTTCTTGATGGAGCAGATGTTTTATACATATTAAAAGAAGATGCGGCTATAACACAAACGATAAAAATCATTTCATATATTGGGAAAAAACTTCCTGCATACTGTACAGCACTGGGGAAAGCACTGCTTTGCGACTATACGTTTCCCCAATTACAAGCGTTATATCCCAACCCGCTTGTCAAACAGACAAAAAACACCATTACGGACCTACATACGCTGTACGACCAACTGCAGTCTGTTAAACAGACACATATCGCTGTCGAACAGGAAGAAATAACATATCAACTTTGCTGCTTTGCTGTTCCGATTGTATTAACTCATACTCACAATTATGCTATGAGTATCAGCATGCCGTTATTCCGAGCTACTGCGAAAAAGCAGCAGCTTGCCAAGCAATTATTACTACAGGCCAAGCACGCCATTGAATCATATGACCAATCCATACATTCCATATAAAAAAAACGCTGTCATGATGCGGCACATTGTGTGTCCATTATCATGACAGCGTCTTTATTTTTACTTATTTACGGCGCAGATGGATAGAAAATCCACCAACGATTTCTTTTAAGAATGCGACTTTTACTATTCCTTTTTCATCGTAGAAGCAGTGTTCTTTATCAATTTCAATACCTTGGCGTTTATAATATGCCAAAGCTCGTTCCATATCCCGTGTATCAATGCAGATGTGACCCTTTTCTCCCGGCATTTCATGATCGCAGATTTCAGCGACAGAACCGGCAAAGAAATTATCAGCACCTGGAATTTTGTCTTGTGCCATCAAGCGGCAAAGTCCATCCGTTACGGCTTCTGCTTCTGCACGTCCCGGAACATGCAGGCCTACGTGTCCCAATGAAAATCCCAGCATATGTTTGACTACACGTTGGCATGTAGCTGTAATGCCTGCCCAATCTTTATTTTTTACCATAGCAGAAGGGGTCATAAAACTGCCGCCAATAGCTGCTACGTTTGGCAAATCCAAATACTCATTCATATTGTCAAAATTAACACCGCCAGTCGGCATAAATTTAATATGCGCAAACGGCCCTGCCAATGCTTTCAGCGTTTTTGTGCCGCCATATGCAGCAGCCGGGAAGAATTTGCATACTTCCAAGCCAAAACCGCTGGCTGCTTCAATGTCTGCCGGCGATACGGTCCCCGGAATAATATCTACATGATTGGCAACACACCATTCGGTAACAGCCGGATTAAAAGCCGGTGTCACAATAAACGTTGCGCCGGCAGCTACGGCATCTTTCGCCTGCTGAACCGTATGTACCGTTCCTGCACCTACAATCAGTCCCGGTACATGCTGAGACATCGCTTTGATAATATCCAGGCAGGCATCTGTCCGGAAGGTAACCTCTGCAACAGGAATGCCGCCATCGACAAGTGCCTGTCCAAAAGGAATGGCATCAGCTGCATCATCTAATACCACCAGAGGAACCAAACCAATTTCAAATATTGTCTTCATATTTTCACTAATCATGAAATCTATCTCCTTATTTTTCCATAAATGCTTTTAATTGATCTGGATACGGCAGTCCTTCATTGTCTCCGCGGCTGGTAACTTGAATAGCGCCAATCGCATTACCGCGGCGGACAGCTTCTTTAAGAGGAAGCCCTTCCATCAGACCCGTAATAACACCGGCAGCAAATCCATCGCCGGCACCTACCGTATCTACGACTTTATCTACTTTAAATCCAGGAACCATGTACGATTCGTCTTTGGTAGACACAAAGGCACCGTCACTGCCGCATTTTGTAATGACAATCTTAGCTCCGTTTTTCAGATAAAAATCATTAATCACTTTGGGATCATCACTGCCAACTAAAATTTTGCCTTCCGCTGTACCCGGCAGTATAATATCCGCTTTCGCAGCCATTTCATTAATAGACTGTACCATGACTTCTTCACTCGGCCAAAGCTGGGAACGAAGGTTCGGATCGAAGCTAATCAAAAGTCCGGCCTGACGTGCTTTATCAAACATAAGGTTGACAGCTGCACGTGTTGTTTCTGTCAATGCTGGCAAAATACCCGTCAAATGAATGTGTGAATAATCTTCAAAATGGATTTTTTCTACATCATCAACCGATAATGTAGATGCGGCAGAACCAGCACGGAAATAGAAAATAGCCGGATCGCCGACACTGACACGGCTCTTGAGCATAAAGCCTGTTTTCTTTTCGTCACTCCAAGCCACAAATTCATTGCCGATTTTATTATCATCCAATACATGAATAATACGCTGGCCAAATGGGTCTTTACCTAATTTTGTCATGTAGGTTACGCGATGGCCCAACCGAGCCACACCAACAGCAACATTAAATTCAGCACCTGCTACAGCTAAATCATAGCCGCTTACACTATCCAAAGAACCTTCACTTTGTGCAATCAGAAGACCCATCGGTTCTCCTGCTAAAATCAAACCAGATTTCATACGAATATCCACCTTTCATGATTATGGAAAAACAGGCACGTCAGTTTCCTGCGTGCCTATTTTTATGTACTAAAACTATACCATTACGGCTGTTTGCCAATATAAGCTAAAATACCGCCGTCTACATACAAAATTTGTCCATTGACAAAATCAGACGCATCCGATGCCAAAAATACAGCCGGACCTTCTAAATCCTTCGTTTCACCCCAACGGCCTGCCGGTGTTTTGGAAACGATAAATTTGTCAAAAGGATGACGGGAACCGTCAGGCTGCTTTTCTCTGAGCGGAGCTGTCTGCGGCGTGGCAATATACCCAGGCCCAATGCCGTTGCATTGAATATTGGCACCGCCAAATTCCGAACAAATATTACGAGTAAGCATCTTGAGTCCGCCTTTTGCTGCAGCATACGCCGATACCGTTTCACGGCCCAATTCACTCATCATCGAACAAATATTGATAATTTTGCCATGTCCTTTTTTTATCATGCCGGGAATAACCGCTTTAGAAACGATAAACGGTGCTACCAAATCAATATCGACAACTTGGCGGAATTCTTCCACCTTCATATCGCACATCGGAATCCGCTTGATAATGCCTGCGTTGTTGACGAGAATATCAATCGTCCCCAGCGTTTTTTCGATTTCAGCAACTAATGCTTGTACTTTATCTTCTTCTGTTACATCACAAATATAACCGTGTGCTTCAATACCGGCTGCTTCGTAATCTTTCAGCGCCTGTGCTAAATGTTCTTTGCTGCGGCAGTTGAATGCAATCTTAGCACCTGCTTTAGCAAGCGCACTGGCAATAGCAAAACCAATACCATAAGAACCGCCGGTAACAAGAGCAACTTTTCCGGCTAACGAAAACTGATCTAAATACCCCATTACAATACCTCCTGCAATGAATACCTACGCTTCCTTAGGCCGCTACATTGTCGTCGCCGGACATAGCGCCGAATCGTTTGCACCAGAAAGCCGTAATAATCGGAACAACAATAGATGTAACAACAACACAAGTAGCTACCAATGCTGTAGCTGCCGGAACAATAGGCTGAAATTCCGGAAGCATCTGGCCTACAATCATCGGGTTGGTAACTGCTGCGCCAGCTGTACTGGATGCAGCCAGACCGGCACCGCCATGACCGCCGCCAATAAATTTGTCAGCAAGAATAAGCGGAATACCTGTAACGACAATAACGCCAAGGCCAAGAACAATGCCCAACAGACCGGTCTGACCAATAACAGCCAAATTAATGGTATTGCCAAGAGCAAATGCAAAGAACGGAATCATAATCGTACCAGCCGGAGTGAAGAAATCACGGAGTTCCGGATCCAAGTTGCCAAGGGCAAAACCGATAATAAACGGCAGCACAGCACCGATGAAAAGATGTGGTTCAAAATGAGCTGCACCGGTTGAACCTAAAATCATCATCGTAACTAACGGGCCGGATTCAATAGATGTCAAAACAAATGCCCCAGCTTCTTCTTTTGAGCCGTACTGCTGCATCAAAGAAGCATACAAGCCGCCGTTTGTCATATCCATAGATGTAACAATCGCCAACGTAGAAAGGCCTGCAAAGAAACCCGTTTCAATCATGCCCTGTCTTGGCATAAACTGTACGCAGACAAAACCAACAATCCATGCTACTAAAATTTTAGTAATTACGATAGTACCTGATTTACGAATAACTAAGCCGGCATTCTTATAGTTGATGCTGGCGCCCATGCAGAAGAACCATACGGACAAAATAGGTACGGTACCGCTAATCAAACCATTTGTAAAAGAGCCAAAATATTTACCAGCTTCCGGCGTAAACGTATGACATAATGCGCCGAGAAGGAGCGGTACCAACATAAGACCGCCCGGTACTTTTTTTACTGCCTGTAAAATATGCATGTGAAAAATCCTCCAAGTGTTACTATTCTATAGTTATTTCATATTTTTGATTTCGATATGGTCCATGTCGTCAAATTCTTTATTTTCGCCGCCCATAGCCCAGATAAAGGTATAGTTATGGGTACCGCAGCCGCAGTGCATACTCCAGGACGGGCTGATAACTGCCTGTTCATTATGCATAACAATATGGCGTGTTTCCTGTTCCTGGCCCATAATATGGAAAACTGCCTGGTCTTCAGGAATTTCAAAATAATAATAAATTTCCATACGGCGTTCATGCGTATGAGGCGGCATGCTGTTCCATACACTGCCTTCATCCAGTGCCGTCAACCCCATGCAAAGCTGGCATGTTTCAACAACATCCGGGTGGATAAATTGATTGATAACACGTTTATTGCACAATGCTACTTCGCCGCAGGGACGCTTGTTGGCATCTTTAATTGAAATGAATTTTGTCTGGCAGGCTTTGTGGGCCGGTGCAGAGACCATATAGTATTTAGCCGGATTTTTAGCATCATCAGATGCAAAGGTAACTTCTTTCGTACCCATGGTAATATACAAGCAGTCTTTGGGACCCATTTCATAAGTGGTACCATCCGCAACAATTTTACCGCTGCCTGTACCTACATTGAAAATACCGACTTCGCGGCGTTCCAAG
Source organism: bacterium (assembly GCA_963655305.1). Taxonomy (GTDB): domain Bacteria; phylum Bacillota; class Negativicutes; order Veillonellales; family Megasphaeraceae; genus Megasphaera. Next base: position 17,045 of record CAVKEA010000033.1, read on the forward strand.
AAATAGTGCGTACCAAAGTTTGCCCAGCAGTCAATGCCTTTATCAATAGGAACTACTTCATTGACAGGCATGCATCCTACTGCAACCATACGGTCTACATGCGAATACGTAGCAATTACTTCGTCCGGACGGAACAATGTTTCAATCAAGAATTCTTTACGAATGTCTGCAGTCGTATATTTCTTGAAATCTTCCGGGTTGGTAGAATAACGAATATCCATAATAATACCTCCTAAAACGATACATGAAAAAATAATAATAAAAATGAATGATAACTGTGTATAATATCAACGCAGCGGCACATGTGCCAATACGTCTTTATTAACTAAATATGTAGGAATGCGTCCATGAAGCACTTCAATAACTCCCATAGCTACTTTGGTTTTTAGTTCTCTATCGGATTCTTCGGAATACCAGGAAATATGGGGCGTTAAAACTACATTGTCCATACCGAGCAGCGGGTTGTCTGTTTGAATCGGTTCTGTTTCCAATACATCCAGCCCGGCTCCTGCAATCTGACGGGTTTTCAACGCATGGCGCAGTGCCTGTTCATCTACTAACGCCCCTCGGGAAGTATTAATCAAAATAGCTGTCGGTTTCATCAATGCCAATTCATCCGCACCAATAAGATGGTAATTTTCTTTGGACATAGGAGCATGGACTGATACAATATCTGATTCACGCAGCAGCTGCTGCAGCGGCTGATAGGAAACGCCAAGAGCCCGCATAGCTTCTGGTTTGACAAATGGATCATAAGAAACAATATCCAAGCCAAACGCACTCGCTTTGATAGCGACTTCACGGGCAATTTTGCCAAATCCCACTAAACCCAGTTTTCGGCCCCGCAGCCGGGGAATCGGTTTCGCCATCGCATAATCCCATATTCCTCGATGCACGGCATTATTTAAAAACGTAACTCGCCGCCAACAATCAAACAACAAGGCAAATGTCTGGTTAGAAACTTCATCGATACAATAATCCGGTACATTGACGACGCAAATCCCCAGCTGCGTCGCAGCCGTAAGGTCGATCGTATCTACACCGACGCCATATCGTGAAATCACCTTTAAATTAGGAAGCGCTGCCATTGTTTCTGCTGAAATTTCAGCATATTGGACAATCAACCCTACAGCATCATGACAATTATGAATAATTTCCTGTGCAGTATGGCTCTGTGTCGGCACAAGATGAATGCCAGCTTTTGCAAGTTCCGATTTTTCAATTTCTACAGACGGATAATCATACTCTGTAATATATACGCTGTCCATATTCTTTCTCCCATACTCTGTGTAACCAATATATATTAGAAGAAGTAGTCATTTCATCAGACCTATTTTATATATCTTACATTCATCATATATTTTTTCTTTTTCTCTCGTTCGATATTTGTATGATGAATTTCAACGTAATTATACCTCATAGCATATTTTTTAGCAATATTCATTTTATAATTTCTATTATCGTATGATGAATTTAAATAGATTTATCTTTTGTTATGATTAATTCGTATGACAATATAACATTTGTATCGCTCTGCAGCAATGAATCATGATATAATAAATTTTATATAGATGTGTGCTGTTCACTACAGGAGGCGTTATGCATGGCAAAAATAAAAACAGCACCTTCCATGGCAACGGAAGCTGCTGACAAAATTATCGATTTTATTACATCTAAACAACTTCTTCCTGGCGATAAAATGCCAACAGAAGCCGAGCTTATGGCTAGTCTCGGTGTAAGCCGCTCAACAATCCGCGAAGCAATCAAGACATTAAGTGCCCGTAATATTTTAGAAATCCGTCAAGGTTCCGGTGCCTATATTTCTCCCAAGCGCGGTGTTCCGGACGACCCCCTCGGTTTGACATTCATTTATAACGCAGACAAATTAGCGATTGATTTACTGGATGTACGTACAATGATTGAACCTCGCGCCGCAATGCTGGCAGCACTGCATGCAACAAGCAAACAGTGCAAGGCCCTGCAAGATCAATGCAGTTTGGTTGAACGGCTGATTCGCAGCAATGCTGAATATGAAGATGAAGATATTAAACTTCACTGCATGATTTGTGAAGCCAGCGGCAATCGTATTTTAATGAATCTATCTTATATTCTGATTACCTCTGTAAAAAAAACAATCATCGCTACTTCAGATGCGCTGCGTGATAATAATACGTACATTTATCACCGCAAAACGGTAGAAGCGATTGCACATCATGACCCTGTCAGCGCAGAAAATTCTATGATGTGCCATGTCGGTGGTTTGCGCGAATTTATTGCCAGCAAAATTTCCATGCGGACACAACAAACTCCCCATACATAGAAATATAAAACAAAGGACTGTGACAAAATGAGAATTTTTTAGCTCATTTTGTCACAGTCCTTTTGCTATACCGTTTTAAGTACATAGTTTGCAGTATGATGATTTATTTTCTTCAAACTTCAAACTAAAAACCAAAAACGTTTAAAGGCGAGCATTGTGCATGATAACAAAAAGCATCATGTTACAGCCCCTTTTTTAACTATTTTATTGTATGCACCGAATCGCTTCTTCTGCCATGATGGCGTACCCGGCTTCATTGGGATGCACGCCGTCTGCATAGTAGGATATCTTGCCTGCTGCTTCTGCATCCAGGATGCGTTTATGAAAATCAATGGGTACTGCCCCAGCTGCCTGGCACTGCGTGAAAAGCCACTGTCTGTATGCCCGCAGTACGTCATTATGCCGCTTCACATCTTCCAGCCGCTGCCAGCCAAAGAACGCGCTTTCTTTTTTCTTTAACAAGGGAATGCCGACAAAAAGCGGTTTGCCCGCATCTGTTATTTGCTGCATCATGCGCTGCATATTCGCTTCGATGTGTTCAAGAGGTACATCCTGCAGTATATCGTTGGAGCCGCCCATGACAAATATCGCATCGTATGCCATCAGGTTCATCGTCTGCATGCGCTGCAGCATGCCTGCGGTCGTATCGCCGCAAAGTCCTTCGTTGCAGACTTGAATGCCTGTCCGTTTTGCCAGTATATAGGTCCATCGGTCCTGCGGCGCCACGTCATACCCATAGGTTACGCTGTCGCCAATACATAATAACTTCATCATATTCATCTCCTCTATACGTGCTGCAATGCATCTACAGCCGCTTCAGTCGTCAGCCATGGAGCTTTGAACTGATAGCCTGCTTTTTCCAAATCCATTTGGCAGGTAAATACAGACGGAATGGCTGTTTTGTACACATCATGGTCATACATATAACGAAGCGTCGTTTCTACATCGCTGTCACAGAGGATACGTCCCTGATCCAGTAAAACGAGCCGGTTGGCATAAGGCAGGGCTGCTTCCAGCGAATGTTCGATTACGACAATCGTATGTCCGTATTTGACATTGAGTTCATGAATCAGTTCATAGAAATCATGCGTTCCTTCCGGGTCCAACGCCGATGTCGGTTCATCAAATACGAGAATATCCGGGTTGGTTGCCAGGACGCCGGCAATGACCAAACGCTGCCGCTGGCCGCCGGAAAGGTTGCTCAATGCCCGTTTGCGGTACGGCGTCATAGCGACTTTTTCCAATGCTTCCGTAATGGCCGCTTCAATTTTTTCCGGCGCGACGCCTTGGTTTTCCAGACTGAAAGCAATTTCTTCTTCTACAGTCATCGCTACAAGCTGGCTGTCATAGTCATCCAGCATCGCACCGACACGGCTGGCCAAATCAGAAATCGTCGTCTGCGTCGTTGCCTTTCCATCTACATATACCATACCTTTCATAACGCCGCCGAAATAATGCGGAATAGCCCCGGTCATCGCCATGCACAGCGAGCTTTTGCCGCTGCCGCTTTCTCCTGTTACGACCAGGAAATCACCTGCATGCAGAGCCAGGTTGACATCTTCCAAGACAGGCTTTTTCTGCTTGTTATAGATATATGTCAAATGTTCAATAGAAATCAGTCCGTCCTGCGTCGGCTTCAACTCATACATGCTGTGGTCGGATGCCACTTCCTGTTCTTCCAAGGAATCCAAAATGCCGCGCGATACAAAGAGGCGCAGTGCCGGGAAATACATAATGGGCGTAACGACAGCATTCAACAGGCCGATGACGACGACCAGCGGCAGCATAGCTGTAATATAAACGACAGTTGGAAGATTCATGACAAATTTTAAAATCGTGACAAACGCGCCGCCGCTCATGCAGGTAGCTGCAAATCCTGTCAGAACAGGCAAACAGGAATGACCTTTAATCCGAATTCCTGCCAGATTTTTGACGATGCAGGTGCATGTCAATGCCCCCAGCGGTTCACTAATCAGATTGCCATAGGGAAATCCGGATTTAGAAGTCAGGACGTTGACCAGAGCGGCTACCAGACCAATACCCAATGCCTGTTTATAGGTCGGCTTGGTCAGGCAAATCGCAACGCAGTAAGTCGCTATCGTCCAGTTCGGCGTCACGCCGCCTACACTCGGTGATACCAAGTGCAAAATCGTCCCGATGGCCAGCATAAGCGTCGTAATAGTAATCCAGCGGAATTGGCCGCCCTGCCGATGATGAAATTCGAGTTTTGCAATATCTGCTACTTTTTTCATTTGAGATGCCCTCCTAAACCAATCCCTGTATACGCATGTATACGACCAGACAGCTGACAACTGCCATCACAAGAATCACTACATAATCTTTGCCCTTAGGCTGTACGTTGCTCATAAAACTATGAGAATTGCTGCCAAACCCCCGCAGTTCCAAGCTGAGAGCCATCGTTTCTGAACGACCCAATGATTTCAGCATCAGCGGCTGTACGACGCTCATGTAATGAATCATCTTTTTCAGCACATTGCCCTTGGTAGAAAGCCCGCGGCATGCCTGCGCTTCCTGTACGGTTTTGCTTTCTGCAATAAAATCAGGGACAAACCGCAGAGCCGCCGTAAACATAAAAGCGTATTCATACGGAATCTTGATTTGTTTGACCAAAGACGCCGTCAAATCCTGAAGGCGCGTCGTCGTCAGCAAAATAATAAATACGATAGTCATGGCCAGCATGCGAAGTCCGGTTACATACGCGGATTCCAGTGAACCGCCGCCCAAAAGCTGTACGGCCGCTAAAAATACGGCAAAGATGACAAGGCTGCAGACGGCTTTGCTGTTGCGGCCCAAACTGCCGCACAATGCCAAGAGAATCAATTCAATCACGACGAGAACAATTAAAGGGACCGTCGTATGAAGAACCAAGGCCCAGAAAGAAAAGGCAAAGGTTCCTATTAATTTCGTAACCGGTACAAATTGTTTCATCATCAGTGGGTCCCTCCTAATCGTTTCAGCATTGCTGCCGTAAATTCCTGCATGGACTTACAGTAGCCTATATCCGGTACCGCCATGGACAGCGTTACGGCATCCGGCCGGCTCAGTCCTAATTCGTACAAATCATCCCGTTTGGTAAATAGTTCCTGCGGCGTGCCGTCAAAGGCTTTGGTATGATTGCCAATGACGAGAACACGATGGCAGTACCGGGCCAAAATATCCATATCGTGTGTAATAATAAGAATCGTCATGCCTTGCTGGTTGAGATTGGTCAGCAGTTCCATAAGATGTTCTTTGTCGGCACTGTCCTGACCGCTCGTCGGTTCATCCAAAATAATGCAGCTCGTATGCATGGCAATCGCTGAAGCAATGGCTACTCGCTGTTTTTCGCCGCGGTTGAGATTCGGAGGATAGGCTTCTGCCAGCTCCGTCAGTGCCGTGGCTTCCAGTGCATGCGCTACTGCTTCTTCTATTTCATGGGCATTCATGCCCAGCTGCTGTGGCCCGTAAGCAATTTCTTCACGTACTGTAGGGCGAAACATCTGCCGTTCCGGCCGTTGAAATACATATCCCATAAACCGGCTCCGCTGTGCTGCATCCTGCGCCGTAATATCGACGCCGTCGTGAAAAATCTTGCCGCTGACCGGTTTTTCCAAGCCCATGAGCAGCCGTGTTACTGTCGTTTTGCCGCAGCCATTGCGGCCGCCTAAGCCAATAAACTCGCCATTTTGTATTGTCGCGTTAATATGTTCCAACACGGGAACATTACGGGTATAATAAAAAGTTACATCTTGCAGTTCCAGCATATGTGCCTCCATTCAGTCTGATTAGACAAACAAAAAAAGCCCTTCATCCCTTGATATTTCAAGGGACGAAAGGCTATATCTCATATACGTATAGTTCCGCGGTGCCACCCAAATTGACTGTAGTAGTCCTGCTCTACATGTACGGCCGAAGCGATACACGTTTCTTTGATAGCGGTGGAAATACACCGTCGCGCCCTACTTGCTGCCGTTCAGGCCGCCTCTCCCGAATCCATTCCATCCATCGGCTGGTACCAAACTCTCACTGTCATTGGCTCGCTGCAACTGCCCTTACAAATGTACTCGTTTCGTTCATCGAATTATACATGTGAAATTATTTATAAGTATACCTAAAAAGCAGGTTGCTTGTCAATAGATGCACCCACACAAATGCCATTTTGCCGTATCCCCATATATTCAATATTTACATATCAATGCCCTGCCAAGCAGTTTCTCCAGTCTGCTGCCGGCGATATCCCGTATTGACACCCCCATAAAACCATCGTACAATAACAACTACCTATCGTAATGAATTCGCTATATGATACATGTCGCTGCCAAGGAGATGATCGGTTGAAATTACAAGCATTTAAAGCTGCGCTTCCCTATACACTTCCTATTTGTATCGGCTTCTTATTTCTGGGAATATCCTATGGATTTTATATGGCAAGCAAAGGCTTTTCCTTTGTCTATCCGCTTTGTATGAGCCTTTTTATTTTTGCCGGGTCGATGGAATTTGTCACCGTTCCCCTGCTGCTGGCTCCCTTTGCGCCGCTTCACGCTTTTATTCTTACGCTGATGGTCAATGCCCGTCATTTATTTTACGGCATTTCCATGCTCCATACGTATTCCGGCCGCGGTTGGAAAACACCGTATCTGATTTTCGGCATGTGCGATGAATCTTTTTCTATCAACTGTACGGTTACCCCGCCAGACGGTATCGACAAAGGCTGGTTTATGGTCTTTGTCACGCTTCTCAATGAAGCCTATTGGGTTGCCGGGGCCACACTGGGCGGCTTGCTGGGATCTGTCATTCATTTCAACACCAAAGGCATTGAATTTGTCATGACGGCTCTCTTTGTCGTCATGTTTATCGGTCAATGGCAGCGTAAAGAAACGCATCGTCCTGCCTTGATTGGCTTGGGATGCACCTTCCTCTGTCTGTTTTTCTTTGGCAGTGAACAGTTCCTGATTCCTGCCATGGGACTGATTTTGCTGTGCTTCTGGTTTACATACCGCAGACAAACGCACAAGGAGGATGCATCATGTCCACTGTAGAAACTATTTTGACAATTGGCGCCGTCGTAGCAGGAACTATGTTGACGCGTTTTTTGCCGTTTATTATTTTTTCCAAAATCAAGCCGCCAAAATTTGTATCCTATCTAGGACATGTACTTCCCGCTGCTGTCATCGGGCTGCTCATTGTCTACTGTCTGAAAGATGCCGTATTTACACCGGTACACGGCCTGCCGGAGGGCATTGCCATTCTGTTTATTGCGTTGCTGCATATATGGCGAAAAAACACATTTCTCAGCCTGGGATTCGGTACTGTTTTTTACATGATTTTAGTACAATATATTTTTATTTGACATCCATCAAGCGTCTACTGCCTATAGGTTTTAGACGCTTTCTTGTGGTATAATGAAAATTATGAATATTGCAGCCACTTATATTTTTTGAAAGGAGCTTGATTCATGAAAGCAGTATTCGTTGACTTTGAAATGAATCCTATCACACAGGCCCACAAAGAAGCACGCCGGGTCTGTAAGGGAGAAATTATTGAAATCGGTGCCGTGAAAATTGATGAAAACGGTGAAGAAATTTCTTCCTATAAAGAATATGTACTGCCGGAATATGCAACCGAAATGAACCCTACGTGCCAAGAACTGACCGGCATTACGATGGAAACGTTAGCAGGCTCTCCCCATTTTCACGATGCTTTCTTCCATTTTTTGGCATGGTGCAACGAATCCAATGAAAACGATTACGAAATGTATGCCTGGAGTGAAAATGACTGGCGGCAGCTGACCTGTGAAATGCGTTTGAAAAAACTGGACATGAATGCCCCGTCTATTCGTTGGATGCTGGACCATTGGCAGAACTTCCAGCAGATTTACTGTAATTTGTTGGGACTGGACAAAGTCATTTCCCTCGACAAGGCCGTCAGCACTTTGGGTGAAACCTTTGACGGCCAAATGCATGATGCGCTCTGGGATGCCCGCAATACATCCAAACTGTATGTATTATCTCAAAAACGCGAAGAATTTCGTGACATTATGCAGCCTATCATCGACGCAACCAAGCCGGCAGAACCGCTGACATTCTCATTGGCCGACGCATTCCGGGCTGCACGAAAATAATATACCTCACGTAAAGGAGGCTTTGTCCATGGATGGAGCCAGCATACGGATTTTCTATATTTTTATCGATATTATCATGCCGCTGGCTGTCGGATATGTTCTCAAACAGCGGCAGCTCGTATCTTCCGAGCAGTGCAATCGTCTGATTCGCTTCAATATTATCGTAATTGTCACCATTTTGACGTTGCTCAGTTTTTGGGTCATGCCCTTGCGAACAGAATTATTGTCCCTGCCTTTCTTTGCTTTTTTTAATGCCTTTTTTCCACTGGGAATTATTTTGATACTTCATCTGCAAAAACGGTTTCCCCTCAAACTGGACCGCGGCAGCTATCTCATTGCCGCGATTCCGTCCAACACGACGGCTCTCGGCGGTCTTTGCGGCTATTTGCTGTATGGGGAAATTGCCTTTGCCTACTCGCAGATTATCGGTATTTTTCAAAACCTGGTTATGTTTTTCATCCTTTTTCCGATGGGATACTACTATCAGCACAGCGGGCAGAGCAGCCATATTCTGACCTTTATGAAATCCAACTGGAAAGGCATTTTTCTCAACTGGAACCAACTTTCCGTCGTCGCGATTGTCGTCGGCATAGGGCTGTATACCGCCCATGTCCCCCGCCCGGCTGTTTTGGGACAGCTTTTCCAATACCTTGTCCATATCAGTGCTTGGTCTGCTTTACTGCCGATTGGCTACCTCATTGACTTTTCTCATCTCAAGCAGTACTGCCGCCTGACACTCGATTTAATACCGATAAAAATGCTTATTACACCGGCTGTTTCGTATGTATTGGCATTAGGATTTACATCTGATCCCGTTTTGTTGGGTACGCTGATTATCATCATGGCCAGCCCTTGTGCCATAAACGCACTCATTACCGAACGGCTCTACAATCTAAACGTCCATCTCGCCATGGCACCTTTCATTACGACAACACTGCTGTATATTTTCATTCTGTACCCAGCGTTTTATCTGCTCGTTACGCTGGGATATGTGCCGTTTAAATAATCCCTTTGTTTCTATAACTATTTTTCTTGCCAGTATACGTTCGTATCCAACTCTCCGCCCACAAGGGTCGAGAGTTTTTTGTTGTTTTTCCAACCGTTTTTCTTTTATATTTTTGGTATATTATATACAACACAACACTGTTTCATGTTGCACATTCTTTTTTCTTATGATAATTTACGTTTCCATGACAAAGAAATAGTCATCAATGCCATTCTTTTCCGTGTTTTCGGCTGGCTGACGGGTCTAAAGCAGCTAAAATTCAAAAAGAAAAAAGCATCCACCTTTGGCTGCTATGGCTGAAGCGGCGAAAGTACAGCCAGTTTAAACGGTTACGTGAAACAAGCTTTCTTGGAATTCAGACAAAACCATGTTGATAAAAACTCCGGCATTCGTTCAATGTCTATGAAGCGAACAGCCGTAACTATACATAGCGTTATCTATTCTGTATCAAAGGAGGAATGATCATGAAATACGTATGCAGTGTTTGCGGTTGGGAATACGATGAAGCATTAGGTTATCCGGAAGGAGGCATTGCCCCCGGTACCCCTTGGGAAACACTGCCGCAGGATTTCGAATGTCCGATATGCGGTGTCCCAAAAGATGAATTTGCGCCGGCATAATTCAGTAGTTCCAAATAGTTGAGCAAAAGCTGTGTATACGTGCATCGCCGCGTATACACAGTTTTTTTGCTTTGTCTGCCATACATGTGTCCTTACTGTCTGAAATACAAGGAGTTCAATTTAAAATACTGATTCTTCTACCAAAAAAGCTGCCGCACATTTTATGATGTGCAGCAGCCTGCTTGTATTCACACGCTATGTACCCAATATACAACTAGTCTCATAGCATGTATTTATAACGTGTCATTTTATGACTCGTAAAAACATTTTCGGCTTTAGCCGCGTCTTTCCTATTTGTGTTCTTCATGAATCAATCAACCATTTTTCAATACGACAAATAGTGTCGTATACCTGATTACAATTGACACTCTTTGGCTATTCTTTCTACTTTTTCAATGGGACACTGCAAAATTTGTGCAATACATCCAGGCTCCAAATGATGCCGCAGCATGCCAATAATCGCCTGTCGTTCCCCCTGTTCCCGTCCTTGTACTAGTCCTTGCTCACGGCCTTGCGACAATCCTTCTTCTCGTCCTTGTGCTAACCCTTGTTCCAATCCTTGTTTGACTCCTTCTTGTCTAGCATCATCCAATCCCGAATAATAGTCACGGATTGCTTTTTCCCGCAGCATGTATTTGTAACGCATTGTTTCGTCACTTGTAAAGGCGTTTTCTGCTTTGGCTACGTCTTTCATGACTGTATTACTCATGGTTAACACCTCCATTTCTTTTTCATCGCAGTTGGAAAAATACGCTGCCCAGGTTCCTAATTTCGTTAGTTTCTTGA
>CAVKEA010000034.1:0-27363 GCA_963655305.1 bacterium
GCATTACTCCCAAAAACATAAAAAATACTTTTTTCAACATAACTAGTCCTCCTTTGCATTTACAACTTTACCATGCCATCTCCCTATTTGGATTGACCTTTAAGCATATTATACAAAAAGCATCAGACAGACGTATGTCCCAGTGAATCATAAATTTAAACTAAATTTTTAGGCAAATTGAGACGAATCCCAATTTGCCTAATTTTTCATTTGCTGACTCTTATAGACAGAACAAAGATTAAGTATTTATCTTGCACTTAGACTGTAAATTCGTCTTTTTTAAAAAATTCAGCATCATTCATAATAGCACAACGTACCCGTTCGCAATTATTAAGAATCAGCCGCATTTTTTCTACATCTGAAAACAACTCATTTTTCATTGATTTTAACTGTTTCATTTCCTCTAAAATTGGTTTTTCTAAAAGATTAGTACCTGATTCAATAGTAGAAAAGAACGGATCTAGCAAATGATTCTTTAAGTCTGCACTAAAGTATTTGCATTGTTGTCTTAATCGTTCTTGAGCTTGTTGTTTTGCTTGAGCAATATCTTGCGCACGTTTATTTTGAATTTCAGCTTCTTTACGCTTTTGTTCAAGATCACCATTACCACTCAAAATTTTCTTCAAAATCATCGCAATTAAAATGATAGGTTCTAAAGGTATTGGGAGCGGAGCCATAATCAATTTGCCAACAACCGACCCTTTAACAAGAGAGCCTGCTGCAGTTTTTAAGACCTCTTTTCCTATGTTTTCAGCAATAGCTTCGGTTGCCTTCCATTCCATTACAGTTTTTAATGTATCTTGTGCAATATTCAAATTTTCTTTTTCACTGTATTCCTCTATATGAATACAAGCATCACAAACTTGTTTTACTTTTCCTAAAGCAGCTCTAAGTTCGTCATCCTGCAGTAAATTCATATCATTCAATTCCGATGTCTTTATTACTGTCTGAGATTCCAACTGGCTTTGTTCTAGTTGCTGCTGTAACGAATTTGATAGATTACGGCATGCAGTATGAAAAAGATACTTTATTTTTTCATTCAAAGAATCAATTACGGTCTGTACTTCCCGCTTCGTCAATTGTTCTATCCCTTTATCATCAATATTTTGCCCGTCATTGCTTTTTCTCCAGATCAAATCAGGAAGCATATATCCTAATTGTTGGGTTTTCACTGTAATTTCTTGGCTCATCATTTCTTTCATTTGTTTTTCTTGGGTATGCACTTTTTGCAAAAGAGTCTGCAGTATTTCCAAATTAGAATCTGTATCATTCTTTCCAAAACCAACAAGAATTTTATTCATAGAATATTCTACATCACGCAACGTGCGTTGCAGTATACTAAAACCACCCGCATTTTTTAATTCTATCAACATAACTCGTTCTAATTCTTCCATATGAGACTTTTCCCAAAGGACATTTTTATGTTCAATACGTCCTTTATGGGCCCTAGCTGCATTAACAACCACAAAATGATATGTTTCATCTGCCGCTCTTATGCCGACTTGTTCCATATTTTGAGCCACCTTGCTTAATACCATTTGAATGGCTAAATCATTATGTTCCAAGTCACCGTTTTTATCATTTAAGACAATAATCAATTTTTTGCCGGCATCAATAATATCTTTCATGCGTTCATAATTTTGTTTTAGTTCATTTGCACCGGTATTACTCATAACAAAAAGAACAACATCCGCCTTTTTTAAATGTTCTTGTGTTACTCTTTCATGCTTCATAGGAGCACCCACACCAGGTGTATCATCTAAAAGATATCCATTCCATTCATAAGAATCAATTTTATCAGTTGTTGGTCTATCTTGAACAACAGCCTTATCTGCACGTATTAATTCATTAATGATGCTACTTTTGCCTGCATTATAAATTCCATATACCATAATATGGGGTTTAAAGTTTTTTAATTTTTCTTGACATAATTGTTGCATTTCTCTTGATTGAGTTACTATTTCAGGAAATACATCTCCATGTTTTTCCGCCAGCGCACTGAATTCTTTTACACGTTCTTGTACTTCATTACGATAATCAATTAATACACTATTCATACTGCTCCACTCCTTACATTTCGCAAAAAACAATTATTTTATATGCTTCCAATTTTTTCAAAGCTGCAAAAACTTTTTCTTCCTGTCCATTTTCCATATGTAAATAATGTACAATTTCTCGAACAGATAACTTTCCTGTTGAATAAACTAAAACTTTCATTTCAAATTCAGATAAGCGACATTGAAAAAATACATATCCTAACGCATCTTTCTTTATATATCGATACAAACTAATCACCCGCATGGGATGTGCTTCCAAAAACGGAACCGTCAAATCCAAACTTCGCACACTTTCTCCGCTGGCAAGCATTTGATAATATGCAAAAAGTTTGGGTTGTTCATATAAACAAGATGCCCACATTCCATAAGATATTCCTTCTTCTATATCTCGCACAAAAGATATAATAAGTGAAAAAGGAATTTCATCATGCCGCAGCATATCAAACATTAATGACTTAATTTCATTTTCCATATCTTGCATCATTTGAATAATATCCCACCGGCTGATATTGTTCATTTCAGTCTGCGGAAAATCACCTACTGACGTCAAAAAATCTTTATCAACTATAGTTAAATCATAGTTCTCCGGGTGATTGGTAATCGCTGTTTCTGCCAATGGCCAATACGAAACAACTCCTATTTCTACACAACCTTTCCCCAAGCGAATTAATTCTTTGGCAAACTGTTTATTTTTTTTATAAACATCTCTATTATAAAAAGCTCCGCCTAAAATAATATTGCTGTAAATTTGTTTTATTCCTGCATCCCGGCATTTGGCAACAACATCTCTTATTTCATCTAGTGTTGATCCTTTGCGATATGCATCTAACACTTCTTGTGTTCCAGCTTCAATGCCCAACTGAATTCGTTTAGCTCCAGCCTGCGCAATATCTGTAATCATTTCCGGATGCATATAAAGTGTATGAACATGTCCTTCGCAAAACCAGTCAAACCAGTACTTTTCCCGCAACTTTTTGAGTTGTTCACATATTTTTTTTACTCTTTGCGGAATCAGTGTAAATGTATCATCCGTAAACAAAATATAACAATGCCGTTGAGGGCGTTGGCTCAAAAAAAGTTCAATTTCCTCTATAACATTTTCTACAGAACGGAAACGAACCTTTTTAGTATGATGTCCTTCATGACAAAAGGCACAATGAAACGGACATCCGCGTCCTGTCATAACACTTAATTGATTAGATAAATGTCTTCCCGTAAGATAACAATCATCAGTAATAAAAGGTAATGCATCTAAATTCTCCACCAAATCCTGTTCAGGATTGATGACAACATCGTCTCCGTTTTTATACATAATCCCTTTTATCTGCTCTAAACTACCTACATTATCCAAAAAATAGTCTAATAATTGAACAACCGTAATTTCTCCTTCATATCGCGAAACAACATCACAACCAGATTCATCCAAAAATGATTTACCTAATGCTGTTGCTTGGGGACCGCCAACCATAACCGGAAGATGATAGGTTTGTTTTATATATCGGCATAATTGTATATTTTCTGTAATGTTCTCATAATCACAGTACAACCCAATAATCGCTACTTTATGTTGCTGACAAGCTTCATCAATTAACTTTTTGCCTTCCATAAGCGTGCCAGCAAATCCTTGTGCAGCATACCCATTTTGGTTTACAACAGCCGATAATATGAACGTCCCTATAAACCCGCCAAATTGTGAAAAATGATTGAGATATCTCCGATGGAGATTAAAAAAAATGACATCATTGTTTCTCATTACATATTTCCTCTAGTAACCGTTTCTGCATTTTAATTTTTTCACGGCGTTTTCGTTTTTCTTTGACCAATTGTTGCCGTAAAAGTTGAATACCTGTTGTTTGTAAATAGTGTATAAGTTTACGTCTTTCCTGACATGATGGATAAGAATGGTATATGGTGTAAAACGTATTGGCCGCTTCAAAGCTACAACCGCCATGGCATAATTTCCAATCTGCACAATTTTTGCAGTCATGCTGCTGTAAATATACTTGACGCTGACGGATATATTCTGCCCGTGTGGATATATATAATTCTTTTAAAGACGCATTTTGAATATTTCCAAAGAGGAATTTATCATGTATACTGTCACGACCACAATATCCCACACTCCCATCCGTATAAACACAAATTAATCCATTACAGCAAGTGCCAGCAAAGGAACACTCTTTCACTGAACAAATACCTAATATAGCATTTAAAAGTTCATTTAATGGATCTATAATGACCGGTTTTTCATCTTCTATCGCTTTTTCGTACAACGCTTCCAATAGTATTATATAATTGCGATATATGAGTTCAGCTTGTTTATTTTCTTTTGCTCTTCCGCAGGGAATGACAGGATGAATCTTTATGCCCGTATGTAGTTCCCGAATACAATTGTATAATTGTTCTAAATCAACCGGATGTTCCGTATTAAGTACCATTAATGTACCTACTGAAATACCTGCTTTTTGTAAATCATGAATATGGCGTATTACTTCATCATACGAAGGACTTCCATCTTTTTTTCGACGATTTGCATCATGAAGCTGCCGATATCCATCCATGGATACGCCAACTTCAACATGATATTTTTGAAAAAGTTGAATCCAGTCTGGTGTCACTAAAGTCGCATTCGTCTGCATCAAAAACCTGATATCATATTCTTGCAGTCGTTTTTGCGCATATTCCATAGCCTCTGACAGTACTTCTTTAGGCATCATCAAGGGTTCTCCGCCATGCCAAAGAATATCTATTTTTTTAGTGCAACAAGCATCTGCTAATTCCGGAAGATCATCAATTAATTTATGTAATGTTTCTTGCTTCATATACTGCACGGCTTTGTCGCCTTCACTGCAATATACACAGTTTAAATTACAAGCTGTTGTAACTTTTACAATTACCTGCAACGATTTCACCTATTTCTTATATTTTAATTCACATAATTCTTTTTGAAGCATTTGCAATTTTTGCTGTACTGTATCAATATACTGTTGCTGTGGCGCAAAATATGTATCACGCAACTGCTGCAGAGCCTCTTTTACTTGCTTTTCCAAAGACTTTTTAATACTTGGCCATGCTGCATCTAACACATCCATCGCATTATTGCCCAAATCAACTTCTTTTCGGAGTACTCTTTCCTGCGTCCTACGCCGAGCATACTTTTTTCCAAAAAAGTGCCGTACATGTTCTATTATCCCCTCTGGATCTCGTTCTTCATAATAAACTTGGGTATATTTAGTTTCTGCAATAGCCGTTTTCTTTTGAATTTTACCAACATTAAGATTCATTTCGACTTGATCCAGCTGCTGTTGTTTATAATTTTTAATGACTTTTCCAAAGTAGTTGTTTATATTATCCTGCTTTGACTTCTGAATAATGGCCGCTAACTGTTTATTAACTTCTGATGATGAAATTTTACCCTTTCCCTGTTCAATATTGTGTGCCCATATTCCAGATTGTCTTTGGACTTGATACTGAACATCACTGATAATATTCTGCAAAATCCGTTCTACATTTTGATCTATGCGTTTTTTATAATTACTGATTTCATCAGATACTTGCTGTAGTTGCTTCAACAGTACTTCAATACTTGCCGAATTACTTTCATTTCCATGAACAATTTCTTCAATAAAATTATTCATGCTGTCTTTAGGTTTTCTTTTCTTTAACTCAACTACATCACTGCCCACTTTATTTCCAATAGCAATCATAAGTTTATCAATTTGACTATCTTTAAATTTTTTTGCATCATTTTCCTGAATAGCCTGTTTAGCCAACAAAGAAGAAATGCTCAGTGCACGGTACTGTTCAGAAGCAAGGCTGGGATATTCAAGTTCAAGACGATGGCAAATATCATCTTCTTGCAATTTTCTCTGTTCTGGAGCTTTCGGAATCAGCTGTTGAACAATATTCCCTTCTTCGTCTTCATCTTCATCCACTTTATCAGAATGCGTAATAACAACAATGGATTCTTGTCGTTGTTTTTCCAGCAACTGCATATACTTCATATCCGACTGTAGTCCTGGTTCTGATGAATTCATCAGAAAGATGCAAATATCAGCATATGGAATATATTCTTTAACCATTTCTTCCATATTTCTTTTATCACCTTCTTTACTTAAAGCTCCAGTTCCCGGAGAATCAATCCAACGCAGTCCAGATAGCGTAAAATATTGAATATTCCCTGTTGTATCTATATATCCTTCAGCAAATTCCGTTTCTCCTTTTTCATCAGGAGGAACGATTGCTCCCGTATCCCGTCCTTTTTCTTCCGTTTCAAATACAGGTTTATCATGAGTCTTATAGGCATTGTCAAATGAAGCTTGTCGAAACGCTTTACCTGCAAATAAATTGCCTAACGAACTTTTTCCAGACTTTACTGCACCAAAAACCATGATAACTAAATATTTTTCATGTTTACTCATGAAATTCATGCCTTTAGCTTTTACTGTTATTTGGTGATTCCAACTATCTATTGTATTTTGAATCTGTTGTAAAGCGTCTTGAAGTGCCGCATCAATCGCATTGTTTTCGTTGCCATTTTTCGTTGTCTGAGGATAAACCTGTATCATATCTTTTTCAAATTGCTGTAATAAGCTGAATACACAATCTCGTTTTTCATCAATAGTCAATGAAAAGTTTCCTAATTGCTCTTTAATAGTATCAATCTTTGAAAAAAATTTTTCTGTTGTTTTTGCAATATACATTGTATCAGGCATAGACACATCTCCTTATTTTTTAGTTAACACTGTTGTATTAATTCGATTTAATAATCCATCAATTTTTTCTAGTTCAGCTTGCTCTCCAGCAATTTGTTCCTCTAATTTTTCCTGCAAATTTTTCTGTATTATCTGCTTAAATTCATCAGGATGCTCACAATAATATTTTTTTCTTTGTCTATTTTGAATGTCTTGAGGAAGTAACTCTGGTGCTTCCAAAGATATACCTTGAAAACAGTTTTCGAAGTCTTGTTTCATCAATCGTTTTATATTTTGCAATTCGCTATTAACTTGTTGAATTTGCATTTCTTTTTCTTGAATATCATTCTGTAAGGAGGCATCTCCATATCTGCTGTAATTTCCATGGCAATCACTGTAATCAGTATGTCCAGCAACTACCACTCCTACTACCCCTACTACTGCGCCTGCTATAAACATATATTTCTCCTTTCTATACACCTTTAATAATTAACATTTTTATTTAGTAACGTTCCCGTTCCCATTTTTCTTGTAATTCATTACGTTTCTTCTTCAGTACATCGAGCTTTAATATGTTTGCTGTTTGTTGTTTACAATAGTTTTTATATTGTTGTTCATATCGGGTAATATTCGATAATACATTCTGACTTTCTTCTTTAGCCAGTTCTTCTTTTTGCCGTTTTTGCCGTTCAACTTCATTTCTTAATTGAATAACCATATCATAATTTTGTGTTTTTAATTTTTCAAACCGTTTTTGCCGCAATAATATATTATCTTTTTGCAAATCTTCAATCCGCTGATCTATATATGCACGCAATTCAGGAATCCCGCTTTTAGCAACCATCGTTTGTTTATTCTCCCGTTTTCCCTTTTGATATCTTGTGTTAGAAATTTGAAAAATAGGAAAATCAGGGGCTTGAAATTGTTTCTTTAGCCTTGTTTTAATATCGTTTTTAATTATTTCATGCGACATGTCTTTATCCGTTTCTTTATATGTCATAACAAGACAAAATCGTTTCCAGAAAAACTTGGAATTAGGAAATAACTTTATTAATTGCTCAATTTGTCTGATCTCTAATTCATGCAACTCTCCTACTGACGGATTATGTACAAAAAGGATTAAATTGGCTTTCTTATACGCTTGCAAAGCAGTCTTGTCATCTCCTGCATTAGCACCAATTCCAGGAGTATCTACAAAAATAATATTTTTCTTATACACAGCTTCGTTACATGCTACAGTAGTTCTAATATCTGCCGCTTTAAAAGCCTCTTTATCAAGTAATGAATTGAACATACTGCTTTTGCCATGATTCATGTTGCCAGCATTTACAATATAAACATTTTTTCTTTCCTGAAACAGCAAATTGCTTTGTTTTTGGAAATTCTTCTCTATTTTTTCTAGTCTCATTTCTAACGTCTCCATATTCATTCCTCCAATATTTTTTATAACTATTTTTTCGTGTCATACATCTCACACATCGCCGTGATTTCATTTCGCATCTCTTGGACAAATTCAGCCGGAGCCAATACTTTAATTCGTCTGCCTTGGCTTAGGAGCCACATTTTGATGCCGTCCCCGTAGACTTCTGCTTCCAGCAGATATGTCCCGGCAGTACATTCGATGATTTTTGCTGTCGGCAATTTGTCAAGGACTGCCTGTACAGACGGACCGGTATACTGAAAGCGGATAGTCCTCAGTTTTCCCGGCCACATAAACAGGCTGCGTTCCCGCAGCAACCCTTCGTCAAATTCTTCCGTAGTATTGCCAATATTATTTCGATGTGCCGTAATGTGTTTAATACGGTCTACCCGAAAATAAAATGGCTTGTCCGGTTCTTCATCTACTTTGAAGGCAATCAGATAAAAATAATAATCTGTAAACATAAGCGACGCAGGCCGTATACGGTGTGTACGCCAAGCTCTGTCCATGCGGTAATATTCAATAGTTACTTCCCGTTTTTCTGTAATGCAGTTGATTAGTTTCCACAGTGTATTCATAACGCTTTCACAGTCATGTTTTACTTCTGCATAATGGTACAGTTCCTTACGGATGAGTTCGTTGAGTTTGGGCCGGTCTTCTACGGTAGTAAATTTCTTCAGCTTGCCTGTCAGTGTCAGCAATTCTTCTTTGGAAAACGCTCTGGCACCGATAAGCACTTCTACAACAGCAAACAGCTCTTTGTTGGTAAGAAATTCGTCCATATACAGCCGGTAACATCGTGTCTGACTAGAGTAAACAAGTTCTGCCTGCCCCACTAAGGCTCTATGGTCTGCAAAAAACGCTTTTAAATCATTGATGCTGCGGCTGATGCTTTTGGTAGAAACCCCGTATTCTTCTGCTAATTTCTGAATAGATAGGTCTTCGCCGCGAATACTGCGGAAAAATATCTCCAACAGTCTATCATATTTTGAGTGTTCCATCCCATCACCTCATCTTGATTTGCTTTTAAGCGTATTATACAAAACGCAGCAGACAGACGTATGTCTCAGTAAATCATAAAATTAAACTCATTTATATTTTTCGCTTCACTACCTATAGCAATCGATTTTTTCATGTTATTTGTCGTTTGTTTCATTATATTTATACAATAAAAAATGACAGTATGCACGCGCATCTGTCATTTATAGGCATAAACATACCTTACCGTATTTATTTTTTCTTGTTTAATGGTATTTTCTATCTCTTCATTTGCATAAATATACCCCCCCCCATTTATAAAAACGTACGGCATGACATAAAACTAAGAACCGTGTATTCCCTTCATACTGTACATTCATTTTATTCACCCCACACATCTAATATATATTTACTATATCATACTTAATATATCTATAGCAAGTAAATCATGTCCACGAACATACCTACGAAAAAAGACCGCCATATAAAGCGATCTTTTCCACTGTATTTAATTCAATTTTATTTCTCTGTCTTTTGATTCATCATCACTTTACAACTTGTACGCAGCCTCAGTAACCTTCAAAATTTACACAAGGTCGAGACTAAATCTGTCAAATTTTTAGCAGTTTAGAAACAGCAGCCAACGTAAAGCTGTATTTACCAGCTCATACAGCTTCGCATCGCTTAGTATAGCAATAGAATTGAAGATTATAGTGCATCACCTGCCGTTTGAATTATCCGGAATTTCCGGATAGTTGTCACTAGCATTCGTTTTCAAGTATCCTAATCGGTCGCTATTCTAATGGCATGAGAAGCAGTACGCTTCTCAATTATGACATTTAAAAGAAATCATCGCCGCCGTCATCGAAATCAAAAGAACTGTCAGCATCGCTGTTATCATATTCGTCATTGTTGGACCAGTCTTCATTGGCATTGTCATCCGTATAGGATGTGTTATCGACATTGTCGTCTGCTGTATCGTCTTCATCATATGATGTATTGTCTGACGCATCGTCGTTATACGTCGCATCATTATTTTCTTCATATTCATCCGCATCTGACAGAGTATCTGGTTCTTCTGCCATAACATTGTCACTGCGCATCAAATCAAGCATGTCATCACGGGCCTGCACATCATGACGCCCCAACAAGGTATTGGCTACGGCGCCTGTAACGGCTCCGATTGCTGCGGCTTTCATGTACGTCCCCATGTTGCTCATAGTATTGCCGCTGTTTGTCGGCGGTTGGATACCGAAATTGGTTTGCCGATGTTCTAATAACGTGTGCGGTGCCGGTTGGGATGCTGTACGTTTCGCAGCAGGTCCAGCATTCTCCCCTTCCGCTTGAATTCCTGTATACGACTGGCGCAACATATCTATCGTTCGGTATAACTGATCCAACAACATGAGCGTTTCCATCTGTTTTGTCTTAGCTCCCGACTTTTTAGCTTGTACTAAATGCACCAATGCTTGGGAGTAATCGGGAATCGCTTGCGGAGAAAGCAAAATCTTTTCTGCTTTTTCTAATGCGTTTTGCGCTGCCGACGGCATTGCTTCTTCAGATTTGGGAGGCTGTGCCGTGTCAACAGTATCAACACATTTTGTACCGCAATGCATACAAAACTTATCGCCATCCCCTAGTTTACTGCCACAGTGTATGCAAAATTTAGCCATTGCCATTCACTTCTTTCTTTATCGTTTATTTAATTTGTAACTATACCTAAACTGCCTTCACGGCAGATAACCAGGATATGTACGACTTGTTGTACGAATTGCATTTCTAAACTACCTTCACGGCAGATAACTATTGACACCCCTAGCACCTATGCTCTGGTATTTTCTAAACTACCTTCACGGCAGATAACTGTATCATCACGCAGCTTTATCCGCATGACGTCTTGCTTTATAGCGATTATACCCATTTTACCCCAAATTTTCAAGCCCATGTTAAAAAACGCTTATTTTCTTGCTTTTTGGTGTATGCCAAAAATTTAGGCCAAAATTCGGGTACTACTGAATTTGTGCTTAGTCCATAGGCTTAAAAGCTTTGGATATATTTTCCGTCAACTGCTTTTTTTGAATAAACAAGTTTATAGTTTGTTCATAGGATACACTGTGTATAGGTATATATGAAATTTTTTCTTCTTGTTTTATTTCATAATGTTTTTTAATTACATGTTTCTTTTCCGTTTCTAAATTGCCTATACGGTAGGTAACCGGAAAATTGCCGGAATAGAAATTGCTTGATGTTTTCTAAACTGCCTACACGGCAGGTAACGGTAGTCTGTTCGGCGGGCTAATTATACAGTGTTTCTAAACTGCCTATACGGCAGGTAATGTTAAACTCTCTCCAATGTTTCCAAAGTAGGCTTTCTAAACTGCCTACACGGCAGATAACGGCGGCATGGAAGAAAAATTCGGCGGCATGATTTTCTAAACTGCCTACACGGCAGATAACCCGCTTGCAATACTCATTGCCAACTCATTCATTTTCTAAACTGCCTACTCGGCAGATAACCAACAGGAAACAATTGACTGGCTGCAGGACCATTTCTAAACTGCTTACTCGGCAGGTAACTATGTGGCTTATCGCTATCTTCGCTATGATGTTTTCTAAACTGCTTACTCGGCAGGTAACAACGGTGGATATATCTCTATTCTCGCATCCAATTTCTAAACTGCCTATACGGCAGGTAACTGAGTCAAACTACCAGATGTATAATCAGCAGTTTTCTAAACTGCCTATACGGCAGGTAACAACCTCTTTAACACGTCTTAGAAACGAATACATTTCTAAACTGCCTATACGGCAGGTAACTGAGTCAAACTACCAGATGTATAATCAGCAGTTTTCTAAACTGCCTATACGGCAGGTAACAACCTCTTTAACACGTCTTAGAAACGAATACATTTCTAAACTGCCTATACGGCAGGTAACTGAGTCAAACTACCAGATGTATAATCAGCAGTTTTCTAAACTGCCTATACGGCAGGTAACAGATAGAGATACATGGGTAGAAAACCATGAATTTTCTAAACTGCCTACACGGCAGGTAACTGTAGCATCACGCAGCTTTATCCGCATGACGTCTTGCTTTATAGCGATTATACCCATTTTACCCCAAATTTTCAAGCCCATGTTAAAAGCCGCTTATTTCCTTGCTTTTTGACGTACGTCAAAAATTTGGGTCAAAATTCAGGTACTGTGGAATCTGTGCTTAATCCATAAGCGGAAAAGCTTTGGATATGTTCTTCGTCAGCTGTTGTTTTTTGAATAAACAAGCTGAAGGGTTGCCCGTTGGATGCGCTGTGTAAGGGTATGTATGGAAGTTTTTCTTTCTTTTTTGATTTCATGAGGCTGCATGCTTCTTCGTACGTCACATTGTGCCGTTTGGAATAGCGTTTTGCTTTTTGATGTACCGAGCTGTCCGGCTGATAACGTTTGTATATCGCCCAGCCGTGATTTTTTCTGACGGGTCTGACACCTGTGATATGCAGATACTCTTGAAAACGCTGCAGTACGCTCGCAAGATGCAAGTCTTCTAGCTCTGTCTCATTTTCTGCAAAAACACGCAGTTTGTTTCCCAATCCTTCTTTTTGGTATTGAGGAAAGGACACGGCAAAGAGTCCCTTTCCCCGTTTTTCTTTTTCGCCCGCTAAGACGAGGTGCAGTTGAAAAAATACTTTAGACCACAAAAAAGCAGTCGATATGCCTGTATCATCAGGAAGGAGTGTTATTTCTTGATAGTATTTCATACTCATCAATCCTTTCCGCTTTCTCCGAAAACGCCGCCGCGGACGAGCATTGCCATGACATAATCGGCTTCGTCTTGACTGGCAAATGGTTCGTCGCCCTGGGAATATTTGTCAAACAACGTATAAAAATCTTTCTTTTCTTTCGGTGAACGATAGCCTCGGCCGATCGTTGTCACGGCTCCATAAGGTTCTATGGCAATCGCTCTGCCTGTTTCTTCGTATTCCGGATACCATGTATCAATCGTCCGCAGGGCATTATTGATTTTTTGTGAATGCATCGCAGCAATCCCATGGACTTGATATAAAATTTTGCTTTTCTTATTGGTATTATCGTTTTTGTCCAAAACCAGTTCTTCACTGGGGTATACTTCTTGTCCATTGCCCAGCAATGCATAGGCTGTAATTTCTATAAAAAAGTATGGTGTTTTACCGCACAGGGCATCGGCAATGCAGGCTGCCAATTCTTCGACCTGCGCATCTGTGTTTTCAAAGGTATTCAGAGCGTATTCGTACCCATTAAAGGTCCATGTTTTTTGATTTTCTTGGTTGCGCACGACTATTTCCAATTTTTCCGCGCCTACTCGGTTTCTCCAGAGAAAGCGGCCATTGGCTATATTCAAGGCATACCGTTTGGCTACTTCTTTAAACCCATAAGTGTCTATATAGGAGCGAACCATGTTGCCAATCCGTTTATAATGGGCTTCGTTATTGCAGGCGGACGGATACTGCACACCGGACAAAAATTTCAGGGTAAAGCGAAGTTTCAATGTATCATGCTGCAAATCCAACGAAGCACTGTCCACTTTTTGCAAATTCGGGTTTTCAATTTTAGCATCCAGCTTCATCGGATCGTTGGCATCTGCTTTTGGCAGCCGATTGGAAATCGTGCCCCGCACGGACTTTTCTGAAAGGCCGATGCTCTGGGTGTTTTCCGTTCGCGTGTCCCATCGTACTTGATACATATATCCGTCAGATGCTGCCATTTTCTTTTCAAAAGCAAGTACTGTCGTTTTTCTTTCTGTCATTTTAGCCATGCTGCATTCCTCCTGCTCTATTTTTACATATATATAATTGATTTGCGGCATCGTATTCATAGTGCCACATCATGTCGTCTATAGATTGAAAGCGGTACGTCATCTTAAATTCCCCCAAGGTGACTACACTTTCTACAAAACAATGGTCTGCTGTTTCGTCCCGTTGATTCGCGACTTTGCCTACAGGCGATATGCCTTTAAAGCCGATGGCGATAGGAACCAGCCAACCCGGTTCTCTTTTTTTAGTATGCCAAGTTTTGGTATTTTTTCCATTCTCTGTCTCACTGTATACATGTATACTCAAAAAATCCAACAAAGCATCCAACTTGTCTGCCGATGTAGTATCTTGGGGTTGAAGCAGTTCGCTCCGGTCGATAAGGGCATAGCCAGGCATCAGACTGCAAATCAGTTTTCTTTCTCCCGTACGCGTGGTTTCTGGTATATACTTGATTTCTATATTTTCATCATAGGCTACGACATCGCCGGATGCCAATTTTGTCTGCCAAAGGATGGTCTGCAAATTCGCTTTGCATAGTTTTTCGTTATCACCGGATACGCCATGGGCTTCTATGACTAAGGATACATCCAAATGGATACGCGCTTCTTCAATAAAGGGAGGCCGTTCAAAATTGCCTGTCCGTTTATTCTTTTTCAAGGGATTCGCCGTACCAATAATACTACTAAAATGTCCGTTTTTATATGTCTGCAGTTGGCATTGATGGCTGATGACAGCGGTCTGAACCAATTCTAGTTGTTCCAATCCCGGTACCATCCGCAGCTTGCGCTGCCACGCGTGCACGGCGCCCAGCCAAGCTGTCATTGCCGGAAATCCTATAGTATAACAGCTGCTCATAGCATTGGCGTTTTGAATGCGGATATGGTGCAGTACAATATATGTTTTATTCAATGTTCTCTCACATCCTTTCGTATGGCATCCCGCATGACCTTCTTGACATATGCCAGTTCGTCATCCCCCAAAAGCACTTTTGAATCTTTCAGTATACGAAAATATTTATTGATAACCCAGCGGCCAAACTGCGTTTGTAATTCGCGTTCCCACGTTTTATTGTCTTTTCGCTGCAGGGCATATGCTTCATCCAGCCATATTTTCTGTGCCTGCGGCAGCGATTCATAGTCTTTTGGCAGGCTCCATCCTGCAGGTTCTTCGCGCAGCATATAGCAATAGGTCCATGCCAGCTGCATGATACACCCTATGATTTCTTCCCGTTTTCTGCGTACGTGCCTATTATTGATGCCGTTTGTCAAGATATCGGTATGCAGGGCTCTAAATAACGACACATAGTCTTTATATGGCAAGGTTTCCTGGAAAAAGTCTTTTTTAGGGATTCGTATATCTTTCTTTTGTATGACAGGCGGCAAGGAGGACAACGCCAAAAAGCTGCCTCCCTGTGCTGAATTCAGGGCACTGATATTCTGCGGCTTAGTACCGCCAAAATGAATATCCGTTGTATCCGCCCAGGTCCGATAGGGTTCTCCATAGCGGTTGTTTTTGGCATCACAGCACTCTTTTCTCTTGCTGTTTTCTTCCATTATTCTTCTTTTTACTTCTATCATGATGCTCGACGACGGCAATACACTCACTAGGCGATATGCTGCAGGCGATATGGGGAAATACACTTGCTTGATATAGCCGCTGGTCTGCGTCGGCTGACTGGGACGGCATATGGCAGCAATCATAGAAGATACCTGGGTAAATGAAACGCCCAGCTGTTCTATTTCCTGCTGCAGCTGTACGTCAGCTTCCTGCAGATGCTGCAGCACGGTTTTCTCGTCTTCCAACTCGTACAACAAAAATTTTGCCGTTCCTATATATGCCGCATTGACAACGATATCTACGGGATGGTGTACAGCCGCTGTCACTACGTAAGGCAAATCGGGCTGCTTCTCTGTATCATTGATATCCACGTTTTTACTGCTGGGATGGGTAAATTTACCGACATGTGTAGCCAGTGTACAATTCGGTATATGGTTGATTATCCCTTCCAGCCATGCAGCAGGTGTTTTTTTCTTGGCTGTCGCTTGATTTTTGACATACTCCATAAACATGCTCACTGCATATCCGCCTCCTTATTGTTTAAAAAAGCCAAAATCATCTGCATAATACCATTGGACATTACTATTCTTATCCCCATAATCAGGAATCGTAGCTTCACCCCATTTCTTAGAAAGCTTTTTTAGTTCTTCCTCTTCATCTTCTACATCAGCATCCGGTATATACTGACGCAGGAATGTTGTATATGTTCTGGGCAGCCAGAGTCGCTGTTTCAGGTTGTCATCGACAGGATACGGATGTATCCCCAACACTTCCGTTTCCGGCTGATCTTCCTGTTTTTTATCATTTATACGGAAGGTGATTTGTCCCTGACAATAGTCCGCATAAATGGTAACCGTCTCGTATGTTTGTTCTCGAAAGCGATTGAGTTGCTGCGGCAGTGCCGTCATCCACCACCATTCATCCAGCCAGCCGCTGCAGGTTTCCGGCCCGACAGCATTTGGGGCATTAAAATCAGCCATCGTCTGCTGCTCCAAGTCAATAAGTCTTTGCGTCGGATGCAATACAGATGCTTTCTGAATGCGGGGTATCGCATCAATTCGTGCGGCAAACGCCTCTGCATCGATGAGCTGCATCAAGTCATGACTCTGCAGCTGATACCTTTGACTTTCATAACCGGGACGTATAAACGCAAGCCCTTTTTCATTTTTAAACCCCTTAATATTGAACTGCATCACAGCCACATTGGGCACTGTCCTATCTGTCAAACATAGCCGATGCCGCAGCACGCGCCCGGCCAACTGGATAATGGACCGATAGGAAGACGGCTCGATGACGGCCCAGTCAAAATCATGATCTCGGCCTACTTCTTCTACCGGCGTCGCCACGACAATAAACAAGATATGTTCTGCAGTCGTCGTATCTAATACGCGCCGCACCGCCTCATCTTGCAGGCATGCCTTGGCATCCTTGCGTTTGAGTACGCAGTCCAAATATTTCTCCTGCACATGACGCAGCAACAAAATCTGCCGGCTGTGATACGTCATAACCCGTGCCGTATACCCTTCACGCCAGTTACAAGTCAGCAAATATTGGCTTACCTGCACGCAAGGGTCGATATTAGCAGTGCGGATGATGCCAAATGACACGTTCTTTCCTGTTTTGTCATCTACGATATGATTGTTGGCGTGCAGTGTTTCCGCAGCTTGGCGTATGGCATCCCAATACACCGTCATGTCGTTTGACCGTTTTACAGGCACGATTATCCCTTTTCGTTTGACCGGCTGTTTCAACAGTCTGGCTACTCGTTTGGCAACAAATGCAGCGTGCGCTTTCTGATAGGCTGCTTTGTCGTTTGCATTCAGCCGCTGTACTGTCGTTTTAAATTCATCGCAAAGTACGAGGCTGCACCGTTTTTTCTCTGCAAAAAACGCATTGCAGCAAGCCAATCCTGCCGTGTATGCCCGATACATGCCTTCTGCCAAATCAGGCGGAATCGTCGCTGAAGAAATCGCCACATTCCGTCCCATCATGCCCGCCAAATGCACTAACCGAGCAATGGCGACTACATCTTTTGCCGTAAAATCATCAATTTCGTCAATGACTAAATCCGATGACATCAACCGCAAAAAAGGAAGCATATACCGGCCGCCGCGAATTGTTTCTGTCGCCCCTATCATGTGGTCAATTGTGGCGACCAAAACGGGTTTATACAATAATGCCTTGTGTTTGGCCGCCTGCGGCCCTTGAAAGAAAATAGACAGAAATTGCTGGTTTTCATTGGCTGTATCCATATATTCTGTTTCCCCTTGTATGGATTCGGGGCCGTATACAGCCGGTTCTTCCACCTTATCGATGTCATGCAGTTCTTGTACGGCAGTCGAACCAATCAATACCGCTAAATCGGATGCATCCAAGCCCAGTCGTTGTCGATACTCGTCCCCGGTCTGCAGGGTCAACGACCGCAATCCCAACGCCAGCACATAGCGGAGAGATTTTTCATCAGCCGACACAGCCTGCATGATTTTTGCATTGGCAATCGTTTTGCCGCAGCCCGTACTTGCCATGTTGACAATGAAAAACGCCTGTTCATCTTCTGTTTTTTTACGAAATTCCCGAATTTTTTCCACTGCCGTATCCTGCCAGCGGTACTCTTTGGGACTTTTTCTGCGTAATGCCGGAACGTCATATACGGTTTCCATTTCTTTTGCAAACCGCGGCAGCTGTTGTGCTATTTTTACCGCTTGGCTCGTGACCCCGGTAATATGATCTTCCAGCGTTTGTTTCAGCTGGCCATGGTCCGTATTGGCCCAAAGTGTCTTCGAAGAAGCCTTCGCAGTGTCCTTCTCTGCAGCGGGCAGGGAAGAGTAATAATAATCGCCAATCATCAAGCATAAGCGGGCATCATATACTACGTGACGCAGCGCAGGTTTATTTTCAAACAGCTGCAACAATTTTTTCTGATTTTGCAATACCTTGCGGCTCCAGCGTTTGATTTGTTTTTGCCAAATACAAGAATGCGCTATCAACAGTCCTTTAGGGAAACAAAAACACTGGCTTTGTTCATCCAAATCAGTACATTCTTCATTTTTATATCCCCACGAGGCATCGATACGCTCCATGACGGAATCAAAATCAGGTGCTGTCGTGCCGTCCTGTTTATGATGCTCCTTGAGCTGCGGCATTTTGTGATGCGACAAGATTAGCCAAATCACTACGCGGGCAATGGGCGGAAGCTGTTTCATCTGTATGGCATCGTATGGCTGCTGCAGCGCAGCCTTTAGTGTCGTTTCCTTGACAGTACCTGCTGCCAATGCCTGCAGCCATATACTGTCATCGTCTGCGGCCTGCGTGCTATGCACCAATGCTTCCAATATCTTGCAGGAAACCCATTCATGGCGGAATGGATCTTTGTTGGCTTTGAAAGAGCTACTATTTTTGTATTTTAGAGATTGTTTTAATTTCGTACTAAAGAACAAGTTGCTTTTGCCCCAGTCGTGCATCAAACTTGCTATTGCTGCCAACATCTTTATTTCCGGCAAATACTGCCAATCACTTTCCCACTCACTGTGATTGATGTTCCGGCGTGTTGTGCTGATAGGAACCACGCCATCATCATTGAACTTGCTGCGATTTCCTACAATCCAGCGTAATTCGCTGCGGCTGCGAGAACGAATCCAATGGCAGGCTACAGCCATATTTTTAGTTGCATTTCGCTGCAGCAATACTTTTACGGCTTGCAGTCCCTCTTCCGTGATGACTGTTTTCCACGTGTCACCGCCAATGCGATCTGCAAAATTATCTAGAATTTTTCGTACCGTATAGATGCTTTTCTTTTCACTGCGACTAATAAATAAGACCATCATAGGCAACAGCTCCTATACAAGACAGATTTTATATATCCACTATACGAGTATAGTACTATAAATAATATTAAATTACAATGGTATTTATTATATATCTTAAAAAATTTCTATTCTACTTTCTCATATTAGAAAACTGCTTATGCAGCAGGTGATGGATAATACTAAATTACAATATTCTAAACTGTTTATGCAACAGATACTATTATAGTACATCTATGAATAAAAAATGTAAATACATAATGCGGTTTTATTCGCTTTTTTGTTTTTGAGCCGGGGCTTCTTTAAAAAACTCGCTGCATTTCTTTACTTCGTCAAACATAAAATCCAATGCATGATGAGCTGCAAATGCCTGCAGGCACGTTTGTCTAAATTCTTTGTCTTTTGCGCCTCCAGCCGCACAGATAAAGGCCCACGGCAGCACGATACTGTCTTTGATTAAATCGGCTACATCAAACACCAACGCCCCGCGCCGTGTCTTTCCATGCATGACAGCAAAGCCATGCGGAATCCCTAAAACCCAGAGCGTACAAGCAGCCAAGCCGTATGCCAGGTAATTGCCATGATTCAAGAAGATATTGGCATCATCGCTGCCGGTGTGTTCTCTGGAAAATTCACCCCAGTTGCTTCTTTCAGCAGCATACTTACATAAATTTTTGGTAAAAGCGGCTTCGCTCGTCAGCAATTCTGTCACCGTAGCCGCTTTTGAGATAGCCATCTTAAACGTTTTCAGTGCTTTTTCCACTTCTGCATCATCACTGTAAAAATTATAGTTGTTTAGTTCTTTATCCGTACGCCATACCGTTTTTAAAAAATGAATTCGCTGCAGTTGAAATTCTTTGGCTATGGTCAATCGCTTCGCTTCATCAAACCAAAACGAGAGCCAGCCTTGTACATACGCAATAGGCCGATATTCGGACTGCGGACACAGCCATTCTATTTCGGTGCCGGCAAACAACGGCGTTCCACCGCCGCCGCAAAATCCGACCAAGACACCTGCCTGTGCCAACAGCCGCATCGCTGCCTGGGTAATCGAAGTGCCGCTCCCCAGCAGAATCACTGTCGTATTGGCAATCGGTATATTCCAATACAAGTTTTCTTTTTTAGCTTCCGTCAAATATACGATGCAGCCGTCTTTCTGCATCACACGACAATGTTCTACATAGTAAATATTCGCTCTTTTGGAATGAAGAATCGTTTTATACTTAGAAGACTCTATATCAAATGGCACGCCGTTTCACCCCGCATATTTTTGTACTTCTCCCCGATTTTTGCAAACGCATCTATCTGTACGCTGCTGTCACTGTATTTCTAAACTGCCTATGCGGCAGATAAAAAAACTGCTGTGTTTTATTTCGCTTTTTTATGCATGTTAATATCAATGATGCCCGAAGAATACGGGGCCACTTCATATTGGTTAAAAATAAAATGAATGGTTTGGTTCTTGTCGAGATAGTAATTCTTCGGCAATTCTGTCAGTCCCTTAAAATAGCTGGACAATACATATTTGCTCAGGAAAATCTGCGTGTTGATATTTTTCAAAGAAAATGCCTTGGCATCTTCCGGGCGGATAATGTCCTGCCATTCTACGCGTTTGCCTGTTTCTACATCAAAGGTTACGCCGTTTTTCCAGCTTGTAGGATGGGCTGCCCGGTCATAGTAGATATATCCCTGGTCGATAAAGGAGAGATATTTGCCATTATTCAAGGTGACGACGTACGATTTTTCTTCGGTCATTTTCATGCCGTCTATGGCTTCCTTATTAAAAAACGCCGCTGCTTTCGCCTGTTCATCTATAAAATACTGCGTAATCAGCTGGCTGGCAGCTTGGTTTCCCGGCACGGTAATGCTCGGATACTTGACAGTAAGCGAACTGCCGTCGGCACGTGTCAGTACATACTGCTGCGTATCCGTTACGGCAGCCGGCGAAGCTGCCAAGGCAACAGACCCGGCAAGCAGGCAGACGCACAACGCTGTCATTATTTTTTTCTTCATCAAAAATACCTCCTTCAGTTCGGAAATGAATTCGTATTCTTATTGTATACCAACAAGCTTTTTCACGCCACTAAAAATAGATAATTTATGGCATATATCTATAGTAAAAATATAACGATACTCGATTTCTATGCTACTTTTGCAAGATTCATATTTCGCATAACAGCCAGGCTGTTTTTCAAGGAGAAATACTTCTTTCTGTTTTACTTGGAATAGCGAAACAGACAAAAACCGGCCTCTCCGGCATCGTCTTTTGTGGTCCGTTTTACCTGTTTTTTACAGCTTTTCGTTGTGTGTTGTCTGCTTCACCATGCTTTTAATGGGCTCAAAGCTGCGGCGGTGAATAGGGCACGGGCCGTATTCTTGCAGCGCATCCATATGCCGCTGCGTCAAATAACCTTTATGTATAGCAAAACCATATTGCGGATACGTTTTGTCATAGGCAATCATCAACCGGTCTCGCGTGACTTTGGCAATAATCGACGCGGCCGCAATAGAGGCACTGACGGCATCACCGTGCACGACCGATTGGTGCGGCACTGTCAGATTCCGCAGCGGCATGGCATCGATTAGGACCGCTTCAGCGGCGGTATCCAAGCCGGCAACGGCATCGTACATGCCCTGCATCGTCGCGTGATAAATATCCAAGGCATCGATTTCTGCTTCCGATTTGGACACGCAGGACACCGCTACAGCTTCCTGCATAATTTTATCGTACAGTATATCCCGTTTGGCCGGAGACAGCTTTTTGCTGTCATTCAGTCCTGGGCATTCCCAATAGGGCGGCAAAATGACGGCTGCAATCATGACAGGGCCTGCTGCCGGGCCGCGTCCAGCTTCATCGACGCCGGCCACATGGTATATGCCGTCATTATAATAGGCCGTTTCCATGGCATACATGTGCAGCACGCGTTCCCGTTCTGCTTCTTCTTTTATCTTTCGTTTGAGATAGGACTGTGCCAATTTCTGCACAGATACTCGTTTATCTTCTTTCATTGCCTGCACAAAGGCGGCTTCGTCTGCCACGCCTTGTGCCAGCATTTTTTTGATATCGGCTGTTTTTAAGCTGCTCAAATCTATCATGCGTCTTCTCCCGCTTCTGCTACTCTGTCCAACGAAATACGGCCGATTTTGCCTTCCCGGTATTCTTTTAAAATCAACTTATATGTTTTTTCCAAATCTACGACACCGCCGGCAACAATACAGCCGCGTTTACGGCCAATCGCTTCTATCGTATCCAAGGGTGCTTCGCACAAGCTGTCCAATTTAAACCGCGTTTTGACTTCATCCGGATACCATGTACTGAGTTCTGTAATCAGCTGTGTAATAACGGTTTCCATATCAAACACCGTATCCGAAATCGCTCCCGTCGCAGCCAGCCGATAGGCACTGACCTGATTTTCCAGCTTCGGCCACAACACGCCCGGCGTATCCAGCAAATCCAGTTGGTCGCCAATATGAACCCATTGCTTTCCTTTGGTTTCCCCCGGTTTATCGGCCGTCTTGGCGGCACTGCGGCGTGCTAATTTATTAATCAGCGTAGATTTTCCTACATTGGGAATCCCCAAAATCATCGTGCGGACAGAACGGTTTTTGAGGCCTCTGGCACGCCAATGTTCCAGTTTGGGTGCTGCCAGGCGGCGAACCAACGCCATGAGTGATTTAACGCCTTTGCCGTCTTTACTATTGAGAGCCATGACAAGGCGTCCCTTGCTTTTATAGTAGCGGACCCAATCGTCCAATACGGCCGCATCGGCCAAATCCGCTTTATTTAAGACGACAACGGACGGCTTTTGTCCGATGAGCTGACTAATCATCGGGTTGGTACTGCTCCAGGGAATGCGCGCGTCTACCAATTCAATGACGACATCGATCACTTTCAGATTCGCTTCAATCAGCCGTTTGGCTTTCGCCATATGGCCCGGATACCAGTTGATAATCATAGTATGTGTTCCCTCCATTTCTTGTGAACGTTTCTTTAAAAAAAACAAGGACTGGAATCTCTTCCAATCCTTGTTTTATGTGTTCTTGCCAGGAAATTACCGACGTTCGCGAATACGAGCAGCTTTACCTGTAAGACCGCGGAGATAATTCAGTTTTGCACGGCGAACTACGCCACGGCGAACGACTTCGATTTTTGCAAGACGCGGGGAATGTACCAAGAAAGTACGTTCAACGCCTACACCGTAAGAAATACGACGAACCGTAAAGGTTTCGCGGACACCGCCGTTTTGACGGCCGATAACGACGCCTTCAAAAACCTGAATACGTTCACGATTGCCTTCGACAACCTTTACATGAGCCTTGACCGTATCGCCAGGACGGAATTCAGGAATGTCGTTACGAAGCTGTTCTTGTTCCAATACGCTGATAATGTTCATTTTCTTTTTCCTCCTATAAGACATTCGTTACTCCCCGTTGCCGCCACCTGCGCGGCAATCGTCAAACGAGCAGAGGACTGCCTAAATTAACAAGAAACATTATATCACGCAAACGAGAATATAGCAAGAACATTCGCAAATTATTTTTTCGGTTCTTCCGGATTCTTTTTAATCGGTGCAGATGCCGGCTTTTGCGGCACAGGTTCTGTATGACATGACGAACAATTGCCGGAGCAGCCGCCTCCGCAGCAGCCGGCCGTTCCCTTGAAAAGCCCGCGAACGTGGCGAACCGTGTAAACGACGGCAATCACCACGACAATAGCAACAATAATCGTAGCAGGACTCATACTACTCCCCTCCTCTAGGATGAAAATATAAGGGATTGCCGCAGCAATCCCTTATATTATACATTAATATGTTATGTGCTGTCTATTACGCACCCAAACCAAAGAGCAATGCGCCGTGGTAGGTGATAAAAGCTAATACATAGGATAATACGAGGCACAAACCATCAACAGCCAAGAGCATTTTCCACGAGTTGGTTTCACGTTTGATAACAGCCATGGCAGCAACGCAAGGCATGTAAAGCAAGCTGAAGACCATCAAGGACAACGCGACAGCCGGGTTGAAGCTCGGGTCATTTGCCAAGTATTCTACGAGGTTTGCTTCATCGTCAGAGTCAGCTTCTACACTGTAAATCGTAGCCAATGTGGAAACCATGACTTCTTTAGCAGCAGAGCAGGCAACAATCCCTACGCCAATTTTCCAGTCAAAGCCAAGAGGCGCGATAATCGGTTCGATAGCGTGGCCGATTGTAGCGGCATAAGACTGCGACAATTTTTCAGAGTTCATCTGATCATCCAATTTATCGTTGGCATCGTCAGCTTCTGCTTTGGCATCAAAGAGCGGCAATGCTTGTTCATATACTGTCGGGTTCTTTTCCTGGAGATCTGCAAAGGCATCCGGATATTCCGGTTTTTCTGCTTCTTCTTCTTCTACCTGATCAACACTTTCGACATCTTTGTCATCGTCGTCATCTGCATCTTTTGCTTCGTCTGCAGCGGCAACCATTGCTTCATACATTTCATTCAATTCGGCATTATCTTCCAAGTTTTCAATGCCGTATCCTTTGAGGATTTCAGCCTGTTTAGCTTCCATCTGTTCTTCGACTTGGTCATGAGCCGCATCGAAATCCTGTGAATACTGTACATCCATCGGATAGGCTGTGAGGAACCAAACGATGATAGAAGCACCTAAAATAAAGGTACCGGCTTTTTTAATATACAATACGGTACGTTCCCACATATGTGTCAAAACGCCTTTGACAGTCGGAATGTGGTACGGCGGCAGTTCCATAACGAACGGTTCCACTTCGCCTTTATATACCGTATGACGCAGAATGACTGCGACGAGAACAGCAATGATAATCCCCAGCAGGTAAATGCCAAAGAGAACCGTGCCGCCGTAACCGGATGCGCCAAAGAAAGCCGCAATCAGCAGGGTATATACAGGAAGGCGGGCACCGCAGCTCATGAACGGGCAGGCCATAATCGTTACCAAACGGTCTTTTTCGTTGTCCAATGTACGGGCAGCCATGATACCAGGAACGTTGCAGCCAAAGCCAAGAATCATCGGGATAAAGGATTTGCCGTGCAGCCCGAGCGCACGCATCGCACGGTCAATCAGGAACGCAGCACGAGCCATATAGCCGGTGTCTTCCAACAAGCTGATGAAGAAATACAACAACACAATCAACGGTACGAAGCTCAAAACAGAACCAACGCCGCCGATAATACCATCGACAACCAACGATTTGAGCTGTTCATCTACGATGACATCACTGAGCCAGTCACCCAGCATGCCAAAGCCCGTATCCAGCCAATCCTGCGGGTACGCGCCGAGGTCAATAACGGCTGTAAACATGAGCCACATTAATGCCAGGAAAATAGGAATCCCCAAAATACGGTGCGTCAGGACATTATCAATCTTGTTGGACAAGGGGTCCGGCGTACCGGCACTGATAATAGAGTTGTTAAAGGCCTGTACGGCAAACTGATGGCGGCACTGCGCAAAATAGAAGTCCAAATCAATTTTGTCTTTCAAGCTTTCACGCATTTTAGCAGCCAGTGAAATAATATTCTGCGTGCCTTCCATTGCTTTTACTTTGGCAACGACATCGGCGTCGTTTTCCAGCAATTTAACAGCCAGCCAACGGATAGGATAATTAATAATGCCTGTTTTCTGGATGGCATCTGTCAATTCTGCAATAGACGGTTCTACATCCGGCCCATAATCGACGGTTGCATTGACCAG
Organism: bacterium; assembly: GCA_963655305.1. Classification (GTDB taxonomy): domain Bacteria; phylum Bacillota; class Negativicutes; order Veillonellales; family Megasphaeraceae; genus Megasphaera. Next base: position 26,004 of record CAVKEA010000034.1, read on the forward strand.
ATTCTGAGTATTTTCAGCATGGGAAACGACTTGGAGCAATTCCTTCGTACCGATGTTTTTACTGCCAACCAATGGTACAACGACGGCTCCCATCTGCTGTCCCAACTTTTTCAAATCAATTTTGACACCCATGCGTTCCGCAATATCCATCATGTTTAATGCGACAACCATAGGACGTCCTAATTCAACGAGCTGTGCGGCCAAATACAAGTTTCGTTCCAAGTTGGATGCGTCTAATACGTTTACGATAATATCTGGTTTTTCATTAATAATAACATTTCTTGCAACAACTTCATCCAACGAACGAGCCGTCAAGCTGTATGTGCCCGGCAAGTCGACGAAAAGCAACTCCTTGCCATCAAAAGTACAGTGCCCTTCTTTTTTTTCTACGGTAACGCCGGGGTAGTTCCCAACGTGCTGCTTGGCACCTGTAATATTGTTAAAAATTGTCGTTTTGCCGCAGTTAGGATTGCCGGCTAAGGCAACCTTAATTTTTCCTGCATCTTCCATAACTACTATTTACCCCCTTCTACAGCTACGGTAATCATAGCTGCTTCGTTCATTCGCAAAGCCAACGCACAACCTTTTACGTTCACTTCGATTGGGTCACCCAGCGGTGCCTTTTTGACAACAGAGATATGGGACCCTTTTACAACACCCATATCAACAAGCCGGTGCTGAATGTTGCCGTGGCCTTCCAGCGCTTCGACAACACCCTTTTCGCCGACTTTCATGTCTGCCAATGTAACGATGTTCATCTTCTTCCCTCTCCTTCATTCGCTCAGATGCTATCCGCAGTTACTGCAGCGTTCTGCGCGAGATTCTAATATACACTTAAGCGAGTTAGAACTGCTGGTATGCGAACGCACAACCTCTACGTTCTTCCGCTGCGCTTCTTTCAAGGCGCACCGCACCATGCTGTGACTAACTGTGCTAGTGAACAAAATGACTAAATCCGGCGATCCAATTTTTGATTTGAAATCGCTCGGAACCTGTGTAAACACTTTTGCCTTATAAGAGTATTTTTTACATATATTTTTGTATTGGCAAACCATACAATCATTTCCACCTACGATGACGACACTCATTTACATCGCTCCTTTCTATTAGCTCCGTAAATAATACTGGCACTTCCCTTCTTTTACGTTGATAATATATTTCATTACCGTGTTTAGTATATAAAATTTGGTTTTATCTGTCAAGTAATAAGAGTGAATATTATTACTTAATCCCATTTTTTCTGATATATCATGCATTTTCCCTATCACCTATATACTTTTCTTCTCCTGTAAATGATAATAATTTTGATATTTTATTATTTATGTTTATTGATATAATAATTTTCATTATGATATTTTAT
>CAVKEA010000035.1:0-27025 GCA_963655305.1 bacterium
AACATAAAACTAATTTCAATAGGCAAAAAAAGGAGCTATCGCATCGAAGCAAAATTGCTTCGTGCGACAGCCCCTTTGGCTTTTCTTTTAAATACGTCGTAAATTTTTTAACGATAAATCCAAAATCGGTGCCGAATGTGTCAAGGCGCCGCTGGAAATATAATCAATGCCGATATCTGCCAGCCCGGCAATATTTTCTGCCGTCACATTGCCGGAGCATTCTGTAGCCGCCCGGCCGTCAATCAGTTCTACAGCCTTCTTCATCATGTCATGGGACATGTTGTCCAGCATAATAATATCAGCTCCGGCTTCTACTGCTTCCTGTACCATATCGAGGTTTTCTGTTTCTACTTCGATTTTGCGTACAAAAGGAGCATACGCTTTAGCCAGTTCGATGGCTTTTTTGACTGAGCCGGCAGCATTGATATGATTGTCCTTGAGCAAAATCCCGTCAGATAAATTATAGCGGTGATTTTTGCCGCCGCCTACGGTGACTGCATACTTTTCAAACACGCGCATATTAGGCGTTGTCTTACGGGTATCCAACAAGGTAATCTGCGTTCCTGCCAGCAAATCTGCTACATGACGGGTATACGTAGCAATACCGCTCATACGCTGCAAGTAGTTGAGGGCCACCCGTTCTCCCGACAAAAGAGCGCGAATATTGCCGATAACTTTCGCCGCTACCTGCCCTTTTTTAACAGCATCTCCATCTTTTACGAAAAATTCAAACCAAACTTTTTCATCCAAAAGCGTAAATGTGCGGGCAAACACATCCAATCCAGCAATAATGCCATCCTGCTTGCAAATCAATTCGACTTCCCCTTGGCAGTCTTCGGGCATAATCGCATTGGTAGATACATCTTCACTCGTAATATCTTCCCGCAGTGCCATGCGGATAAGCGGTTCTGCCTGCAATTTCATCGTTATGCTGTTCATTCTGCTTGTTTCTCCTTTTCCATTTCCTGTACTATGGCTGTCTTGTACTGCTGTGCCAATTGACCGGCCTTTGCTTGGATATCCGCTGCTGCTTCAGCGGCCGCCGTATCAAAAACATCAGTATGTACAGCAGTATATCCCTTTGTATAGGCTTCGTCAATATGCAGGGCTGCCCGTTTGCCAAAGACTAAACTTTCCAAGAGAGAATTGCTTGCCAGCCGATTTTTGCCATGGACGCCGTTGCAGCTCGTTTCGCCTACAGCATATAAATGATCCATCGTCGTTTTGCTGTTGGCATCTACATGAATGCCGCCCATAAAATAGTGCTGCGCCGGCGTAACGGGAACCCAGTCCTTCGTCGCGTCAATGCCGTCTTCCAGACAGCGTTCGTAAATATGGGGAAAATGATTTTTGATGGTTTCTGCTCCCAAAACCGTCATATCCAGCCAAACATAGGGCATGTTGTCCTTTTTCATTTGCTTGCGTATTTCTGCGGTCATCAAGTCGCGCGGCAGCACTTCATTCGCAAAACGCTGGCCGTCTTTGCTGCGCAGTTTGGCACCTTCACCGCGGACGGATTCGGAAATCAGAAAACTGCGTCCCGGCTTTTTGGAATACAGCGAAGTCGGATGGATTTGAACGTAGTCGATATGTTCCAGCTGTACGCCGTGTTTCATGGCAATCGCCAAGGCATCTCCTGTCAAATGCGGGAAATTGGTCGAATGGTCGTACAACCCGCCAATTCCACCGCTGGCTAAGATAGTCTGTCCGGCTTCAATCGCCAAAAGGCTGCCCTGCGCATCCTTTGCCAATACGCCCAGACAGCGGTTATCTACAGCAATAATATCCAGCATCGTCGTAAAATCAAGAATTGTCACATTGGGCAGTTTTCTTACGGCAGCCAACAGTTTGCTTGTAATTTCTTTACCCGTAATATCTTCATGAAACAAGATTCTAGCTCGAGAATGACAGCCTTCACGCGTGTAATCGAGCTTACCGTCCGGCGTGCGGGCAAACTCTACGCCGTAGGCAATCAGTTCGCGGATTACTTCCTGCGAAGAACGAATCATAATATCAACGGATTCTCTGCGGTTTTCATAATGGCCGGCCTTCAGCGTATCTTCCATAAAGCTGTCATAGTCGTCGGCATCACGAAGTACGCAAATACCGCCCTGTGCCAAAAAGGAATCACTGTTTTCTACTTCATCTTTGGTAATCATCAAAATTTTTTTATCCCGCGGCAGATGCAGTGCTGCAAACAAACCACTGGCGCCTGTGCCAACAATAACAATATCTGCTTTTTTCTTATTCATAATATGATTTCCTCTCTTATTGAGCCAATTTCAACATGTTGTCCAATGCACGTACAGCCTGGCGGCTAAGTGCCGCATCGACATGTACTTCATTGGTTTCGTCACGAAGGCAGTTCCGTACTTTTTCCAGCGTCACTTTCTTCATGTTGATGCAGTATTGATCTTCCATGGCCGGATAAAATACTTTTCCCGGATTGCGGGTCTGCAGCTCATACAGTACCCCGTTTTCCGTGCCAATAATAAATTCCTGCGCCGGTGAAGCAGACGCATATTGAATGATGCCTGACGTACTGCCGATATAATCAGCCAATGCCAATACTTCTTTGGGACATTCCGGATGTGCTAAAAACAAAGCCTGCGGATGTTTCTTCTTTGCTGCTTGGACAACATCTGTACGAATCGAATCATGACGCGGACAAAATCCATCATTAAGAATAAACTGCTTTTCCGGCACCTGGGTCGATACATAGTGTCCCAAATTCTTATCCGGCGTAAAGAAAATGGTTTTATTCGGCAGCTTTTTGACAATTCGAACCGCATTGGACGACGTGACACAAACATCGGAAGCCGCTTTCAGTTCGGTTGTTGAATTGATATAGCAGACAACAGCCACATCATCATACTGTTGGCGTACTTTTTCTATCGTCTTCACCGAAGCCATATGAGCCATGGGACAGTCTGCTGTACGGTCCGGCATGAGAACTTTTTTATCTGGATTCAGCATTTTTGCGCTTTCTCCCATAAAACGCACACCGGCAAACACAATAATCTTTGCATCCGTTTCTACTGCTTTTTTGCTGAGAGCAAAGGAATCGCCAATATAGTCCGCTATTTCCTGCACTTCATCCGGTACATAATAATGAGCTAAAATGACGGCCTGCTTCTCCTTTTTCAGTCTAAGAATTTCATCTTCTATGTATTCCATTCGTGTCTTTCCTCCCCGTTTCGTACATCTGCCGGTACTTTTATCGAATACCATCCAGTAATCACTGCAATTACTGTGTATTATAGCTCAGACATCTTCTTTTGACAAGACTATTGTCATGACAGTAATAGACATTTGGCTGCCAGCCGGACGGATATATCCTCGTATTTGGCATAGACGTATGAATTTTTGATATGTTTGTTCTGCGGCAATCCATCGTTTTCCTGCAGATACCGCATGTTTGGGCCTTTTATACAGGTATAGAAAATCTATATACGTATGATGCACCTATTTCCTTTTGTAAAATCTCGTTTACAAGACACCAAAAACAGGATATAATGAACTGTACTAAAATAATGGGTGGAAATCATGAACAATACATTAGGAAAGCATTTGCTAATCGACTTTTACAACTGCAAAACAACATTTACGCAACCGGAAGAATTACAGCCTTTAGTGAAACGAGCTTTTGAACTCGTCGGCGCGCCATTAGACGGTATTACTTTTTACCACGTCGATGACGAATTGACTTGTATTGCCGTTTCCAGCAATTCCCATATCTGTATTCATGCCTATCCGTTACTGGCATATGTAGCAGCTGATATTTATAGTTTTAATATTGATTTAAAGGCCAGCCAAATTATGAGTGCCTTAAAAGTCAATCTGCGGTCTGACCGCGTTAAAGCTACGAGTATTCGCCGCGGTGATTTTGGTTCTATCCGCGATATGCGTCCAAAACGCAAATCCAAAATCACGACGGTTCGCCGCATGAAAAACACCGGTGCCCGCATCAAACGGACAAGCACGCATATGTTTCACATTTTGCGTCACCCGCAGCAAACGCGCCGGGCACGCCATGCGACTAAGAAGTAAAGAATTAATCACATTGATTGGGAAAGGTTTTGTTGGTCATGTATATGGTGTCATTGAAGCAGGCTGCCGGTATCGGTATGGAGGAAATGAACTCTCTCGATACCATTACGGCAGAACTTCTTAAATTCTTACAATTAAAGAATCAGCGTCTCTATATGCATTCTCTGCAGGTAGCCAACTACAGCGTCAGTATTGCTGTCAAGCTGGGGCTGCCGCGCAGTGAAATAGAACAAATCAAGCACGCGGCCTTACTTCATGATATCGGGCTGCTGTTTGTTTCCAACACGCTGCTCGCCAAGATGCCGTATCTAAACCGGTCGGAAAAGGCACAATATCGTCGGCACGCTGCGGCTGGCGGCAATATGCTGGAAAACATTCCCTGCTGCCAAGATATCGTCCCATATATTCGCTATCATCATGAACGCTGGGACGGCACGGGATTCCCCAAACATCTGCGGGGTGCCAATATCCCCTTTGGGGCGCGGATTATTGCCGTGGCAGATTATTACGACACGATTATTAATCCGTCTACCGAATTTTGGGCCAAAACAAAACAACAGGCAATCCGTGAATTATTCAGTGCTTCCGGTCTTTTATTTGACCCGGAAGTTGTCAAAGCATTTATTGAAACCTTGGGCCATTAATAGGTCTTTTTATAAGGCACCGCTGGCAATGACCAACCCGGTCACGCTGGCGGCGCCTTTTTCTTTTAACGCCTTGGCACAGGCCTCCATCGTCATCCCTGTTGTGTAAATGTCATCTACTAATAAAATATGTTGTTGCTTTGCAGAAAAAGAGCCTTTCACTTCAAAGGCTCTTTTTACGTTGCCGCCTCGTTCTTTGCGAGACAGCTGCCACTGTGCTTCTGTACGGCGTATACGCTGCAGCCCGTCAGCCCATTGCCAATGCGCTTCTGCCCAAGAACGAAAAATGAGCTCTGTCTGATTGAATCCTCGTTCTTTTTCCTTTTCAGGAGCCAGCGGTACAGGGATAACGACGCGTATATGTTTCAAGCGCGGCATCCAGGGAAACTGCCGCAGAAAAGACTGACACGCTGCGGCCTGCCGTTTTGCGCCGTTATATTTCAAATCATGCAGCACGTGCCGTACAGCTCCCCGATAGTCCACCAAGCAATAGCATCCGTCCAAGAAGCGTATGGCCTGGCTGTGATTCAGCTTTCTAGGATGCCAAACACGATTCCAGCATGCAGGACACCACTGCCCCTGCCGCGGCACCGTTTGGCCGCAGCCGGGACAATGAGCCGGATACAACAGCTGCAGGAATACGTCTTGCAGTGTATTTAACATAAGTCCTCCTCGCGCAAACGCGGCGTAAGCAGTGTAAAGCGCCGGCTCGTCCGTGTATTTTGTACCGCCGACTGCAGTGCCATTTTAGTACCGACCAGTATCACTTTTCGTTTGGCCCTAGTAACAGCCGTATAAAATAAATTGCGCTGCAGCATGATGGCATGACTGTTGACAATCGTCATGATGACTGTGTGATATTCGCTGCCCTGGCTTTTATGGACAGTAATCGCATAGGCCAGCGTAATTTCATCGACTTCCTGTCCTTCATATTTGACATCTTGTTCTGGGTACCGCACATAGATGACATCGTTTTGAATAGCAAATATTTCACCTATATCCCCATTAAACACGCCTTTGTCGTAATTGTTCTGCTTCTGCATGACTTTATCGCCGCGCCGAAACAGCGTCTTGCCGTTTTTATATTCGCCTTTATTTTTTTGCGGCTCATTCGTCTTTTCTTGAATCACGGCATTGAGATGTTCCACACCGCAGGGATTTTTATACATGGGTGCCAATACTTGGACAGCAAATTTATCTCCGGCTTCCGCCGTTTCTGTTTCATACAGCTGGCATACTTTGGCAGCGCCTTCTTCTTCGTTTTGGATTTCTACAAACCGAAATTCTGCATCCGCATTGACGACAGGCAGGCGGCCGTGATTAATCAAATGGGCATTTGTTACAATGCGCCCGCCTTCTTGCTGGCGAAAAATCGTATCCAGGCGCACGACCGGCACGACCTGAGACTGAATAATATCATGCAGCACCGCGCCGGCCCCTACAGACGGCAGCTGATCGGCGTCGCCAACTAATATACAGCGGCAGCGCGGGCTCAATGCCTGCAGCAGATGATACATCATTTCCATATCCAGCATGGATACTTCATCGACAATGACTAAATCTGCCGGCAGCAATTTGGTTTCATTATATTCAAAAACCTGCATCTCGCCGTTAAACCCATCAGGAATGAGCAGGCGATGAATCGTTTTTGCCTTGCGTTCCGTCGTTTCTTCCAAGCGCTTGGCTGCCCGGCCGGTCGGCGCGCATAGCAAAATTCGCAGGCCTTCTTGTTCTGCCAGGCGAATAATCGCCTGTACGACTGTCGTTTTCCCTGTACCGGGGCCGCCGGTAATGACCAGCATGCCGGACTGCAGGGATTTTTCTACTGCTTCCCGCTGCTTATCTGCCAACGAGAAATGACACGAATCCTGCCATCTGTCCAAAAACAGTTCCACATGGGTTCGGGGCTTGGGCTGCTTCATAGCAATCATGTCCCGAATCCGTTCTGCAATGCATACTTCTTCTTCATAGGACTGCGGCGTATAGACCAACGTATTGCCCTGATAGGACGCCGTATCCAGCTGCCCCATGGTAATCGCTTCCTGCAGAATATCATGCAGACGCAGGCTGTCTGCCCGCAGTATCAGTGCAGCCCTCCGTACTAATTCGGCATCAGGGACACATACATTGCCGTTTTGCGTCATATCGTATAAAACATAGGTCAAACCGGCTGACAGCCGTTCTTCATCTTCCGGATCCATACCGTATGCCAAGGCAATCTGGTCTGCCGTCTTAAAGCCGATGCCGTCGATTTCATGAATCATGCGATACGGTTCTTCCCGTAAAATGTACGGTGCGTCATCTCCGTATTTTTGCACGAGCCGTGCCGCATACCGTCCGGCGACGCCATGGGTTTCCAAATCCAATGCCAAATCATTGACCTTTTTTTCTTCATAAAAGGATTCGGTAATCATCGAAAGTTTCTTTTTGCCGATTCCTTCAATGTCCAACAGCCGCTGCGGTTCTTTTTCCATTACGTTCATCGTTTCGCTGCCAAAGGCGGCGACAATACGATGGGCTAACGAAGGGCCAATCCCCTTCACGGCGCCGGAACCTAAAAACCGTTCCATCCCTTCCGTCGTATCCGGCAGCAGCCGTTTCCATGACGAAGCGGCCAGCTGCCGCCCATATCGTTTGTGCTGTACCCAGCGTCCCTGGATTTCCAGCCTGTCTCCTACCAGCGGTTTAGAACCGTTGCCGGTAACCGTCAGCAACGTGTCTTCATCTTCGCGGCGAATGCGGAATACCATATAATCAGAGTCATTTGCTTCAAAAAGCACGCGTTCCACTACGCCCTGTATCCTTTCCAATGTGTCTGCCATACGTTTATTTCATATGCTCCCGTTCATAATTTTTGCTTTCATCCATGATGCATTGATAAATCTTCTGCAAATACGGTGCCAGTTCTTTATGTTCTGCCAAGGCAGCAATTTTTTCCAGCACCTGCTGCTCCCGCCGCAAATCAAAAATTTCCATATGATGTTCCTTTTTATAGGCAGCTACTTGTGCCACGACATGCATGCGCGCTTCCAAAATCGCTGTCAGTTCTTTATCCAAACGATCTATTTCGCGGCGACATTCTGTTAATTCCATCGGTTTCTCCTTTACTGTCATACTGTAGTTAGTTCGTATGTTCTTATTATACGACACCTGGTACCGCATGAGAAGAGACTGACAGCAGGAAAGACATATAATCCTTTCTGTTTATCTTATTTTTGCATAACAAACCCTATACCTATTCATTGTAAACACCCGAAACATTCGGTATAATGTACAAGTGAGTTTATTTCTTTGTTTTATTTTTCATACTATATATTGAAGGTTGTGATGACATGCAAGAAGAAGAAAAACAACAAGGACTGCGCCGCAGCCTGAAGGCCCGCCATATGAACATGATTGCCATCGGCGGCGCTATCGGCACGGGGCTCTTTGTTGCCGGGGGCGAAACCGTCAGCAGTGCCGGACCGGGAGGTGCCCTTGTTGCGTATGCCCTTATCGGCATTATGGTGTATTTTTTAATGACCGGTTTAGGGGAAATGGCTGCCTACCTGCCCGTAAGCGGTTCTTTTGAAACCTATGCCAATCGGTATGTAGATAAATCACTCGGCTTTGCCTTGGGATGGAATTATTGGTTCAACTGGGCCATTACGGTAGCCGCAGAGCTGGTTGCCGGCGCACTGATTATGAAATATTGGTTTCCTGACGTACCGGCTGCCGTTTGGAGCGGCATATTTTTATGTGTTTTATTTTTCCTTAATTATCTATCCACTCGCTCCTACGGCGAAAGCGAATTTATCTTTGCCGGCATTAAAGTTTTGACCGTTTTGGTCTTTCTGTTTGCCGGAACCTGTTTGATTTTGGGTCTGGGCTCGGAACCTTCGCCCGGCTTTGCCAACTGGACGATTGGCGAAGCACCGTTTGTCGGCGGCTTTACGGCCATGCTGGGCATTTTTATGGTCGCCGGCTTCTCGTTCCAAGGGACAGAAATGATAGGCATTGCTGCCGGTGAAAGTGAAGACCCGGAAAAAAATATTCCCCGGGCCGTACATTCTATTTTCTGGCGTATTCTTATTTTTTATTTAGGTGCATTTACGGTTATCGGCTTCTTGATTCCGTATACTGACCCAAATTTGCTGAATACCAATATTGAAAACATTTCCATCAGCCCGTTTACGCTTGTCTTTGAACGCTTCGGCCTGACCGCCGCGGCTTCCATTATGAACGCTGTTATTTTGACGGCGGTCCTCTCTGCCGGCAATTCCGGCTTATATGTTTCGACCCGTATGCTGTACGCTATGGCAGAAACAGGACAAGCCCCCAAATGTTTCTTAAAACTGAACAAACGAGGCGTTCCTTCCTATGCCCTCTTTGCCACAGTCGTTTTCGGCTTGGCCGCCTTCCTGACGTCTCTGATTGGCGAAGGCAAAGCCTATGACTGGCTCGTCAATATCAGCGGCATGGCCGGCTTTATCACCTGGATTGGCATTGCCATTTGCCATTATCGCTTTCGCCGTGCGTATGTAGCACAGGGCAAAGATTTGAAAGCCCTTCCGTATAAAGCAACACTCTTTCCTTTCGGCCCCTTATTGGCTCTCATCATGTGCATCATTGTCACTGCCGGTCAAAACTATTCCGCCTTCACCGGTGCGGAAATTGACTGGTACGGCGCCAGTGTTGCCTATATCGGTATTCCTGTATTCTTAGCCGTTTATTTCTATCATAAATTGAAGCATCATACCCATATTATTTCCTTAAAAGAAGTCAATTTGACACGGCATAAATAATAACGCTGTCCTAAACGCGTAAAAAGAGGCTGTGACAAAATGAAATTTTTTTAGTTCATTTTGCCACAGCCTTTTACTATACCGTTTTAAGTGCATACCATCGTAAAAAACGATATGGTACAATCCCTTGTATTCATGCGTATGAAATTTTTATTTTTTCTGCTGCGCTGCTTCCAAAATCTCCTGTTTTCGCTTAGCAGACAGCCCTGTCCATCTTTTTTGACATTCTTTGCTGCAAAATACGCGCCGCCGGTCCAATGGGTCCGTAACTTCTACTTTTTTACCGCACAGGCGACACGAAAATTCCCGATGCACGGGCTGTGCCTTTACTTTTTTGGAATGTTTCCAATACAGCTTTTCACAATGCTGCGAACAAAACTTCATTCTCCCATCTGCCGGGTCCGTAACTCGTACAATCGTCCCGCATTTGAGACAGTGAAATTCTCGAATGACCGGCGCAGAAGGCGAGGGCAGCGGCCGTATGTCGTTGGCGCCATGCCGGTTGGCATATCGTTGGCATTCATAACAGCAATATTTTTGTTTTGGCCGTCTTGGCGTAAATTCTGTTCCACAAACAGGACATCTCATCTCTGCTCCCACCCCTTATATAAAGGTATTCATAAAACACTCCCATTATTGTAGTACAAAACACATCCAAAAATCAATCTATCCCCAGCAAAAAATAGAAGTATTTGCCATTAACCTATACTGCCAACTTCATCCCCAACGCGTACTGCTTCGTGCGGCAGCCCTGTACAGCCCTTCCCTTGGCAGATACGCAGCTTTTTCTTTGTCAGCATACTAAAATACCCTCTTGCACATACGCAGTCAAGCGCCGTGTATCGAGGGTATTTTGCTATGCATTTCGTTTAAACTCCATGCAATTTGTATCTATTATTTTTGTGCCGACCGATGCGCTACTTCAACGGGATTGTCCAACGAAGCAGGATAACCGCGGCGGGCAAAATCGGCTGCTGCCGTAAAGAGAATATCTGTAGACGAATTGAGTGCTGTTTCTGTCGAATCCTGCAGCACGCCAATAATAAAGCCTACACCAACAACCTGCATAGCTAAATCATTGGAAATGCCAAACAAACTGCAGGCCATCGGAATCAAAAGCAAAGAACCGCCGGCAACACCGGAGGCACCGCAGGCACCTACAGCGGCCAAAATACTGAGCAGCAATGCCGTCGGAAAATCGACATAAATTCCCAGCGTATGGACAGCTGCCAGCGTCATAATCGAAATCGTAATGGCAGCGCCGGCCATGTTAATCGTAGCGCCTAACGGAATACTAATAGTGTACGTATCCGGATCTACACCCAGCTGTTTTGCCAACGCCATATTCACAGGAATATTAGCTGCAGAACTGCGTGTAAAGAACGCCGTTACCCCTGAAACTTTGATGCACCGCCATACCAGCGGATACGGATTTCTCTTAATTTTAAAATAGACAATAATCGGATTGATAATAAATGCAAAGAAAAGCATCGTCCCCAACAGCAGTACCAAAAGTTTTGCATAGCCGAGAAGGGCACCAATGCCATTGGAAGAAATAGAATCAGCTACCAAGCCCATAATCCCAAAGGGAGCAAAGCGAATAATCCACTGCACGCAGGTCGTAACCGCTTCAGCGCAGTCATCTACGACTTCTTTGGAAGCAGCAGATACACGGCGCAGTGCTATGCCAAACAAGCAGGCCCAGCCTAAAATCCCAATATAATTGCCTGTCATCAGTGCATGTACCGGGTTATCTACGATGTTGGTAAGCAGTGTAATCAATACTTGAGCAATGCCTTCCGGCGCTTCTTTGGCTGCTCCGGCAACATCCAACTGCAGCGTAAGCGGAAATACAAAGCTGACACAAACGGCAAACAGTGCAGCAAGAAATGTTCCAATTAAATATAAAATAATAACGGATTTAATGTTGGAATCATGGCCGTCTTGTTTGCGGCTCAATGCAGACGAAACTAATACAAAAACAAGTACCGGTGCAATCCCCTTCAATGCCCCTACAAATAAAATCCCCAACAACGATAATTCTTTGCCGACAGCCGGGAAAGCCATCGCTACGACAATACCCACAATCAGTCCAACAACAATCTGCTGAATCAAGCTAATCTTGTTGAACATGTGCCATAGTTGTTTCATTAAAAATCCCCCTATATAATAAATACACAAATGTACAATATATATGTACACTTGTGTATTGTACTATTTTTATGTGTTTTTTTCAAGTTTACTTTTTATATTTCTTGCAAATACATTAAAAAACTTTTATTTCTTTTAAAAATTCATGCTATGCATTTCTAGGCGTTCCGTCTTGCCTTATACATACTGGATGCCACGGCTGTCACAACAATAATGATGCCGCCCAGAATTTCCCGTCCTGACGGCACTGCTCCCAATAGGAAAAAGGCAAACAAAATGCCATAGACCGTTTCCAAGCCGTCTAAAATACTGGCAGTCTGCACCGTAACGCCTTGGAGGCCATTGATAAACAGCGAATGGGATATAGCAGTGCAAATAATACCATAAACAGCTAGTTCCCCCAAGATCTGGGCCGTACAGGAAAACGGGACAACGAGCAGTACAGGAAGCAACACGATCGCAGCAATTCCCTGTTCATAAAAACTAATCACAAACCCGTTGTATCGTTTGGCAAACCAGCGATTTACCAACGATAACATCGTATAGGCCAAATTGGCAAACATACCATAGGCAACTCCCATGGCCGTACCGCTGCCCAGGGCATCCATAGGCACCAGGATAGCTACACCGCCGATCATAATTAAGGAGACCAGGATATTCAAAGGCGTCAGCCGTTCTGAAAAAAATAAGGGCTCCAAAAAAGCCGCAAATAACGGAAACGTCGCCGCAGTAATGACGCCAATGGCTACGCTGGACAGCTGAATCGCATAGATAAACGCCGTCCAATGCACGGCTAATAACGCACCCATTGCCAAAAAGATGAGGCCGTCTTTGCGTGATTCGATATGGATAGACTGGTTTCTTACTTTTAAAAATAAAAACAACGCAATAGAAGAAAAAACGACACGCCCTAATGTAATGAGCACCGCAGGCAGTGCAATATCTTTGCCTAATACACCGGAAAATCCAAAAAGAAATACGGCTCCATTGATTTGCAGCATGCAGGATGTACTGGTTTTCATACCTTCTCCTCTCAAAATCAGAAAAAATCCCGTCTCAACAACTGTCAAGACGGGGTTTCTTTTATCTATATGTGGTATAACAGATCTTAGTCTTTGAGGACAGCAGCACAGCGAGCACATAATGTCGGATGTGCTGGATCGGAACCAACGGTTTCACTGTGAATCCAGCAGCGTTCGCATTTTTCGTGTGCAGACGGTACGACAACTACTTTCATGTCAGCGTGGTCTTCGCCGGCAACGGCTTCAGCCGGTGCATTGCCTTTTACCAATGTAACTTCACTGACAATCAGCAAGGTTGCCAATTTATCCTGCCACTGGCTGAGGAAATCATAATCTTCACCATCAGCGTAAATCGTGACAGCTGCATCCAATGCATGACCAATTTTCTTATCTTTACGGGCCCCTTCCAAAACACGCGTCAAATCGCGGCGATAGGAAAGGAACGTATTCCAACGATCTTCCAAGTCAGCGTTGAGATATTCTTTGTGCGCTTTAGGCCAATCTGTCAACAATACGCTTTCTTCTTTGCCTTCTACAGCCGGCATATTCTGCCAAACTTCTTCAGCCGTAAAGGAAAGAACCGGAGAAATGATTTTAACTAATGTATCGAGAATCTGGTACATAGCTGTCTGTGCGCTGCGGCGTTCCAAAGAATCCTGTTTTTCCGTATACAAACGGTCTTTGATAACGTCGAGGTACATCGCACTCAAATCAACGGTGCAGAAGTTGTGAATCGCATGATACATGACGTGGAACTGATAATTTTCATAGGCATCCGTAACAGCTTCATATACCTGTTCCAAACGGAGCAATGCCCATTGATCGAGTTCTGTCATATTTTCATAAGCCACTGCATCTTTAGCCGGATCGAAATCAGCTAAGTTGCCCAGCAAGTAACGGAACGTATTGCGAATCTTACGGTATACATCAGAAAGCTGTTTCAAAATCTTCGGTGACAAGCGAATATCGCCTTGATAATCAGCAGAAGATACCCAAAGACGCATAACATCGGCACCGTACTTTTCAATAACTTCCTGCGGAGCAACCGTATTGCCGACAGATTTACTCATCTTGCGGCCTTCTCCATCGACGGTAAAGCCATGAGTCAAGACGGATTTATACGGCGCATAGCCATTGATGGCTACGGATGTCAGCAAGGAGGAGTTAAACCAGCCGCGATGCTGGTCAGAACCTTCCAAATACATTTCGCAGGGATAATCCAATTCCGGATCGTGTTTCAAGACGCCTTGATGCGTGCAGCCGCTGTCAAACCATACGTCCATGATGTCGCTTTCTTTTTTGAAATGCGTACCACCGCATTCCGGGCATGTAAAGCCTTCCGGCAGCAGTTCTTTTTCATCATGAGCCCACCAAGCATCAGACCCTTCTTTGGCAAAGAGTTTCTGCAAATGAGCGATGGTTTCGTCGTTGATGATATGTTTGCCGCAGTCCTGGCAGTAGAAAATAGGAATCGGAACGCCCCATACACGCTGACGGGAAATACACCAGTCACCGCGGTCCCGAATCATGTTATAGATACGGTCATGGCCCCAGGACGGAATCCATTTAACCTTATCAATGGCATCCAATGCTTTTTGACGATATCCGTCAACAGAAGAGAACCACTGTTCCGTAGCCCGATAAATAATCGGGTTCTTGCAGCGCCAGCAGTGCGGATACTGATGGCGGAATGTGTTCTTAGCAAACAAGGCACCCAGTGAAGCGAGCTGTTTGATAACCGGTACGTTGGCATCGAAAACAAACTGTCCTTCATATCCCGGAACTTTATCTGTATATTTACCGGACGGGTCAACTGTACCAATCGGTTTAACGCCCCAAGATGCATATTTCATGCAGACGTCAAAGTCATCCTGGCCATGGTCAGGAGCTGTATGAACGAGGCCGGTGCCGGCTTCCAATGTAACATGGTCGCCAAGAAGGACCGGTACTTTGCGGTCATAGAACGGATGCTGGAAAACAAGACCTTCCAACTGTTTGCCCATCATGACATCCGGCAGTACTTCGTAGTTTTCTACTTTGCCGGCTTTCATGGTCGGTTCTACCAAATCTTTGGCCATGAGCAAATATTCATCGCCTACTTTGACCCAGACATATTCAAAGTTTTCGTTGGCACTGATTGCCAAGTTGCAGGGAATAGTCCAAGGCGTTGTCGTCCAGATGAGGGCAAATACCTTATCCGGGTCAGCACCTTTCGGCATATGGCAGTTTAAGTCTACAGCCTTAAATTTAACATAAATAGAGAAGGATTTGTCATCCTTGTATTCGATTTCGGCTTCAGCCAGTGCCGTTTCGCAGTACGGGCACCAATATACTGTTTTCAGGCCTTTATAAATATAGCCTTTCTTAGCCATTTCGCCAAATACGCCAATCTGCGCTACTTCAATATGCTTCTGCAGTGTCAGATACGGATGATCCCAGTCACCGAGCACGCCAAAGCGAACGAAGTCTTTTTTCTGTTCTTCTACGCGGGCCAACGCATAATCACGGCATTTAGCACGCAAATCGAGCGGGGCCATTTCATGGCGGTTCAGTCCTGTATCCTTGATAACGGCATGTTCAATCGGCAGGCCGTGAGTATCCCAGCCAGGAATATATTTAGTGTAATATCCCTGCTGCGTTTTATATTTCAAAATAATATCTTTTAATACTTTATTTAAAGCATGTCCAATATGGAGCTTGCCATTGGCATACGGAGGGCCGTCATGTAAAATAAATTTCGGAGATCCATCCCGTTTTTGTAATCTTTTTTCATAAATCTTGTGTTCTTGCCAGAATTTCAAGAAATCTGGTTCCCGCTTCGGCAAATTGCCGCGCATTGGGAAATCGGTTTTAGGCAGATGCAACGTCTTACCGTAATCCATTGTGTTTCCTCCTCCAATATGTAAAAAAATAACGTCTTCATCCCAAAGGGACGAAGACGTGTAATCACCGCGGTACCACCCTATTGACTGCTGCTGCAGCCACTCTGACGCAAATAACGATGCGACCCGGCAGCTGGTTCACAGCTGCTGCTCCCAAGTGATTCACTCATATACTGTCTTTGGCAGGCTCACACTCTCCCTGCTTCGCTGAAAAGACTTGCGATACAAGACGTCTTGTTCATTGCATTTACTATAATATACAATTAATTCTTTGTACATAGACGTATTTTAATGGCTTATGTCTAATTTGTCAAGATATTTTTTCAAGAAATCCGGTTCTCATTTCGCTTTATAAAATGCACTGAGCGCAGCGGCAATCGGTACAGTAAAAATAACCCCAAAACTAGCGGAAAATCCTTTCATGATTTCAATGCCGACGGCGTTGGAATTCACTAACTGCAAATACGGCAAATCATACGCATAATCGAGTACCCATACACCGAGAGAACCGCCGAAAAACGCTAAAATAAGCGTCGCTGCCATCGTTCCCATAACATCACGGCCTACATTCATGCCGGCCTGAAACAAGGCTCTTCGCGAAATAGCCGGCGTGTGTTTGACGATTTCGGCACACGCTGAGGTAATATCCATAGCAATATCCATGACAGCTCCCAGACTGGCAAATAAAATACCGGCAAACAAAATCTGCCCTACATCAATCATCGTATTTTGTGCTACAAACATCAAATTTTCAATATTGGACACATTATACCCAGACAGATTGACGGCATGGCCGAAAATAACCGCAGCGGCTCCTGCCGTAAGAATGCCGCCGATAGTCGCCAAAAAAGCAATCCCGCTTTTTCGCGTCCAGCCGTTAAGCAAATACATCGTCACGCCCAGCACAATCGCTGAGGTAATGACAGCTGCCAGCACAGGCCACATGCCGCGCAAAATCATAGGGAAAAACAAAAAAACAAAGCAAATAAACGTAAAAATCAAAGCAGCAGCGGATTTGACACCTTTTTTACCGCCGATAAGGCACAAGAGAATAAGAAAAACAGCCACATATAAATACAGGGGCAGCGAACGGTCCACATTATACACTGTATGCAAATCCAGCTGCCCAATCATACTGGAAATAACAATGACCTGCATGCCCGGCTGGCAAACCGTACCAAAGAGAAGACCGTTCGGGCAATTTGCCTGAACGGTTTCTCCGGCCGCTGCCCCGCTTTCCATGCGGAGCATGACGACTTGGTCGCCTGCGCGGCTGCCATCTTCTTGTACATTATCCTGTATGATTTCTACGACTTGTGCTTTTTCAAACGTCCTGCCTCCTGTGTTGACCATCTGCGGCTTGTCTACCTGATTATACAGCCGCAGCCCAATCCCGCCAACAACCAGAAAAACGACGACGATAAGAATCCGCATCCATTTCGTATGCATCATATATCTATCCTGTCCTTAGTCCTTGACAATGCTGTATGCGCTGTCAATCGGTGTGCCCGTTTCCACATCATAGGTTTCGATGGAGAAGGTGTCTTTGGTGATGTGTATCACGGAATACGTCGGACGCCATGTCTGGCTGCGCGCCGCAATGTAGTCCTGCTGCTGGGGAATCAAATTATAAAACTTAGAACCCGTTGCCGAGTTGGACGACATATAGAATACACCTTTCGGGTTGTGGAGCACGCCTTGCTTCATGTCTGCAATCGTATAACACAAGTTTTGGGATTCATAGTTGTTTTTAAAGTCAGCATTTTTCAAAGCCGTATTCAACAAACCATGCGTCTGCCCTGTCTGTCCTTTTACTTTCATATCGTCAAAAGTTGCATGCTGTTTGCCGTCACTGCTCAGCTGGTACGTGCGTGCATACGAGTGGTCATGGCCCTGCAGCACAACATCAATCTTATTGGCATCATAAATCGGCGTGAGCTGTGTACGGAGCAAAATACCGTCTGAATCAGAATGGTCCAAGCCGCTGCCGTAAATGTCCTGATGCATGACTACAATACGCCATGTTGTATCCGGATGGGCTTTGACAGCTTTTTCAATCAATGCCTGATGGTCGGCTGCATTATAGTTGTTGGCATTGATGACTATAAAGAGGGCATTGCCGTATGTATAGAAATACCCATGCCCGGCTTTGGTCGGGTTCGTTTCTTCCGTAAAAGGATTCGGCACATTGAAATGGTTTTGATAGCCGCTTGTCAAGCAGTCATGATTGCCGATACTCGTTGCTTCCGGCAAACTCCGCAACGCGGCTGCAGATAAATACCCTGCGTATTGATATTCCTGCAGCTGAATCTTTTCCGGACTTTGGTTTTCTGCCGGTTCATTAATCTGATCGCCAGGAGATACAAGGAAATTGATTTCCGGATGCTGCGAAAGAGCCGTATTCAACGTTTTATTCCAGTTGTAGGAATCATTGCGTGCCGCCAAATCCCCGGTCTGCTTCGAAGCACTGTCCGACGGCACCTGCCCTGCCGAAGCCCCAATCTGCGGATCACCTACATACATAAACGTAAAATCATCCGGATTACCTGTCTGTATCTGCTGTGCATCCTGCCAAGTGCCATTGACTTTGGCCTGATACCAATACGTCGTTTCCGGTTTTAAGCCCTTAACAGTCACTTTATTAGAATAATACGTCACACCGCTGATGACCGTCCCTTCCTGATTGGTACCTGTAAACGTCTTGGCGTGCTTCATTTCTTTATTATCGGCAATGCGGACTTCAGCCGCTTTTACTTTTGTCTTGGAATACCAGCCAAAATTTAGTTGAGAAGCATCTGCGCCAGGCGCAATCGATACCTGTTCATACTGTGTTTTCATCTGATCCCAATGGTCTTTCCACTGCTGCCAATCCGTATCGTTTGATACAGCCGTTTTCGTCGTCACCATCGGCGTAAGAGACGCATCATTCCAATGTTCAGTAGCTGCAAATACACCGACAGAAGCCATACATAGTACAGCCGCAGCACTAACAGCGGCCAATTTTTTATGCTTGTAAATATGAAAGGGACACATACTCGCAACATCTCCTATAAAAAAAGTATTGATTACAAGGAAGACTTTACGCTTCTCCTGTAATCAATACTTATAAAAGATGTCAAATTTAGGTAAATATTGAAAACGGCCAGATTACTTGCTTTCTACGCTATGAAACTGAACATCCAGTAATTCTCCCGGCTCTAAAACAATAGTCCCCATTTTGTACTGATCTTCTGCCAATTCTCGTGCTGCTTGAGCGGAATCTGCTTCTATTTCTATCGTCTTGCTCACTGTTTCCTCAACAATAATCTGATATTTCACTCTGTCATTACCTTTCTATATTGACCATGTCCCAAAAATTCAATAATTTTATGATCTCTTAATACCTGCAGCTGCTGTCTTATTTTCGCTTCTATATGATGATTTTCCGGATGAAGCTGCTGCAAATGATAAGCAAAATGATACATATCGGCTAAAGAAAATGTGTCTTGAGGAATACGTTCCAGACACTTGAGAATATCTAATACCCATCCGCGCCGCTGCATCTTAAGGTTGCCGATAAAATCAGTCTGCTGATATTGTCGGCATACTCCATTTTTAGGCATAATTTTTTTGTCTTGAATGACCGCAATGCGTCCATATGCCGGAATATTGCCTAGTAAAATATTACAACCAGTCCAACCGGCCCGTTTGGCCTGGGAAGACAACGGTTTCCGTTTTTCAATAACAGCTTCTGTAAAGTAAAATTTAGGCACTACAATCAACTGGTTGATACATTGCAATTCCAAATTGTACGACATAAACAAAAAATCCGGATTCGTCGTACTATGGATTCGCTGTATCATCGTTGCATACGCTCCATCATCAATCTTTCTGCCTAATTTCCGCTGCGTGGCCTTCAACTCAAAAATATTTTGGCATTGGGGACATAAAAAATCAGATACGGGCCTATTATTCGGCAGCTGTTGTAATGTTTCACAGCCGCAGCGGGAACAATACATATTTTGTGCAATCCATCGTTCTGTAATAATTCTTGCCTTTTGCGAATTGCTTTTATATCTCTTCGATACGGTGCCATCTAATTCAAGCCGCATACTACTTCCTCTCTTTCTATACCATTAGCCAGAAACAGCCGCCGCCAGCAGCCGCAGAGCTACCAGCGCCATGCAAATATCTTTGATATCTGTGAGATAGTTTTGCGGTTTGAAAATCTGCGCATACCGATACATCACTGAAAATGCCACATCATGATTGTAAAATCGCTGTATGTAGCGCAGGATAAACTGCCCTTGAAAAATAAGGTAACAAACATAAATCCCCATAATGATATGCAGGGCAAAGGCTTCCTTGCGTACAGCCGCAACCGTCTGCTGCGCACATATCATGCCAACAATATCAATACATTCAAAAATGACAAATACAAGAACAAACAGTATGCAAATAGTTCGAGTTGAAAACAGGGAAAACGAATCAATCTGCGCCACTTCTTCCCGCCGTTTTGATTCTTCTTCACGCGCTTCGTCTTCGTCGTCATCGTTTGGTTCTACACCATTATCACGCCATACAGTATAAATGGCTTCTTTGATTTTCGGCACCCATCGTTTTTGCAATGTATACAAATACCATAAAAGCCATACTAATGCAAATACAGCCATCACATTTATATGAATCATCATCGTTATTTCACCATTTCTATTTGTTATTTCACGCTGCGCTTTACACGCGCATTCCGTTGTTGTCCCGATTTATTCGGAACCGATCGCTGCCTCTATATACTATCAGTATAATGTGTAATCAAGGCCTGCGTGCCTAATTCTTCGTTATGAGCATCCTTTTTTGCCAATTCCTCATAGTTTTTCAAAGCCTGCTGTAATATCTGCAAATGCAGATGAGACTGCACTGCTTCTTCCTGGGCAATCTTCATATCTTTAATAAAATGCTTCATATAGAAACCGGGCGTATAATTATGCTGTATGATTTTTTCTCCAAACGCATTTAACTGTGCGCTTCCTGCCGCACCAGTCGCAACGGATTGGAGCAGTACTTCCAAATCCAATCCTTTCGCTTTCGCATAGGCAAAGGCTTCACATACGCCGGACAACGTACCGGCAATCATAATTTGATTTGCCATTTTCGCATGCTGGCCAGTTCCCGCTTTTCCCTGATAGTTGATATTCGTCCCCATCGCTTGAAACAACGGCAGGCAGGCTGTAAAATCAGCTTTATCACCGCCGACCAAGATAGACAGCGTGCCCTGTATAGCTCCGGTATCACCGCCCGTAACCGGTGCATCCAGCACATGAAATCCTGCCGCAGTGCCCTTGGCGTATAGTTGTTCTGCCAACGTCGGGCTCGTCGTTGTCATATCAATCAAATACGTCCCCGGCGCAGCGCTGTCCAGAATGTTTCCTTTTTTTAAGTAGACTTCCTCTACATCCGGCGGAAATCCCACCATCGTAATGACAGCGTCACATCCCTGCACGCATTCTGCAATCGTCGCATAAAATGCTGCGCCTTCTGCGATTACATCAGCAACTTTTTCTTTGGTACGAGCATAAATATGTAAAGAAAAACCGGCTTTCATCAAATTCCGCACCATAGGTTTTCCCATAATTCCTACACCAATAAATCCAATTGTTTTCATGCCGTTTGCCTCCTGTATGCTGTTTACTCAATTTGGTTTTATTGTATCATACTTTATGCTTATACCATAGATCTTTTTTCCAGCACAACTGCTTGACAAACACGCCACATTCTTGTATACTAAACAAGTCGCACGGAGATGTTCATGGGCGGTTAGCTCAGTTGGTTAGAGTATCTCGTTGACATCGAGGGGGTCGATGGTTCGAATCCATTATCGCCCACCAAATTTATATTTTCGTGCAAAGGACGTCACTATATAGGTGGTGGCGTTCTTTTTTTGTACTCTTGACAGCTAGTTACAGACCGTGCCGTCGTTTCTTTTTCCCCGTTATACCCATCGCTCTGTTTGCAAAAAACACATCGCCGGTTGGATTGACGATGTGTTCTTTAACAGTATATTTCTATCTCAAATTTTTCCTGCATTATTTCATATTTTTCACAATGAAGTATGCCAATTCTTTTTCTGATAACGTACCTATATGACGTTTTTTTATCGTGCCGCCTCGTGCAATCATGATAGACTGCGGAACTTCATACACATTGTAATCGCTGGCCATTGCCAATCCTGAGGTATAAAACGGCATCGTATACGGGCTTTTTTGATAAAAACGTTGGGCTTCTTTTTCAGTGCTTCCTAAGGATACAATAACAAAATATACGTCCTTTCCATACGTTTTATAAAGCGGTTCAATAGCAGACAGCTGCTTCTTGCTTTCCTCACTCCATGGCATCCAAAAAAACACATAGACGGGCTTTTTGTTATACAAATCTCTCATTTGTACATCACGTCCATCTATCGTTTTCAGCGCAGCGTTGTGAGCCAGTACTTCTGTTTCTTTTTGTGATATATCTTCTGCCGCTTTAACATCTTCTGTGCTGAATGCATTTTCATCTTTTCCTGTCCAAAAACAAATCATCAACAAAAAAAACACAACAGCCAGTACGGCCAACACTTTATTTTTTATATTTTTATCCTCATACTTTTTCATATATGTTTCTCCTGTGCATATATTACGAGCCCTAGTATACCATAAAATATTTCAGAAGACTATTTCTTTTATAAAAAATCTGCATGACCTGTAAACTAGGCAACTGCGTAATGTATCGCTCTATAATGCATATCTCTAAGAAACGCTCGTTTTATACGATAGCTTGATTTGAAATTACTTTTGGACCTGTTGTGTATTTATTGTCTATGGTTTCGTATCGCTATTGTTTAACTATACAAATAATCACATTTCATTTTGTAGAATGTCAAGAAGAAATTTGATATGATATACATATCGAGTAGCAAACTAATTGAATTATATAGGATGGTAATTTAATGATCGGAAAAAGGCTAAAAAACTTGCGTGAAGAAAAAAGCCTGACACAAAAAGAGTTAGCAGATATGCTTAATGTAACATCAAAAGCAATTTCATTTTATGAATTAGGTTCCAGGGAACCATCTGGCAATGCTTTATTAAATATGGCAAAAGTTTTAGATACCACAACAGATTATTTATTGGAAAATGGCCATACATTCACACCAACTAATGACATAAATCAATTTCTCTTACAAAAAAGCATTATTTTTGATGGTAATATCATTCATCTTACGGATAAAGGCAGAGAAATATTACATCAGTCTTTAGAGATAGCATGTATGGCTATCAAAAATTTAAAAGACGAATAAAATATAAATTTTGTGTATTACTTGCATATTGCACGCATATTACGAGATAATTCTTACTCATTCTTATTCGTTCTTGTGTATATTGAATTTATAGGCAACAACAATAAAACCCGCACAAACATCGTGTTTGTGCGGGTTTTCATATGCATAGATTTTGACGAAAATATACGAAATATTAACGTTTTGAGAACTGAGAAGCTTTGCGGGCTTTTTTCAAGCCGTACTTTCTACGTTCTTTTTCACGCGGGTCACGAGTTAAGAGACCTGCTTTTTTCAGGGACTGACGGAAATCTGCATCAACTTCCAACAGTGCACGGCTAATGCCGTGACGGATTGCGCCAGCCTGGCCGGACGGTCCGCCGCCTTTTACGTCAGCGATTACGTCGTACTGTTCAGTTACGCCTGTCAATACGAGCGGTTGTTTGATGATCAATTCGAGCGTTTTACGGCCGAAATATTCAGTCAATTCTTTTTTATTTACTGTGATTTTGCCCTGACCCGGAACCAGACGAACTCTGGCAACGGATGTCTTTCTACGGCCAGTGCCGTAGTACTGTGCTACTGCCATGAAATCTTCCTCCCGGTATGATTAACGAATATCCAATTTTAATTCTTCAGGTTTCTGTGCTTGATGCGGATGTTCTGCACCAGCGTAAACGCTGAGTTTACGGTACATCTGTTCACCTAATTTATTTTTCGGCAACATGCCGCGAACAGCCATTTCTACAACACGTTCCGGACGTGTTTCAAGCATATGACCAGCTTGTGTAAATTTAGCACCGCCTGGATAACCGGAATGACGGAAATATGTTTTCTGGATTAATTTTTTACCAGTTAATTTAACTTTTGCTGCGTTGACTACGATAACATAGTCGCCTGTATCTACATGCGGGGTAAATGTTGGTTTATGTTTTCCCCGAAGAACTTTGGCTACTTCGGCAGCAAGACGGCCTAATGTCTGGCCTTCAGCGTCAACAACAAACCATTTACGTTCGATGTTGCCTGCATTAGCCATAAATGTGGTTTTCATGCTGTATAATTCCTCCCTGATACGACTAACTAACCAAGCTTTCGTTTCTTTTTCTCCGGGGCTAAGTGGAGTCCAAGTAAAAAGCTTACCTATTTATTTTACAGATATATAACAACCTTGTCAAGCATTTTTTCTTTTTCACGCTGTATTTCTTCATTGCGTTTTACTTATTCCTGCCATGCCTCCACGGCCGTATTTACAGCCAAGTATTTCTCCCGTGCTGTGCGCATTTCTTTACTATGACAGCAAAGGATACCGGATTTCTGCACCATACAGCAATAGCCTGCCTGTACGTACCTATGGATTATTTGGGCTGTGCCAACACATCCGTTACGGTATAGCCTGCCTGTACGACCGTTTTAAACAGCGTATCATCACTGACGTCGCCGTCTAACACAACCGTTGCCAGCCCCTTTGGCAAATCCACTTTAACTTTTGCCACACCCGGCACGGCTTTTAGTGCCTGTTTGACATGATCAGAACAATTTTGGCAAACCATGCCTGTAATATAAATGTATTTTGTCGGTCCTTCTTCTTTATGAAATAAGTGGCTAAAAAATCCCATATTTTCTCTCTCCTATCTATTAAGAGTATCATTCTTAATTTTCATTATATACCAAGCCTTAGGAGAAAGAAAGTCCTAGTACTGCAAAAATCATATCGGTATCCCCTACAGTATGGCATTCTCTTAGTTGACGGGACTTTCCTCTATATACATAGCCGCACTGCCGTCACTGCGGCTTTCAATCCGTGCGTGCACGCCTAACGGCAAAAAAAGATTATCCTCTCCATGCCCCACAGGCAGGCCGGCAATCGTCGGTTTGCCTGAAAGTTTTGCATAATATTGAAGGACTTCTTCTGTAGTAAAATCACCTGGATCATGGCGGCACTGAACAAATTCTCCGTATGCGATGCCTCGAATGCGATGCAATAATCCGCTTTGCCAAAGCTGCTGCATCATGCGGTCTACTCGATAGGCATCTTCGCCGACTTCTTCCAACACCAAGATAGCCCCCTCGCCCTGCAGTTCATACGGTGTACCAACAGCGGCGGCCAATATGGCTAAATTGCCTCCCACTAACATCCCATCTGCATTTCCCGGAACTACGGCATGCAGTGATTTTCCTTGAGGCATAGGGACTTGTCCCAAAGGCTGTCGTGAAGACAGACCGCTGGCAAATTGCCGCAAGGTATATGCCGATGAAACGGCTGGATTTAACGTACATTCCATCGGCCCATGAATCGTAACGAGATGACTTTTTTCTCCCAGTGTCGTATGCAGTGCTGTAATATCACTAAAACCGATAAAGAGTTTGGGATGATTGGCAATCATAGAGTAATCCAGTTTATCCAAAATCCTGGCTGAGCCATACCCGCCGTTGGCACACAGAATCGCCTGCACATGGTCATCTTTAAAATAGCGATTCAGTTCTGCCGCCCGTTCTTCATCAGTACCGGCAAAATATCCATACTGCCGCGCCGGGGCTTGTACGACATGATATCCCCAAGACTGCAGTAATTTTACTGCCAGCTGTCTGTCAACTTCATCAGTAGGGCTTGCAGGTGACACAACAGCAATAGTGTCTCCAGGGCGCAGAGCATTCCCTTTATTTCGTTCTGCAGCAGCTGCTAAACTGCTTATATTTCCCAATATACACCAACATACGCATATCCATAGTATGTTTCGCCATTTCCGCATCCTGCTGTTTTCTCCTTTCTTGTCTCAGTAAAAACGGTACAAAAAAACCGAGGACACATATCCTCGGCTTTCTGTTTAGTATTCTTACTGTGCTTTGGCAACTTCTACGAGTTTAGCAAAAGCAGCTGCATCGTTGACAGCGAGGTCAGCGAGCATTTTGCGGTCTACGATAACGCCAGCTTTAGTGAGGCCGCAGATGAAACGGCTGTAGCTCATGCCCTGTGCACGAGTTGCTGCGTTGATACGAGCAATCCACAATTTACGGAATTCGCGTTTTTTAGCGCGGCGGTCACGACGAGCGTAGAAGAGAGCCTTCATTACGCTTTCGTTAGCTTTTTTGAAAAGACGGCTGCGGGTTCCACGATAACCTTTAGCCATTTTTAAGATTTTTTTATGACGAGCGTGTGCTGTAACGCCAACTTTAATTCTAGCCATTAGTCAATTCCTCCAAATCTATATCTAAAAAAACACTCTATACTGCTATTAGATAAACGGGCACATCTTGCGAACGGATTCCGTCATCGTTTTGGAAACGAGCGTAGCTTTTCTCAAGTTACGTTTACGTTTCGGGGATTTGGATTCCAAAATGTGAGATTTATACGGTTTCATACGTTTGATTTTACCAGTACCAGTTGTAGTGAAACGTTTTGCCGCTGCACGGCGGGTTTTTAATTTCGGCATAATATATATTCCTCCTATTACTTCGCTTTGTTGGCAGCAATGACCATCGTCATGTTTCTGCCTTCAATTTTAGGTTCTTTTTCTACATGGGCGGCTTCTTTGAGCTCATCAGCAAAGCGCATCAGCAAGTCCCGCCCTAATTCCGGATGGCTCATTTCGCGGCCGCGGAACATAATGGTAACCTTTACTTTGCTGCCATCGCCTAAAAAGCGTTGTGCTGCTTTCATCTTGACATAGAAGTCATGGTCTTCAATATTCGGACGCAGCTTTACTTCTTTCAGCGTCAAGACTTTTTGTTTTTTCTTAGCTTCTTTTTCCCGTTTCTGCTGTTCATACCGGTATTTACCATAATTCATAATACGGCATACGGGCGGTTTGCCATTGGGTGCTACTTCTACCAAATCCAAGTGGCGTTCTTCTGCAATTTGACGAGCAGAACGCAAAGACATAACACCAAGCTGTTCATTAGAATCACTGACCACGCGGACTTCACGGGCTCTAATTTGATCGTTGACACGTAATTCCTTACTAATTGTCTTTCACCTCCACAAAAAAAGAACGGATAGCATGAACTATCCGCTCGTACGTTTCCGTCATAAACCTTAGTAACACAAAAGCCATGTAAGGTGAGAAGCGGATAGCTTCTGCTTTGTTTTCAACACAAAGTATTGTATCATTTCCATTACTGTATGTCAAGCTATTATGAAAACATGATAGTGTCAAGTTGTTGTGGGACTTTTTATGAAGAAGTTCCTTGAAACTAAATT
>CAVKEA010000036.1:0-26888 GCA_963655305.1 bacterium
ATATTTACTAACATATTTTTTAGTTGCATAATCTACCGGGCTATTATAAAATCCCATATTGTATGCCAGATAAAACGCAATTTCTCCCATCCCTATTTCTTGATGCTTTCCTAAACTTTCGCAAGTATTAACCAAGGCAGGATCTACATATTCCCAATACGGTTGATGATTGGCATCATACTTTTCTCTATACATGGCTTTAGTGTCATAATTATAAAAATAACGTTCTATATTTTTCCTATAACTAACAGATTCATGATGTCTATATCCATGCATTCCATTATCAAAATAGCTGAGAGTCTTAAAAGCTATAATGTAATATGGTGGATTATATTGATGTACATTAATCGATTCTTTATCAATATACAGGCTAGTTCCTGTCCCAGCACCGCCATAATAAATATATCTATTCGGGTTGGCTTTAAATTCATTTACATCGATAGCAAAGCAACTGCTTACTGTTTCTATAACCAGTACTGCACATATCGAAAATGCGGTCATTAAAAATTTTTTCATTCCGTTTCCCTCCCCTTTGTCTTTTATCATCCTTCCTATTGTTGTAAAAAATCCATAGCACATACCGTTGCGTCCTATTTGGTTTTTATACGAATACGACTGTTCTGAGGATATGTACTATGGATATCTTTTTACGCTTTATTCAACTATTTCTGTAAATTTAAATCTAAAATACCCCGTATTGGTATTTTTCGTATCGCCGGTATATCTTGGTTTGTATACGCTGAAATAATAGGTGCCTGCCGGCAGGGTGATGGTCTTATTAAACGGGTCTTTATAGTACCACCAACTGCTGGTAAATGGTTCTATTCTATCTTCATCAGCATCTATCATTTTAAAATATACCTGTCCCTGTACATGGGAAATAAAATGCAGCTTAATCTGCATCGGATGGTCTACGATGAGTGTATAGCGGTAAAATTCGACTTTGTCATCTGTTTGCTGTCCAATGTATGTCAGTTGGCCGTCATGGTACTGGTCGTCCGGATAGATAGTTTCATAATGAACAGAAAGGGTTCGCTGGGCTTTTTCCATCTTTTGAATCCCTTTCAGCCAAGAATCCCAGTTATTTGCTTCACTATATTGTAAAGGCGTCAGGCAAACGGCGCCTAATACACCGGCAATCAACAGTTTCTTCCACATCTTACATGCCCCCTTTTAGATCAAGAAGGTAACGGCACAATTTTCTAAGAAATGCGTTTTCTGGTTTTCTGACAAGATATATTCAGCATCTTGCTGAGACAGGACAACGTCGCAGTTGTAGACAACCCGCTGTTTCGGTGTGGCTTTGATTACCAACGGATGCGAACCGGCCCGTGCCATGCCGTTCAATGCGGCGTTCCACGCTTCCTGCCCATCCGCATATCCTACAATGCCGTATTTGATTGCGTAATCTTGGTCTACATTATGGGCACTGTAAATAGCACGTCCATTGGCATCAAATATATTCGGCGCAAATGCCCGAATCATGTTGCTGTCTCTGACATCAATAATAAGTCCTGTATACCCGCCATTGATTGGAGCGGCAGGATGGGGCGGTTCCCAGTTGCCGCCGGATACAGCGGTTGTCGGTGCCGTGGTCGTAGTTGTTGTCGTAGTTGTTGTAGTCGTCGTACTCGGCTGACTGGGAGCTGTATAGGACGTGCTTGGAGCCGGAATCGGCTGCGGTGTAGAAAGATTCATGCCGGAAAAAGCAGCATCTGCCATACTGCCTACACCATACATGGGTACGGTCATGACAACATGATAGTTCCCATCACTGGTAATTTCTTCTGATATTACTTGGGCACCCTGCACCATGCCATTTACTTTAGTATGTACTACATCGCTTTTTAAAATGTAATTTTCCATCGTCGAATCAGCATTGACGGCCGTTCCTTTAACGGTTTCTACCAACGTCCGCTGTGCATCTATAATGGCTGCGCGTCTCGCCATCAATTTAGCCCGACCAATCGGTACGCCTGCCGGCATCGAACCATATCCATCGGCTTTGACATACTGGCTTTGGTCTACGACAGATGCGGCCTGTACACTAACACCGACTACCGGGACAATCGTCGGCAAGACGGCGGGCATCACGCCCAAGGCTGCAGCCGCGAAGACTGCCATCATTTTCTTTACATTGTGTTTCATGTTGCATCGCTCCTTTTACTTCTTTGTTTGCCAAAAATTAAGTGTGACATGAGATAAATACTTGGCAGAATTGTATGCCGCTTTTTGCAGCACCAAATGTTCTGCCTCTTCTTTATTTGTTCGGCGAAGCGTGTACGTATCAGTAAAACTGCCAATCGGCTGCAACTGTCCGTCTTGGTCCGCATAAACAACCATGATATGACTTGTACAAGTACTCGTCGTTCCTTCATCATCTGTTACCGATGGTTCCAGATGAATTTCTCCTATGACAGCTAAGCTGATGGATACATCCATTTTGATATGTTCTGCCATCGCTGCCGCATACGCTTTATAGGGCAATGAATCGTAATGCATCATATAATTGACCAGTAATTCATCAGCCGCGCTTTTATAAAATCCGTACTGCTGAAATGCGTCGGTATAGCACTGCAGTACCTGTGCTTGTTCTTCCTGCTTGGCCCGTGGCTGCGTCAAGCCCGTAACCCGCACAAAAAACGAGGTTTCATCATAATGATGCGCTTTGTCTTCCTGCTGACTGCGGATACGGTGCTGCAAATCCTGCTGCAAGCGTGCAAAATCTACAGGCACTTGACAAAAAACGATCGTATTGCCTTTTTGCTGCTGGACTTTGACAATGCTGCATTTTCCAGCCACGTAATCAACATACCGGGCTGTCACCTGCGAAAAGATGCTTTCTCTATCCACATCCGGCGTAATTATTCGTGCCAGTGCTTGGGTGACAGCTTTCTTTTCTGCCTGCGCCGCAGCTTGGGATTCGCCGGCTGCCGACTGCCCGGCAGCCATGACGTAATGCACGGACGCTGTTTCTGCATCGGCCTGCGCCATGCACGGCGTGCCGCACAGCCAAACAAGCGTCAAAATCAAATATAGTATTCCTGTTTGTTTCATAGGCCATCCCTATTTATATGTTAAATATCAGTTTGGTACTGCCATACTGCCCGCTGTCATCCGCTTCTGTCAGCTGTGGAAATGACGGCATAAGCTGGCGTATTACTGCTTCTTTGAGTTCTTCCAGTGAATTGTATTCTGCAGACGATATATAGACCTGCAACGTGCCTCTTACGAAACTGCTGCGGATAATCTCGCAGTTGGCATTGGTCAAGCCGTCCAAAATTTTTCTGCGCTGGGTCATCTTGTCCGTAATGGGTTGAAAGACAAAGGTCATCTTAATTCCATCTCGAAATTCCTGCTGCACCGTTTTCAATGCTTCGCTTCCCAATTTTTTAGCCGCAGCCTGCAGAGCTGCCTCTTTAGCGAGCTGTTCTGCTTTTTCCGGCGTGTCCGCGACTTGGGTATAATACCCGGCAGCGACGTCTACGGCATTGGAATCATAGCCAATAAGTTCGCAGTTGACTTGCGCCACAGCACGATATGTGCGGGATTTGATTTTTTCTGCCGGCCGTGCCAAGCGAATCCGTCCGCGGATAATGGCATTGGCATCCATGCGGTCTCCCAGCCGTCCCATGCGCCGGATTTCGGCATTCAGCGTTAAATCATCCTGCCGATTGATGTTCTGCCCTAAATAGGCGACGACAGCATCATTGACTTGTGAACGAAAGCCTGTCATTTTCAGCATGCCCGTAAAATAATCATTCCAAAAAGCAGTTTGGGATGCGTCTTCATCGACAATCGCCACATTCAGGCCATAGCGGCTGCTGGTTTCATCTATATTCATCAAGCGGTCATGCACATCGGCCTCCTGGGTCTGTATCAGCTTTTTATCCGCTTCCAAATCCAGTACTACCGTGTACAACTCTCCTTCTTCTTTTTCATCGAC
Organism: bacterium; assembly: GCA_963655305.1. GTDB lineage: Bacteria > Bacillota > Negativicutes > Veillonellales > Megasphaeraceae > Megasphaera. Next base: position 3,947 of record CAVKEA010000036.1, read on the forward strand.
GACTTTTTTGACCAGGACATAGCCGTTATCTTTAGCAATAATCGAATCACGTACCAAAAGGCTGTTGACTACTTCACTGGATGCCTTGATATGTACGCCTACTTCTTTTTCCACAAAAGTTCGCATAGCGTCCCGCTTGGCATCCAGTTTGGCTTTTTGAATATTGCCGTTTTCAATATACGCCTGTCCGGTCACCAGTTCCGCATTGGCACTGTAGGGAAAAGCTCCCAGGCAAAGCACAGCAGCTAAAATCGGTCCGATTGTTTTCTTCATTGTTTCACCTCCTCTTAGTTGGCAGCTGCGTTTTTCGCGGCTAATGTCAGTACTTCTGCCAGTATGCCGTTCAAATCGTATCGTACTTCATTGCTGTTGCTGTCGCCCAGCATCAATCGCTGTACGATGGCTGTCCCTTTTTTCCTTTCTGTCTTATTCTGTATATCTGCGGCATAGCCTTTTTTCTTGTAAACGCCTGTTTCCCGTTTTATGGGAATATCAAAGGCTGCAACACGCGATAAATCTAACGCAATTTCATGGTTTGCTTTTTCCATGACTAAATATTTTCCCGAATCTCCCAAACTCAGCTGGTATGTTTTCTTGGCTGCGTCTTCCTGCCATTTACCGCCGACAACAGACGGCAGCATCGTAATGTCATCATGCGCTGCAGCATACTGGCTGGTAAACGCAGAAGCAATCAGGGCCTGTGCATTTGCCAAGTGTTCTCCATAAAATTGCCGGGCTGCTGCAGAAGATACGTCTACCCGAGTTACTTGATACGTGTCAGGCGTCACCATTCTAAAATCCAAATCTTTTAAAAATCGCTTGTTTTTAAACTGCAAATCCTGCCGAATCAACTGCTTAGCATTGGCTATAAACTGTTCCTGCAGCTCTTGTTTGGAAATAGGCGATGTATATTCGCCGTTAGTGCCGATGACAGCATATCCTGTCAAAGGAATCGTATGCAAAATACGCAGGCTGTTGCCGGAACCGGGATAATAACAGAAATTCACATCAATCTGCGTCATGACAACGGCTTTATAAAAGGGTTTCCCATGAATCGTGTAGTGCGAAAGAAAACATTCATCATTTTGTATAATCGGCAGCATCGTAACCAGGCCATTTTCCGTAACATCTTCTGTAAAGCTGTCTTCTGTTTCTTTGATGGTAAACGGTACTTTTCCTTGTCCTTCCAGCACATGCAGCTGACGGTCCAAACTTTCACTGACAGCCTGCAGCACCGTGTCATCAACTAATGAATTTTCACCGCTCGTCGCTGCATTCACCGTGCTGTGCGGCCATAATACCTGCGGTGGTTCTTTGGCTGCTGCCAAGGTACTGCCCGCAATGCTGATGATCATAACAGTAATCCCAATTCGTATTCGTTGTATCCATGTTTTTATCAACTGTCCAACCCACCATCCTGTGCCGTATCGGCCATTGTTTGTATATCCTTATCTTTTGTCGTTGCTTCCATAGGATTCAGCATTTGTTTTGCCGTATTGGCTTTCAAATTGTAATCGGCATGATGCTCTTTGATTTTGCCAATCATCCATTTTACGGTTCTGGCTGTAGAAATAAATCCTCTGCCTTTCACAAGAGCCGTAACCACATCTTCATTTTTTACGGCATCTACGGTTTCCTGTATAACCTGTACGGCCAGCGGCACAGAAATGCCCAATAAAATGTTGCTGGCTGCCCGATACCGGCTGGCTTCTTCCATAGCGTGCTTGAGTTTGGCTCGCTGTGCATCCGTGCCGTGAATGATGATGTCAAAATCTTTTTCTTCAATCTTTGAATGATTCAGCAGCTTGACTGCTTTTTCCATATTCTTTTTGCTTCGCGTTTGCTGCAGCAGACTAATCGCCGCCATATCATCATCGGTATTCATTTCCAAGGCATCCCGAATGACCAAATCCGCTTTGACTGCCAAATAAGTCGCAGCTCCAGCAGCCAATAACAGCCGTCCCTGCTTTTCCGTCACAAAATCCAAGCCCGGCGGTGCCGCAGGTGCCGGTTCTGTATATTCAGGCGGTGGTGGCGGAGGAGGTGGTGGAGGCGGTGGGACGTTTCGCTCTTCATACGGTGCCGGCGGTTCTGCCAAGGGCACCGGATCGGACTTCATAAAAAGGGCTGACGCAGTGATAGAGGACATCGTCATGATTACGGCTGCTGAAATCGCAACGCCATATCGTATGACTTTCATCGTTTCACCTCATTGATTTTATTAAAACTCTTGTAAAAATCCCGAATCGCTCTGCCAAACATGGAAAAGGAATCTTTGCCGGAAGAGCGGGTATCCCGTTTCCGATAGATACTGTTTCCCTGCTTGTCTGTAACGATAAATTCCGCATCAAAAAATTCGTCCCGGCTATAAAATCCATCATCGTGCATATCAAATACGACTTCTTTTTTGCTTTTTGTATCATTGATTTCATCGACATACTCAATATAGTCTTTTTCCGTATAGTCACGAGGTGGGATCCAAGTATATTCTTCGCCCCATTTATATACATGCAGTGTAATGACAGCATCGGCCAAAGCCGGTGAATCGACACGTTTAAAGTGTTTTAACTGTTTAGCATGGTCATCAATGGCTTTTAGATTTTTCAGATGGTCCAATTCTGAAACAGCCGTATTGGCATCATACTGAATCGTTGTATCTACATAGATGGTTTTAATCGTATTAAAATCATAGGATGCATCTTTCCATTCCGAGTTTTCAGCAAATACAGTCAGGCTCATCATCATACACATGGCTATCATACTGATAAAAATTCGTTTCATCGCCTATTCCCCCTCTACTTAGCCGTCCGGTTGAAGCGTTTAAAGAAGCTCTGTGTCGCCCGAAAAAACATATCTTCCCCTGCTTTATTGCCGCTAGATCGTTCTTCTGCATGCTCATAGAGCAACACGCCGTTTTTATCCGTTACTTCATAGGCTGATGAAAAATAAAACGTTCTTGATGTATATTCATATGTCGTTTCTTTTCGCGGCGTGACCGTATATTTTTCTTTTCCGGTCTTTTTATCTTTATAATGCACTACTTTATCATGAGTAATAGAATCATGAGTTGGAATCGTTCGTTCTTTGATACCCCATGTAAGAACCGTCACTTTGATAATGGCATCTGCTTCTTCTTTATTCTGCACGATTTGGTACTTTTTCAAATTTTTGCTGTTTTCCAATACAATTGAAGAAAAATCCACAAAACCCGGCTGAGCTTCTTTATTGATAGTGACTTCCGGTTCAATATACACTTTGTGAATTTTCTTAAAATCATACTGCTTATTCTGCCAATCTACGTTTTCAGCCAATGCCGTAGCTGATGAAAGTATCAGTCCTGCCAATACCAATACTGTACCAATTGTTTTCTTCATCCTGATTCACTCCTTCTGCTGAACTGCCTATCCAACGTATCTTTGAATATATTGATAGGTTATCTGCGCGGGAATCCCGGTCCCATTGGCGGTGGTACATCCTTGTCCTTCTTAGGCGGTGGTGCCACACTCGGTCTGTGCGTCGGCGGCGGTGTCATACCCGGTCTGCGTGTTGGTGGCGGTGCCATGCTCGGTCGATGTGTCGGTGGCGGTGCCACACTCGGTCTGTGCGTTGGCGGCGGGGTCATGCTCGGTCTGTGTGCCGGCGGCGGGGTCATGCCCGGTCTGTGTGTTGGCGGCAGCGGTTTCTTATCTCTATCTTGCGGCGGCCTGTTATCATACCAACCTGGAGGCGGCGGTGCAGCCTGGGCTTCGCACATACCACCCATCAAAGGAACACATAGTGCCATAGAAACTACAACCAACCGAATACTGCGTTTCATTTCATTTGTCATGTTCATACTCGCTCACTCCTTATAAAAATACATACCTTTGCTTTAAAAAGGAAAACCGCCGTCTTTTGCCTGTTTTGCCATTTCTTTTACTTTTTCATTGTCCGAAGCAGCTTCTTCCGGATTTAAAATCTGCTTTGCTTTATTGGCTTTCTTATCGTACGCCGCAAATCCTTTCCGGGTTTGTTTCAACAGGCTGTTGGCCATTTTTCCCGTAGAAATAACATGGTTCAACTCACTAATTCTTGATACATCTCTCGACATCAACAAAGCCCTTGCGTCTTTGATAACACTGATTCCTTGTACAGCTGCAGCAGCTAAACAAATATCGCTGACATGTCGGTACTGGCTGGCCCGTTCCATCGCGCTTTTCAGCGTTTTCTTTTGTTCTTCCGTACCGTTGGCAAACGAATCATAATCTTTGCTTTCCAACGGTTTGCTCTGTTTCAGCAGCCTTGCTGCTTGTTCCAAGCCACTTTTGCTTTTATCCGATTTCAGCAAATTAATCGCTTCAATATCATCATTAGCACTCTGCCCTACGGCTACTCGCAGTTCTTCATCTGCTTTTGCGGCAAACATCATGCCGGCAGCCATCGTTTTGATAATATCCGTTTCGTTTCCCGTCAAATTTTGCATATCCTCTGCAGAAATGGACGTCGCAGCACTCATGCCGCTGCCTAGAAAAGAATTTGCCAAATCACCAAACCAGCTGGCCGATGCCATTCCTCCAGCCATCATAACAACCATACCGGATACACTTACAATTCTCAGTATTGCTTTCATATGTCACTTCTCCATTCTGTCTTACTAGAGCCAGGATACCAACGCTTTCATGTTGGCAATTTCCCATTTCTTCGTATCTTCGTTATATATACAGGTTACTTTGAACTGATATGGCTTGTCGTATTTTGATATATTTTGGCTTGCTTCCTTATAGGCATCGATATACGTCGGGACAATCTTGCGAATGGCAGCCTGCATACCTGAACTATCTCCCAACAGGCTTCCTATTGCTGTACCTGCAATCTGCAGTGCCTGTCCCTTTACCTTATTGTCGACATACCGATTGATTTCATTTTTATCTATCGGCTGAACCACTACGCCTATGACCGCTGTATTATCGTTTTGACTCAGATACTGCGTCTGCACTCTGGCCTTGGCACCGATACGATGTATACACGCTTCCAACTGATTATATTCAGGCTCTGACAAAACAGCAGCTCCCAGTGACGTATCAAACTTGCGTTTTTCATTTTCTCTAATCTGTTTTACCATATCTTCTACTTCTTTTTGTATCGTTGTCCCCTGTGCCGGGGATGCATCTCGCTGCAGACCGGACATCACATATACAGTTACTGTTTCTTTCGCATCCAATGATGTTTTTAAAAAGCTGTATACACTGCCAATCGCCAGCAATAGTACGCCTATGACAATGAATAAATTTCTATATCGTCTCATAGCAACACCCCCTTACGATTCTATGTGCTCACCTGTTTTATTCGCTTCTATCGCATCAATGACCCAATCGCCGTTTTCCTTAATCAACGTCGTTTTTCCTTGAAATTCTTGTACTTTGACAGCGGAGCCATTTCTATCCCGTGATTTTAAATCATAAGAAAGGACAACTTTGTTCTCATTTGCCGAAACGATGTGAATATTGGAAGGCGTGCTGGAAATCGTATCGTTAAATCCGGAAGCCCAATCATCATATGCCAATGTACTGCGAAAATTCTGTGATAAACACTGATACGCTTTTTGCATGGCATGATCTGAAATATATTTATGAAATTCTTCAAATTTCTTTTTAGGCGCGTCTTGCCCTTCTTTCTTTTGTTTTTCCCGTTCGGCATCTTCTTTTTTCTTTTCTTCTGCTTTTTTAGCTGTTTCTTCCTGCTTCTTTACAATTTCCATTTGCTTTGCTTGTTCTTGTTTCATTTCGGCCGAAACCACCGTATTCGTTTGGGGCAGCCAGCCTTTTACGATGGCTCTTGTGGTCGGCAGGCGATACAAAATCAGTCCGATAAGAACAATACTTAACACGATAATGACAGCAAATAAACACCGTCGAATGCCCCGTTCATGATTTGCATTAAAATTTTCTATTTTTTCTGCCGGGTTAGAAATAGTAGGAATGCGAATGTTCTTTACTATATTCCCTGCTTTTATTTTATTCTGGTCCGGGGTGCTTATATGGCTGGCATCTTCTCTGGATAATCCACAATTACCGCAAAATGCTTTTGTATTTTCTTGCCCGCAGCGTGGGCAAATCCATGTGTGGGATGGTTGTTTAGTATTCATACATTTCACCTCATTGCCGATTCCATTTTTGGATCGCTTCATCACCCATGGTTTGTAAATCACGAATCAATGCTCCGATTTCCATAAGCATGGCTTCTGCATCCGGGCCGGGTGCGCTGCGCATATTATCACTTCTAAATAATTGAAAAACACTATGTCCCCAACTGAAAGGAGAAATACCGCTAAGCTTAGATGATAAACTAAAAAAGAAACTTTTTTTGATACTGTTGGTAATCAAAAATGCACCTATTAAAAATTCTATAATAAACAACAGAGTCGGTATTCTGCCCAACATACTCATTCTGTCAGCTGTAATGGAGTTACATACTAACAACAATCCTAACAAAAATGAAATAAAATTAATTTTTATACCGTTAAAAGAATCAAATCCACATACACTGTCCAAGGAAATTTCTTTGGCCATGCTGCGCAGCCATCCTTTACCCCGGAAAATAACACGCTGATTCGTTACCGTTAAATATCCTTTGCAGTTGAAAAATGAAATCCAATGAAAAAATCCTTTCATGCTGCTGCATTCATATTGACGAACTATTTTTTCATCTTGTGCCAATATGAAAGAATTAGCATACGACATAGTTGCTTGCTGCGCAGAAAATGTTGTTTGCACAGCAAATTGCGTGTTTTCTTTTCCAGCTCCGCCTATCAACGTACTTTTTTCTTTGTCTGCCGTTTTTTCACGTTCTACGGCAGCTCCGCAGTTCGGACAATTTTTTGCATTTTCCGGTAATTTTTTCCCACATTCTTCACAAAAAGCCATAATAACTACCTCCTTTTCATTCACACGGCTCTATATCTTTAGATATAAGCGGCCAATAAAAAAAGACAGCGATATCCTAGCCTATAGGACATGCTGTCGTATGCGCAATAATATTGTATTGTTACTCTCTATACTTGTATATTTATACCCCCCCCCATGTATAAAATTCCGACTCATGAGCAGTTGCTGCATTCTTACGGTATGCAAGACGTGTTTCCATGATACTCTTCCCCCTTTTTATCTTAACGCACTTAAAATAATTATCGCAATTAACTATGTATTTATTATGCCAAAATCCATTATAAAAAGTCAACATATATCTTCCCTTTGTATTAAAACTGTAACAAATATTACAAATTATTGTCTTAATCGAAGAAACTATCGGCATTTTGACAAAAACAAAAATCCCCGTCATACAAGCATATCATCTGTATAACGAGGATTTTATTGGAATTTGTATATCCCAAAGAGATATTGATATAAGATTAGCGAGCGTTAGCAGCACCGCGGAAAATGGTGCCGCGGCTTGCGTCTACGGTTACGGTTTCACCATTTTCCAAGGTATCAGCTGCGTGTGCAGCACCTACGATGGTAGGAATACCGAGGGTAATGGCTACGATAGCAGATTCGCTGGTGAGGCCTGCTTCTTCAGAAACAATGGCACTCGCGCGTTTCATATAGTCTACCCATTCCGGCTGTGCGTTGCGGACAACTAAAATGCAGCCGTCTTTGAAATTCTTTTCTAATGATTCTTTATTTTCTGCTACGCAGACAGGACCAATCGCGGAATTGCGTCCAATGCCTGTGCCGCGGAGAAGTACGTCGCCAACAACTTGTACACGAATCATATTGGTAGAGCCTGCTTTGGCAACGGGTACGCCGGCTGTCAAAACAACGAGGTCACCGGCTTTGATAAGGTCATTGTCCAGCGCTGCAAAAATAGCGTTGTCTACGACTTCATCGGTATCGCTGGCTTCTTTGCCGACAACGGCCTGTACACCCCAGTTGAGCTGGAGACGGCGAACGATGTTTTCATGCGGGGATACGGCTACTACCGGGCATTCCGGGCGGAATTTGGAAATCATCTGCGCTGTACCGCCGCGTTCTGTCGAAGCAATGATAGCAGCTGCATGCAAATCTTCTGCAATTTTTACGACAGCTTTACCAATCGATTCTGTCGTCGTAGAGGATTCAGCATGTTCATCCTGATGCGCATCCGGCGTAAATTTGCTTTCTGTAAACGTAGCAACGCGGGCCATCGTAGCAACAGCTTCTACCGGGTACTGCCCGCCGGCTGTTTCGCCGCTGAGCATAATGGCATCGGTGCCGTCCAAAATCGCATTGGCAACGTCGCTGGTTTCTGCACGGGTCGGACGCGGATTGTTGCACATGGATTCGAGCATCTGCGTAGCCGTAATAACTGGTTTACCGGCTGCCTGGCATTTGTGAATCAGCATTTTCTGCAGTGTCGGTACTTCTTCAGCCGGTACTTCAACGCCTAAGTCACCGCGGGCAACCATAATACCGTCACTCATTTTGATGATTTCGTCAATATTGTTGACAGCTGCCTGGCATTCAATCTTGGAGATAATCTTCATATGGCTGTCGTGTTTTTCCAATATCTTGCGGATCGTTACGACATCTTTGCCGCGCTGGATAAAGGAAGCGGCAATCCAGTCCATGTTCATGCGGATGCCAAATTCGATATCTGCTGCGTCTGTTTCAGAAACAGCCGGTAAGTTGATGGCAATCCCCGGAACAGCAACGCGTTTGCGGTCGCTCATTTTGCCGCTGTTCAAAATTTTAGTATGAATATCTTCACCTTCGACGCTTATTACTTCCAAATTGACAAGGCCGTCTGACAGCAAAATATGGTCGCCGGCTTTGACATCCTGCGGCAATTCTTTATAGTTCATGGAAGAAATCGTTTCGTCGCCTTCGACATCGCGGGCCGTCAAGGTAAATTCATTGCCGGCTTCCATCTGAATCGAACCGTTTTTAAATTTGCCCAAACGAATTTCCGGGCCTTTGGTATCCAACAGCAACGCTACCGGCACGCCCAATTTTTTGGATGCAGCGCGTACCATATCAATGCGCTGTTTGTGTTCTTCATGAGAACCATGGGAAAAGTTGAAGCGGGCTACATTCATGCCTGCTTTAATCATTTTTTCAATAGTTTCCTGCGTATTGGAACTTGGGCCAAGCGTACAAACGATTTTCGTTTTTTTCAACATGAGGGAATTCTCCTTTGTCTGATTAGTTTTAGTTTATTTTTTAGCAAATAATGCTATGTTTTTATCTAAGGCAGTTAATAAAATCCGCGCGCTTGTAATATTCGTTGCCACGGGAATGCAGTGCACATCACAAAGGCGCAGGAAAGCGGATACATCCGGTTCATGCGGCTGTGCCGTCAGCGGATCTCTCAGGAAAATAACAGCAATGACTTCATCGGAAGCAATCATGCCGCCAATCTGCTGATCGCCGCCCAAGGGTCCCGGCTGCATTTTTTTGACAGCAAGGCCGGTCGCTGTTTCAATTCGTTTGCCCGTTTCTCCTGTCCCGACAAGAGGAAACTTTTTCAATACATCTTTATATCGAAATGCCAATTCTACTATATCTGCTTTTTTAGCGTCATGGGCAATCACTGCTACGTATTTTTCCATCCTTGTACCCCTTTCTGTTTCATCTACAACAATATTGCTCCTACTGGTACATTTTGCGTCCCAGCAAGTGACAATCCAACAGTATCCGATAGCTACTATCGAATACTGTCTCTGTTGAAATTGTACCGTATCCCTTTTAATAATGCAAGCAGCAACCGCAGCCAGGCAGAAAAAGGAACCATATTTGTCCACATATTTCGCATCATTTCAGGTCTGCCGTCTCCTGTTTGAAGGTTTGTCATTATTCTCAATACTACGGTATTTTACTGGCCGTATCTTCTGTATAAAACTAGTAGATATGCATTATTTTTTTATAATCAGCATGGTTGTTTCATGCCCAAAGCATAGGAAATTTCCTTACTGACAAAAAAATTATCCTTTCTATGATTTCGCATAGGATACGAAATATACAAAGGATAATTTTGAGAATTTATTTTGTAATTTTTACGGTGTGTTTATGATATATACACATAGCCACCCATTTAGGTATGACCAAAGTGCCGTTTTTCATGGGTCAAAACTTGTCCCATATGACTATTTGATTACTACGGATTACCAAATGCCAACGCGTTGCTGCGGCTGTACATACATGCCGTCATGAATCGTAATATAGTATGTTTGATAGAATTCCTGCATAGAAGACAGGGCACCATTGACTCTGGCCGGGCCCACAGGATGCGGGTCCATTTGTACAATAAACCGTAAAATCTGCGGGGTATACTTGCTGGCAAAGATAGCGGCAAAATTATGATACAAATCTTTCAGTACGGCTTCATCGCCATTGGCTATTTCTGTCGCTACGGATAAGCCGCCGCAGTCAGCAATCGCTTCGCTCGTGACTAATTTGCCGTTTTCCTGCAGCTTTTCTTCTCCTACGACATAGCGGTCATAGTATGGGCCAAACGCTTCGGCACGTTTTTGGAATGCTGCATAATCCGCTTGGGTCCACCAGTTTTTCATATTGCCGTTTTTATCATACCGGCAGCCATTGGTATCAAACGCATGAGAAATTTCATGGCCGATAACCGTTCCTATGCCGCCCAAATTGGCACCGGGTGACGCCGTGACGCTATAAAACGGCGGCTGCAAAATTCCCATAGGAATGGTAATGCTGTTGTTTTCCGGAATGTAGCAGGCATTGACCTCCTGGGGCTCCATGCCCATCCATTTATCCGGATCAAACGGCTGGCCCAATAATTTTTTCTCCTGCTCATAGGCCAACCGGTCATTGTGAAGGATGTTGCCCAGCAACGTACCGCCCTGTTTAGGCGAAATGACATCAGCCATCGGGTCGATAAGCGGCGTATCATCCGGTGCCGGCGCACCGACAAAAATACGCAGTGTTTTCAATTTTTCAATGGCTTTTGCTTTCGTTTGCGGGCTCAGCCATGTATTATTCTGCAGCCGTTTTTCGTAAACATCACGTATTTTCATAATCATATGCGTGACATCGTCCACGGCTTTCACCGAGCCGTATTGTTTCATATACACTTGTCCAATCTCATAGTCCAACAAATCCTGCACCATACGGTTGGCCGTTTCTTCATCACTGTGCGGCGTTTTGATGCCATACCGCTTCATCGTAAATGCCCGCGCCATGTCCCGCAGCTTGATGTCTGCATACGGCGCATATCGGTTCATCACGCGAAACGTCAAATAACTTTTCAGCAGCGGCAGATTTTCCTGCGTATATACACTGTCTACCGCTTTTAGATACGGCGCTTCAAAAAATAACACTTCTTTTTCTTTGTCCAAGCCCCACGCGGCCATCAGCTTTTTCCCACCGATGTGCGGCATCAGCGCTTCTACGTCTTTGCGCGGTACTACTTGGTTATATACAGCCGCATCATTCAGCTTTTCGCTGTCTATCATTGACGGCGCCCAGGTTTGTTCCATCGCCAAAATAGCTGCTGCCTGTGTTTTCGCTGTTTGAGCGTCGGCACCGCTTTCCATCAGTACATCGGCAATATACGTCTTATAGGCTTCCCACAGCCCTGTTTCCGGTTCTTTTTGCAAATCATATTTAGTAAGAATCGTGTCATCTACAGAAACCCGGCTGATATATTTGGGTTCTGTCGGCTTGCGGTCGGTACTATAATCTACCAGAAGCCCTTCTCCGTACTTTTCTTTGAAATCGCATAATGCCTGGGTCAATTCCGCTGTCGTCTTAGCCGTTTGAATCGGCTGCAGCATCTCTTTCAGTTGAGATCGGGACGACGCATTGCGCGTCTTGGTATCCATAGCGCACAAATACAAGTCCGCTATTTTTTGCTCCGACGTCCCTTTGTCATAGGTTCCTGCTTTGGCAGCTATGCGCTGTACGTCTTTTTCCAGCTGCTTCGTGTTTTTTAAGCTCTGTTCCTGAAACCAAGACCAGCTGACTTCCGTCGGGTCAATTTCTTTCGTTTCCAATGTCTTTTGATTGACAGCCTGATAAAAATCATCCTTTTCTGCTGCAGCCTGACCGGCTTGTCCTATGCCAAACGCCAGTACCGCCGTCAGTACAGCGACTGCCAAACGAGCACGAATCGATTTTTTCACCTGCATCACCTCACAAAACTAGTATGTTATAATGCCGGATCTTTGACGCCATTGGCAGCAAACGCTTTGGCCCTGTCGATGCAGGTGCCGCACGTACCGCAAGGGGTATCGCCGCCTTCATAGCAGCTCCACGTCAATTCATACGGCACATGCAGACGCAGCCCTTCTTTGACTACACCGGCCTTATTCCAGGCCAGGAGCGGTGCTTCCAAATGGCAGGTTCTGCCAGATCCTTCATAAATGGCCGTGTTCATTGCGGTTTCAAACTCCGGCGTACAGTCCGGATAGGCTCTGCCGGCCGCATCGTCTGCATGGGCCCCGTAATAAATAACACTGGCACCTACACTGATAGCTACAGCCGCTGCATACGACAAAAACAGTCCGTTGCGAAACGGCACATACGTCGCAATCGTTCCCTGGCCGCCCATCTCAGCCAGCTGCTTAGCATAGGATTCATGCTCGATCTGCTGCGTGCTCCCCTGCAGCAGCGGGCAGTCACTAAGCGAAAAGGCCTGCGATAAATTCGTTTCCTGCTGTGCAACACCATAAAACGCCGCTACCTTGCGGGCTGCTTCCAGTTCTTTGGCATGCTTCTGCCCATAATACGCCGTCAGCGCCAAAACATTTTCTTTGCCGTACTTTTCAACCGCCATTGCCAGGCATGTCGTCGAATCGACACCGCCGCTAAGCAATACTACACATTCCATGTATGATTCCACCCTTCTTTTAGTTCATTCCCTCGAATTGCCCTTATTATAACAACACCCCAGGACGTTTACAACCTGGGGTACGATTTCATTTTTTCTGCCATACGGCACCCTGCGCCACAATCAGCAAAATTCCTGCCAGAATCAAGACCATTCCCAGCGCAGTATGCCAATACATCGTTTCACCCATGCATACAATCCCGCAAATGACACCGACAACCGGCACGCCCAGCGACGCCACGCCGGCTTTGCTTGCTTCCATATGCGTCAAAATATAATTCCATAAGAAAAACGACACGGCAGATGCCAGTACGCCGCTGTATACCCAGCAGGCAACAGACGTCGTATTCCAAACAATCGTCCCCTGTTCAAAACACAGCATATACAACAGCAGCGCAGCCGCACCGGCCGTAATCTGCCAAGTCGTATACTGAATCATCGTGCAGTCATTTCCCTGTCCCTGCCGCTGCATGACCGCATTTTGACGCTTGACAATAATGCCGGCCGCTGCCCAGGCGGCGGCTCCGCCGGCAGTCAGCAAAATCCCCGTGACATCGCCAACAGTATCCACCTTCATCAATACGCACATACCCAGCATGCTGAGGGCAATGCCGATGATTTTGCGCTTCGTCAGCTTTTCATGCAAAAAGAAATAGGCCATCACGCTCATCCATACAGGCATGCTGTAGTTGACGACAGCCGCCAGTCCGGCGCCAAGCGACTGCATGCCGACCTGAATGGCCGCATTATTGACAGCAATCTGCAGGATACCCGTAATAACAATCCACGGCCAATATCGCCGCGGCGGCAGCGGAATACGGCACCATGCCGAAAATGCCAACAGCACCGCTGCTCCCAGCAAAAACCGATAGCAGGAAAATGCAATCGGCGGAAAAAAGAGATTGGCCTCTTTCATGACGACCCAGTTGAATCCCCAAAGTATATACAACAGCAACAATGCCCTAACCATGCCATATCCTCCTCGTATATATCCAAATCATTTTTATTATAAACGAGTTTGCCTAAAAAAAGAAGTACAATGCCTCCCATCCGTCAGATTGAAAAATCCAACGAAGAGGAGGCACTGTTTCTTTGTGTATTGTTGAATACGGTGATACATTACTTCTGGCGATCTTTCCCGCCGGCAGCCGTGTAGAAAATAAATGCCAGGAAAATACCGGCCAGGCAGAACCAAACGGTCAGCATCGTCGTTCCTTGTTTGACGAACATATCATAATAGCCTTTGATATAAATGGTAATAATCAGCAGCGGCAGTATATACAGCAAATAGCCGCGCAGGGACGACGGCAGATTTCGTCCTTTCCCATCATTGGCTTCGCTCAGGAAATGCTGCCAACCCCAGCCATTTTTCTTGACACAAAACAGGACAAAGGCCAAACTGCCCAGCGGCAGCAAGTTGTTGGAAACGATGAAATCTTCCAAATCCAGCACGCCGCTCCCCGGGCCCAACGGCTGAAAGCCACTCCACAGATTGAAGCCCAGCACGCAGGGAATGCTCAAGATAATGATGAGAACACCATTGATGATGACACTCCGTTTGCGGCTCCATCCATAGAGATCCATGCCAAAGGCGATGATGTTTTCAAAAACAGCAATAACGGTCGATAAGGCGGCAAAGGACAGAAAAATAAAGAAAAGCATGCCCCAAAAACGACCGCCGGGCATCATCGTAAACAAATTGGGAATCGTCAAGAAAATCAAAGACGGGCCGGCATCGGGCTGAATGCCATAGGCAAAGCAGGCCGGAATAATGATGAAACCCGCCATCAGCGCCACAAACGTATCCAGCGCCGTAATCGTCGTCGCTTCACCAAAAAGACTGCGGCCGTGCGGCAAATACGCCCCAAAAATCAACATGGCACCAATCCCAATGGACAGCGTGAAGAAAGCCTGGCTCATAGCAGCATAAATGACATTGCCCCAGCCCAGTGTGTTGATCATTTCCCAGTTGGGAACCAAGTAGAAGGCAATCCCCATTTCAGCACCATCCAAGAACAAGGAATGGACAGCCAAAATAATCATCAAGAGCAGCAAGGCAGTCATCATCCATTTGGTAATCCGTTCCACGCCTTTTTGAATACCGAAATAACAAACACCAAAACCCAAAATACAAGTAACGACTGTCCAGAAAAGCATCGTCGTCGGCTCTTTCAGCATCGTACTAAAGGTCGTGCCAATAAACTGGGTGGAGGCTTCGACAAATGTTCCATTCAAATGAAGCCAGCAATAATAGAGCATCCAACCCGTGACTGTCGTATAATACATCATCAACATATAACAGCCTACTATACTGATTCCTTTGAAGCGATGCCAGCGGCTGCCGGCCGGTTCGAGGACATCAAAACTCTTGGCCGCGCTGCAGCGGCTGCCTCTGCCAATCGCAAATTCACAGACCATGACAGGAATCCCCATAATCAAGAGGAACAGCAAATAAATCAAAATAAAAGCAGCCCCGCCAAACTGGCCGCAAAGATACGGAAACTTCCAGACATTCCCGATGCCAATCGCACAGCCGGCACTGACCAGGATAAACCCCAAACGAGAACTGAATGCTTCCACAGCAAGATTTTTTTCAGACACAAAAGCACCTCATTTCAAACTAAATACAATATATGATATATAAAGACCGTTCTATTATAGCAAAAAAGAAGCGTAGTTAAAATACATCACCCCATTCTTTCATGCAGTCAAAATAGGATGTTGCAACATAATACGTTTTACTATTATGCTTTTTCCTTTAAAAATTTTTAATTTTGATGTTACAGTTTGAAGAAACTGAATTGTAATGCTGTAAGCTATGCACGTAAACTTGTATCGTAAAAGGGCTGTAACAAAACGAGCTAAAAATTTCTCATTTTGTTACAGCCCTATACGGTTCATTTCACAATCAACTCCGCGGCGCATACATGATAATCGCTACACCGACCAATGCTACTATACCACCGACCATGTCATAAAAATCGGGTGCAACATGATCTATT
The DNA here is from genome assembly GCA_963655305.1 of bacterium. Lineage (GTDB taxonomy): Bacteria > Bacillota > Negativicutes > Veillonellales > Megasphaeraceae > Megasphaera. Next base: position 19,762 of record CAVKEA010000036.1, read on the forward strand.
TTCCATCCCCAAAGAATGGATAAAACAATAAAAATACCGCCGTATGCCGCATATACTTTGCCAAAATTAGCACTTTCCGGCTGCAGTGTAGGTATGATTCCATAAAAAATTAAAATAACAGCACCGAGTACACCATACCACCAAGTTTTTCCATCGCGCAGCCAAAGCCAAATCATATACCCGCCGCCAATTTCAAAAACGCCGGCCAAGATAAAATAAAACAACGATTTTACAACACTCACCATCTTTTACCCTCACTTTTGCACAATAATGATATATTATATCATTTCATATACTAAGTGCCAACTTCTGCCGCGTCCATGGTATCACTTTCTTTTTTTACACGACAACGTTGAGCGTATTCCCGATTTACCCAATCTTTCGTCAACATGATAAGAAAAACAGAAACTAATAGCATCAAAAGAGTATTTAAATCATGCCCGATCTAGTAATTTCTGTAGTTTCTGTACATAGAGTTCCCGAATAGCCGCCAACAATGAACGCCAGTATTTAAGGCCAATGTCGGGATGCATTTTCCGGTATTCTTTATTGTTGGCATATTTCTTCAAGGCATCTTGATTGTCCTGTTTGTCACCCAGGTCTTTATGTACGTCATACGTTTCGATGAAAAAGGCCAAGGCTTCGGGACTAACGCACCATTCGGCAGCAAAGTCTTTGATGATTTGCTGTATCCTATTATTGATTCGTATGTTGAGAACATCGACAAAATTACGGTTTACGAAGTGCGACGGATTGTCCTGATAGTCTTTCCAAATGCTTTCCAAGATATCCGCCCGCACGGGGTTTGTCTTGCGGAAACGAGTGATTTCTTCATCGATTTCTTGGATGATTTGCTTATTTTTGCCCGTATCTTCAATAATCATGGCCGATTCGTCCGAACGGGTAGCTTCCATGAGCCGCAGGATATAGTCCTCATCGATCTGATCTACATGGTAACAGCGCAAATCGTAATCAATAGCCAAGTTGACTTCGAAATCATCCCTATCAGTTTCTTTTTTGAATTCTTCTTTGACGTTATTGAATTTACCGCTGTAGGCTTCGATAGTCGGAGCATCGATGAGATACGATTTCTGCTGTTCTCTGACCTGATACGGCGAATAAACCTGTATATCGGAATAGGCATCATCAAACGCCCGATACGCTTTCAGGAAACGGAGTTTTTCAGCTCGGCTCATCGTGTCGACGGCTTCCGGTGTCGGCGCAATTTGCCGCAATATCTGAATCGCTTTCTTAAACCGCGCTTCCGCATCTTCCCAAGCTGGCGCCTGCACATAGTTGCCGCCGCCGCTGGAATAGAGCCGCATGGCGTCATCGACAGCCCGTTTAAAATGGGCCGGCATTTGGAAGATAACGATTTGACCAAAACGTTTTTGATTATCATAGAGGCGGTTCGTTCTAGAAAATGCCTGAATAATGCTATACGAACGCATAGGCTTGCGGTCAATAAAGAGCGTCGAAAGGGACGGCGCATCAAACCCCGTCAGCAAGCGGTCAACAACGATGACGATATCGACTTGAGCCTCCCGGACTTGATACATCTTTTTCTTGCGGGCCAACCGGTCGTTGATATTACCGTTGTAAGCACCGAGCTGTTCCATCGTGTACTGCGTGCCGAACATGGCATTATAGTCCTGCATGGATTCTTTCATCCGGTCCTGGTTGAACGAATCCTTGTCGCCGTTTTCGCCTACAGAATAGGTAATGGCAACTTTAGGAAAATCCGAGAGCTGACGCCGGATATCTTCGTGAATGGTGACAGATGGCACCTTGCCTGCTTTTACCTGCTTGAACAGTTGGTAATATCGCTGGGCCTGTTTGATAGAGCTCGTCGTCAAAATAGCCGTATAGGTATTGCCTTTCCCCCGATTCAGACCCAGCTTGCTGCCAGCCTTATTAATAATAAAATCGACAACCTGCAGCATATGCTGTTCTTCTTCATACGCTGCATCGAGGATGCCTTGCTTCTGCAGTGCTGTTTCCAGCTGATAGTCGTCTTCCTCTTCTTTCCAAGCCACGCCGTTTTCAGCGGCTAATTTTTTCATATCAAACGTATTATGGTATTCTACTTGAAATCCCAAGACAGCTCCGTCGTGCAGTGCTTCCTTGATAGTGTACTTGTTTAGACATTGTCCGTATTGTTCTTCTGTCGTCGCCGGCAGGTCTCCTGGGCTGTCTTTGGCATCTTCACTAAAAATCGGAGTCCCTGTAAATCCATACCACAACGGCTTGGTAAAATATTGGTTGAGCAGATGCTGTGCCATAGGGGACACAGCACGGTGACATTCATCGACAACGAAGACAGGCCGCAGGATATGCAGCTTTTCGTATTCTTTCGTACCCTTCGGATAGCGGCGCATAACGTTCTGTAATTTTTGAATGGTCGTCACCAACACATCGCCCTTGTCTGATTTCAATTTTTTGACCAAATCATGACTCGTATCCGTTTCGCTGACGTCAATCGTATCATACGCAGCATATGCCTGAAAAGAACCTGTTGTCTGATTGTCCAAATCACGGCGGTCGACAATAAAGACGACTTTCTTTACGCTGGGAAGTTGCGTCAAATAATGTGCCGCTTTATAAGACGTCAGCGTCTTGCCGGAACCTGTCGTATGCCAAATATAGCCGGACTTCCTGCCGTCGCCTGTATAGGGATTGACGGCGTCGTGGATCGCTTCGACAGCATGAATCTGATAGGGGCGCAGCATGATGATAGCTTTTCGTTCACTGTCGAGGACGGTATACTGAGACACCATGCGATGCGCTGCCGGGATAGAAAGGACAGCCTTGGCAAAGGCAATATAGTCTGTTACAGGTTGATTGTTGTCATCGAGCCAAGCTGAAAGGAACTTTTCATTCAGCTCACTTTCGGCAGCTGTAGCAATATAGCGAGTATCCGCCGCATTGGAAACGACAAACATCTGCAGCGTCGAGAAAATATCACGAAACGCTCCTTCTTTGAGGTATTTTTTAATCTGATTGAACGCTTCCCGATAGGGATGATTGCGATTCTTCAGCTCTATTTGAATCATAGGCATGCCATTGATTAGGAGCGTCACGTCGCCGCGGCGGTCGCGGTTCATGGTTTCCATCCGCGGAAAATCGACTTGATGGACAACTTCATAAACCGACGAGCCGCCGGTAATATCGGCCCGTTTGAAGACGACAGGATAAACGGTCCCAAGGGATGCATCTTCTCGTTGGATACTGACACGGACGATGCCGTTTTCTCCCATAAGCCACTTGGCCGCATCATAAAAGGTCGGAAAACGCAGCTGATTCTGTACCTGCTGAAATTCGTTGTCTGTCAGAGGATGGTCATCAAAAATCTCTTTATTGTGCTGTACCAAAATATGGCGAAAATTCTGCCACAAGTCAGCAAAGGTATGCAAATCCTCACGAAACGTCCACTGCGATTTTCCTTGCGTAAGCTGCTGAATGAGTTTATGTTCAATACTGGCTTCTGATTCAAAAACCGTCATAAGCGTCATCTCCTTTAGCTAAATAGGTTTTGAAGCATGAATTTTTTGAGAGACTGTAACTGGTCAATCTTACGCTGATGAAGGGTAATAAGGTCATCGAGACTTCTAAAAAACTTACCAATTTTTATTTGTTCATCCCTTAAATTAGGTACTATAACATCAAATTGTTCCAGTTCTCGCATGCTTAAATTAGGTTGGGTTCCATTAGAAGCCTTATCCTTAACTTGCATCTGATTTTTCTTTGTTTGTAATAGCACATAAAGAAAGTAAGGGGCGCTTTTATCCTTACAACGCATAGCAGCTAAAGGTGACCAAATATTGAAACGACGCATTGTTTCGACAATCGCTACCTTGCCGACAGTGGAACCAGATTTTACTAAATACACATCATATAACTCGGGTTTATATTTTTTACAACATTGAAAATCATATTCTTCCGTGATATATCCACGTTTTCTTGAGAAGTCTATTTTGTTATCTACAATTGCATCTGCAGAAATGAATGGAATACCAGTCTCCACAAGAACAGGAGTTTCATGCGGGCCATCAGTAATTGATTGATCTAACAATTCAATAAGCTTACGCTGTTCCCAATCGCCCGTAAAGCCCTTGAAGCGAATGGCCGGGACTTTTTCTTCTTTGGCAGGAAACATGTTTTGCAGAAAGTATTTCTTCAATGTCTGCAACTGCTTCAGCTTACGCTGATGAAGGGTAATAAGGGCGTCGATTGACGCTAAAAATACACCGATTGCTTTTTGTTCTTCTATTGGTGGAAAAGCAAAAGACAGTTTTCCAATCTGTTCAAAATTCAATCCTTGGCGGGCTCCTCCTGCTTGACTTTCATCAATCTTATTTTGCCCTTGGTCAGAAGCTAGATTCATCTGTATAAATTTTGCATCATATCCTTTAATAGTTCTAATGATACAAACATGCTGATTAACATTTGCCTTACCTGTAAATGTATACACAGCACTTCTACCTATTGAAGCACCTGTAATATTCAGCAAAATATCATTTTTATGTACTTTGGAATTGCTCATTAATTCATCAGTATCTACATCAATATATACAACATCAGATAAATTAACTCTATCATTATTAATATTTTGCGATCTAATTAAAGGGATTCCTTCTTCTTTATAAGTTTTGGCACCTCCAAGCGGAGTTTTTCCACTGCCAATTTTTGATGTAATTTCTGATAACTTACGCTGTTCCCAATCATCCGTAAACCCTTTGAAGCGTATCGTTGGGACTTTCTTTATTTCTTTTTTCATCGGCCTTACCTCACATCAAGAGCTTCAGGAAGTCCTGTAAATCTTTGGCTTTCTTGGCATCTGTCGTAGTCAGTTCTTGCATCATGGCTAATAACTCACTTTCATTGCGCTTGATTTCTTCATTGGTCGCAGCCATGTCCGCATTGAGTTTTCCCAAATCGATGTCCGGTTCCGGTTCAAAGGTATCGACGTAGCGAGGGATATTCAGGTTGAAATCGTTATCCGCAATTTCCTCAAACGAAGCGACATGGCAGAATTTGTCTTCGTCCTTGCGGTCTTGATAGGCTTGGAACAAGCGGCCGATGTTCGCAGGTGTCAGTATATTCTGCGGTTTTCCTTTGACAAATTCTTTGCTGCCGTCGATGAACAGGACATCCCGGCCGGGACGGTCTTTTTTAAGCACCATGATGATGGTCGGAATACCCGTCGAATAGAATATACCTGCTGGCAAACCGATAACGGCGTAAATCATCCCTTTTTCCAGTAATTTCCGGCGAATTTTACCTTCAGCCGCACCGCGGAAAAGGACGCCATGAGGCAAGACAATGCCCATCGTGCCTGTCGCTTTCAAATGATAAAGCCCGTGCAGGAGAAAGGCATAGTCCGCTTTCGATTTGGGAGCCAGTACGCCGTAATCAGAAAAACGAGGATCTTGCAAAAAGTTCTTGTCAGCACTCCATTTTAGCGAATACGGCGGATTCATCATGACGCTATCAAAGTCCGTTACTTCATCGGCCGGCCAGTCTTTATCGAGGGTATCAGCATTGCGCAGATGTTGTTTTGTAGCAGACACACCATGAAGAATCATATTCATGCGAGCCAAGTTATATGTTGAGGTTTTGATTTCTTGGCCGTAGTATTCCACCGAGTCCGCATCTTTCATGTACTTGCGGACGTTGAGCAACAGCGAACCGGAACCCATGGCCGGGTCATAGGCCGTAAAGTTTTGCTTATCTTCCTGTCCCGCTGTAACTACGCGCGTCAAGAGCGTCGAAACGGACTGCGGCGTATAGAATTCACCGGCTTTCTGCCCCATATCAGACGCAAAGTTGCTAATCAAATATTCATAGGCATTGCCGAGAACATCACCGCTGTGGCTGTCCAAGTTGAGCGGCGCTAAGGCTGTCATGACATCAGCAATCAAGTCATTTCGTTTCTGCGGCGTCGAGCCCAATTTGGTCGAATGCAGATCCACATCATCAAAAAGGTGTTCCAGCAGCTTGGCATTGGACTGTTCTAAGTCACGGAACGCCTGATTCAGATCTTCAAGCTGAAATTTTCCTGCCTCGATGTCCGCAACAAAAGCCGTAAATGTAAACTTCGGCTGAATCGCATAGTCCATATCCATAGTACTCAACAAGTCCGCATGAAAATCGGGATTATCATAATACGCCTGATACACTGCCTGGCACAGTGCTTCCGTAGCGACATCACTTTCTTCTACTTCGCCGGCATCAACCAAGGCGTTTGTCGCGGCTTCCAAGGTCTTATCGGATAAATGTTTATAAAAAATAAGTCCCAAGGCATAATCCATATAATCAGCCGCGCCCATCGTCTGGCGCATAACATTGGCCGAATCCCACAAGACTTGTTCAAGGTTCTTTTCTTCGTTATTCATAACATTTCTCTCCTTTACTGCTGTTCCTGATCGTGCAGCATCCGGCGGATGCCCTGCAGTTTCATTTTTGCTTTTGCCACTTCCAACTCATATTGATACAAAGCCGTCACATACAATCGCCCCAGTTTCTCCTGTTCTTGCATCGATAAAACGGGAATTTCTATTTGTTTCAGCTGCTGGGCGGATAAACGCCAAATCACTGAGCCTTGCAAAAAAAAGCAGCACTGACGGGCAATTTCAGTTGATTCATTGAGAAGGTAACAGAGATACCAAAGATTTACCTTTTGGGTATCGACCTTCATAATGGAAAACACTTGGCTAATACATTTGTCTTTATTTTCATCGGAAATAATCGTTGCCGACATGTTACGGTCGGATATAGACTGACGATATATAATGTCATTTGTCGGCGCAGCCAGTTTCATCCGATAGAAATCATGTTCGAAATCATCATTAGAATATTTCCGATCCTGCTCCGCTTCAGACAGCCGCACGACATTACAACCGGATACAATCTCGGCGACCTCTCCTAATCGTATCATATATTCCCCTCCTTGTATGTTTGGTAATTTACACTTGATATGCTATTATATTACCCAACGAGTTGGATTTTGTCAAGTGTAAATTTAAAAACATACGAAAAAAAGAAGGTGTCGTCATTCAATACATACTCGTCCAATTTTAATCTAATTCTAATCGTATTTTAATTTTGTTTTAATCTTCGTATGCTAT
>CAVKEA010000037.1:0-26619 GCA_963655305.1 bacterium
TCAGCTCGTGTCGTGAGATGTTGGGTTAAGTCCCGCAACGAGCGCAACCCCTATCTTCTGTTGCCAGCATGTGATGATGGGAACTCAGGAGAGACTGCCGCAGACAATGCGGAGGAAGGCGGGGATGACGTCAAGTCATCATGCCCCTTATGGCTTGGGCTACACACGTACTACAATGGCTCTAAATAGAGGGAAGCGAAGGAGCGATCCGGAGCAAACCCCAAAAACAGAGTCTCAGTTCGGATTGCAGGCTGCAACCCGCCTGCATGAAGCAGGAATCGCTAGTAATCGCAGGTCAGCATACTGCGGTGAATACGTTCCCGGGCCTTGTACACACCGCCCGTCACACCACGAAAGTCATTCACACCCGAAGCCGGTGAGGTAACCGCAAGGAGCCAGCCGTCGAAGGTGGGGGCGATGATTGGGGTGAAGTCGTAACAAGGTAGCCGTATCGGAAGGTGCGGCTGGATCACCTCCTTTCTAGGGAATTTAGTGATTAGCAGTTAGCTGTTAGTGGTTAGAAAACCAGACAGGTAAAGGCTAATGACAAATCTTTAGGTCGGCACTATGGCGAAGATACTTACATTGTTTAGTTTTGAGAGGTCATCTCTCAATCGTACCTTGACAACTGCATAAAAAGTAGAAATAAACCTCTTTTCAAAAGAAAAGAAGAACTTAACGAACCTAGATATTCTAAAAAAGGTGAGGACGTAAGCAATTACGAACCTAAGACGAAAGTCAAGTAAGTAAGGGCGTACGGCGGATGCCTTGGCCATATCAGCCGACGAAGGACGCGATAAGCTGCGATAAGCTGCGGTGAGGTGCAAGTAACCATTGACCCGCAGATTTCCGAATGGGGAAACCCGGCGTGAGCAGTCACGTCATCCTCGTAAGAGGAAGGGCACCCGGTGAACTGAAACATCTAAGTAGCCGGAGGAAAAGGAATCAAGAGAGATACCCCAAGTAGCGGCGAGCGAACGGGGCAGAGCCCAAACCGGACTGGGAAACCAGGCCGGGGTTGCGGACAGTCAACAAATGCTCGGACGAAGCCGAATGAGTTGGGAAACCCAGCCAGAGACGGTGAGAGCCCGGTAAGCGCAAGGAAGAGCATGGGACTGGATCCAGAGTACCACGGGGCACGAGGAACCTTGTGGGAAGCAGGGGGGACCACCCTCCAAGGCGAAACACTGATATGGACCGATAGCGCATAGTACCGTGAGGGAAAGGTGAAAAGAACCCCGGGAGGGGAATGAAAGAGAACCTGAAACCGTATGTCTACAAGCAGTCGAAGCACTTTAGATGTGCGACGGCGTGCCTATTGAAGAATGAACCGGCGAGTTACTTCATCCAGCGAGGTTAAGCGGGAAACGCGGAGCCGAAGCGAAAGCGAGTCTGAACAGGGCGATGAGTTGGATGGAGTAGACCCGAAACCACAGTGATCTACCCATGTCCAGGTTGAAGCACAGGTAAAAATGTGTGGAGGACCGAACCAGTGAGCGTTGAAAAGCTTTTGGATGAGATGTGGGTAGGGGTGAAATGCCAATCGAACGTGGAGATAGCTGGTTCTCCCCGAAATAGCTTTAGGGCTAGCCTCATGGTAGAGAGTACAGGCGGTAGAGCACTGAACGGGGTAGGGTCCTATCCGGATACTGAACCTAATCAAACTGCGAATGGCTGTACTTATACATGGGAGTCAGACTGCGAGTAATAAGGCCCGTAGTCAAGAGGGAAACAGCCCAGACCAACAGCTAAGGTCCCCAATGCCGTACTAAGTGGCGAAGGATGTGGAATTTCGAAAACAACCAGGATGTTGGCTCAGAAGCAGCCACCATTAAAAGAGTGCGTAATAGCTCACTGGTCGAGAGACTCTGCGCCGAAAATGACCGGGGCTAAAGTACGGAACCGAAGCTTTGGCAATTAGCGATGCTAATTGGGTAGGGGAGCGTTCCTGCATGGGAGAAGCCTGACCGGAAGGACAGGTGGACAGGCAGGAAGAGAGAATGCCGGTATGAGTAGCGAAAAGAAGGGTGAGAATCCCTTCCACCGAAAGCCTAAGGGTTCCTGGGCAACGATCGTCGCCCCAGGGTAAGTCGGGACCTAATCCGAGGCGGAGACGCGTAGGAGATGGACAACAGGTTGAAATTCCTGTACTGGCTGATGTTGCTTGAGCGAAGGAGTGACACAGGAAGGAAGACGCGCGTGCGAATGGAAGAGCACGTCCAAGCAGGTAGGTGGTATGATAGGCAAATCCGTCATACTGAAAGCCGAGATGTGATGGGGAGCTTCTAGAAATAGAAGCGAAGGGGTCGGAACTAAACTGTCGAGAAAAGCTTCTAGTGAGACATCAGGCACCCGTACCGAAACCGACACAGGTAGGCAGGAAGAGAATTCTAAGGTGCGCGGGAAAACCCTCGTTAAGGAACTCGGCAAAATGTATCCGTAACTTCGGGAAAAGGATAGCCTAGAGTATGTGAAGTCCAGAAACGGACAGAGCAGGAATAGGCGGCAGAAGAGAGGCCCAAGCGACTGTTTACCACAAACACAGGCGTCTGCTAAAGCGAAAGCTGATGTATAGATGCTGACACCTGCCCGGTGCTGGAAGGTTAAGAGGAAGTGTTAGCCGTAAGGCGAAGCAGCGAATTGAAGCCCCAGTAAACGGCGGCCGTAACTATAACGGTCCTAAGGTAGCGAAATTCCTTGTCGGGTAAGTTCCGACCCGCACGAAAGGTGTAACGATTTGGGCACTGTCTCAACGAGGGACCCGGTGAAATTGAAGTACCTGTGAAGATGCAGGTTACCCGCGACTGGACAGAAAGACCCCATGGAGCTTTACTGTAACCTGAGATTGGATTCCGGTAAGAGATGTACAGGATAGTTGGGAGACTGCGAAGGAAGCACGCCAGTGTTTCCGGAGTCAATGGTGGGATACCAACCTTGTTTTATTGGAATTCTAACGAGACGCGCAACGAGCGTGCGGACAGTCTCAGGCGGGCAGTTTGACTGGGGCGGTCGCCTCCGAAAGAGCAACGGAGGCGCCCAAAGGTTCCCTCAGAATGGACGGAAACCATTCGAAGAGTGCAAAGGCAGAAGGGAGCTTGACTGCGAGACGGACAGGTCGAGCAGGGACGAAAGTCGGGCTTAGTGATCCGGTGGTACCGAGTGGAAGGGCCATCGCTCAACGGATAAAAGCTACCCTGGGGATAACAGGCTAATCTCTCCCAAGAGTCCATATCGACGGGGAGGTTTGGCACCTCGATGTCGGCTCATCACATCCTGGGGCTGAAGTAGGTCCCAAGGGTTGGGCTGTTCGCCCATTAAAGTGGTACGCGAGCTGGGTTCAGAACGTCGTGAGACAGTTCGGTCCCTATCCATCGCGGGCGGAAGAAACTTGAAAGGGGCTGCTCCTAGTACGAGAGGACCGGAGTGGACGGACCAATGGTGTACCAGTCATGACGCCAGTTGTGCAGCTGGGTAGCTACGTCCGGGACGGATAAACGCTGAAAGCATCTAAGCGTGAAACCAGCCTAAAGATGAGGTTTCTCATTAGCAATAAGTAAGGTCCCATGAAGACGACATGGTAGATAGGCCGGGAGTGGAAGCACAGTGATGTGTGGAGCGGACCGGTACTAATAGACCGAGGACTTGACTTAAGCAGAGAAGGAATAGAGAGGGTAGTTAAGGGAAAGAAAACTTTTTATGCAGTTGTCAGGATACGAAATCCTGAAAAGAAAAATTCAGTGGCGATGGCTGTAGGGATCCACCTGTTCCCATGCCGAACACAGCAGTTAAGCCTACAAACGCCGAAAGTACTTGGGGGGAGGCCCCCTGGGAGGATAGGAAGCCGCTGATTTTTATAGGGGCATAGCTCAATTGGTAGAGTAGTGGTCTCCAAAACCATTGGTTGAGGGTTCGACTCCTTCTGCCCCTGCCAAAAAAGCAGAGGGGTTTGAGTAGCCTTATGGAGACTCAAGTCCCCCACATGACTCGGTAGCTCAGCTGGATAGAGTGACTGACTACGAATCAGTAGGTCTAGGGTTCGAATCCCTACCGGGTCACCACATGACAGCTCATACATTTTGTATGAGCTGTTTTTTTGTAAATAAAGATGAAAAATTTTACTTTTTTGCGTATTTCTATTAAAATATATTCATATTTAAAGTCTAATTAAGGAGAAAGACCTATGAAAATTTCTGACATTGGCGAATTTGGATTTATTGATGCGATAAAAAAGAATACGATTTTTAATCCTGATTCTATTGTTGTAGGCATCGGGGATGATGGCGCTGTGTATAAAACGACGCCTGGAATGGAGCAGATTGCTGTCATTGATACGATGGTAGAAAATAGTCATTTTATCATTGGAAAAACAGCGACTTGGTATGAAGTAGGCTGTAAGGCGGTTGCTTCCAATTTGAGTGATATTGCAGCAATGGGGGGCATTCCTACTCATATTGTCTTATCCACGGCGATTGCGCCTCAAATGGAAATGGATGATTTACAATCGTTATATACGGGCATTAAAGATATTTGTCAGCGATACCATGTCAATATCATTGGCGGTGATACGGTAATGGCAAAAGAATCCATGGTAATTACGGTTGCGGCGTTTGGGGAAATCGAGGCAGGAAAATCCATCTGCCGCAGCGGCGCTAAGCCGGGAGATGTTATTGGCGTATCCCATACTATTGGTGACTCAGCTGGCGGCTTGGATGTGTTGCTGCAGGAAGCAGACGGTTTTCCATTGTTAAAAAAAGCACATCAGATGCCGGAACCGCAAATTTCATTAGGCCGCTTATTAGTGCAGTTTCATGGGCATAGTTTAAATGATATCAGTGATGGCTTGGCCAGTGAATCCAATGAAATTGCCCAGGCCAGTCAGGCTGACTTAATCATTGACCGGGATGCTGTTCCATGCAGCGAAGAATTGAAGCAATGGGCTGAAAAGACGGGAAAAAGCATATGGTCCTATGTCTTTAACGGAGGAGAAGATTATGAATTGATTTTCACCATGGCGCCTGCTGATTTTGAAATGCTGCGGCAGCAATGTCCGTATGTAACCCGTATTGGACACGTTGAAAAGGGTGAAGGAAAGGTGCTTCTGCGGCATGATGGTGTACAAACGGTTTTGCCGAAAACAGGTTGGAATCACTTTCAGTAAGGAGATAGAGTATGATTGATATAGCAACTCATTCAGAAACAGATACGATTGCCCTGGGCAGCATGATTGGCCGTGTATTGAAACCAGGCGATGTGCTGGCTTTGCAGGGGGATTTGGGAGCCGGTAAGACACATTTTGTTCAAGGTATTGCCAAAGGAATGGGGATTCAGGAAACGATTGTCAGTCCCACGTTTACCATTTTGAATTATTATGAACATGACATTCCGCTGCAGCATTTTGATTTTTATCGGCTGGAAGAAGAGTATGAGTTAGATGATTTAGGGTTTGATGATTATTTACAAAGCGGTGTTACGGTGATTGAATGGTCTGAAAAATTTCCAGACCGTCTTCCCAATGATGCCGCCATTATTACGATAGAAAAAACAAGTCCTACAGACCGCGTATTTCATATGGCATTGGATGATGCGCGGTGGGATGATGTAGAAAAAGAGGTAGAAAAGTATGCTGTTAGCCATTGAAACATCCAGTTTGGTTTCCAGTGTAGCCCTGCTGCATGAGGATACATTGAAAGCAGAACTGACTATACAGGCCCGATTGACGCATTCGGAACAATTAATGCCCCATATTGCGGATATGTTGGATAAAGCGTCTGTACCCAAAACGAAGATTGACGGTATTGCCGTTGCGATTGGACCCGGTTCCTTTACAGGGCTTCGCATAGGGCTGGCTACTGCCAAAGGGCTGGCCTTTGCTTGGAATATTCCCATTATTGGCGTAGAAACTCCGACCAGCTTGGCGTGGAACTTTGTCGGCGTATCGGACATCATTTGCCCATTGATTGACGCACAGAAGGGCAATGTATATGCCGCTGCTTATCGCTGGCAGCGCGATGCACTGCAGCAGTTGGAAGATGTTCATATTGCGCCGCTGACAGATGTTTTGAATACACTGGAAGCACAGGGCAATCCTGTTGTTTTTTGCGGCGACGGCGCATTGTTGGGAAAAAAGGAAATCGCAGAAAAGGCACCTCTTTTCCGTATGGCTCCGCCGACTATGTGCATTCCTCGTGCCGGCAGCGTTGCATTAGCGGCTCAAAAGCGGCTGCGTGCAGGGGATGTGGATGACTGCATGACACTGACGCCGGCTTACAAACGGCGCAGTGAAGCTGAAGTGCTGTGGGAAAAACGGCATGGAGGACAGAAATGCCTATAACGGTTCGCAAAGCGCGTCCGGAAGATGCCGAAGGAATCTATGCCGTAGAGCAGGAATCATTTTCTGTTCCCTGGTCTCTGCCGTCTATTCAGCGTGAATTGACGCATATTGAGTTGACGATGTACTATGTGCTGGAAGATCAGGGCACGATTGCCGGCTATGCCGGATTATGGCATGTGTTGGACGAGGGACAAATCACGAATATTGCTTTGTTGAAAAAATACCGCAGCCAAGGCTATGGAGAACTTCTCCTGCGTGTTTTGATGGAAGAAGCATGGAATCGGGACTGCAAGGATATTTTTTTGGAAGTACGGTTTTCCAATATGCCGGCGTTGGCTTTATATAGAAAATTGGGTTATGAAGTAGTATCTGTGCGAAAAAAATATTATTCTGAACCTGTTGAGGACGCATATGTCATGGATTGCAAAAAAGAAAAGTATCAATGGGTTATTAAGTAAAAAGGATGAGTGAATTATGTATACCTTAGCGTTGGAAACGAGCTGTGATGAAACATCAGCCGCCGTGTTGCAAGACGGACGGCAGATTCTTTCCAATATCATATCGACACAAGTACCGATTCATCGGAAGTTTGGCGGCGTCGTGCCGGAAATCGCATCTCGCCAGCATATAGAATACGTAATGCCGATTATCAAAGAAGCCTTGGATACGGCAGGCCTTACGCTGCAGGAAATAGATCATATCGGCGTTACGTATGGACCAGGGCTGGTTGGCGCGCTCTTAGTCGGCGTGGCAGCTGCCAAAGCTATTAGTTTTGCTCTGGACAAACCGCTGGTTGGCGTCAATCATATGGAAGGACATATTTTTGCCAACTTTTTAAGCCATCCGGAATTAGAACCGCCATTTTTGGCATTAGTCGTTTCCGGCGGCCATACGCAGCTTGTAAAAATTGAAGGGTATAATCAATTTACACTGCTGGGACAAACACGAGACGATGCAGCTGGCGAAGCGTTTGATAAAATTGCCCGTGTTATGGGCTATCCGTATCCGGGAGGCCCGCAGATTGATGCGTTGGCTAAAAAGGGCAATCCCGATGCGATTGCGTTTCCGAAAGCACTTCATGAAAAACACAACTTTGAATTTAGTTTCAGCGGCTTGAAATCAGCGGTATTGAATTATTTGCATACACAGGAACAGCGCGGCCAGTCTTATCATGCCGAAGATGTAGCAGCCAGTTTCCAAAAGACGGTGGTGGAAACGTTGGTGGAAAAGACCATGGATGCAGCGCAGTACTGCGGCATGAAAACGATTGTAGCTGCCGGCGGTGTATCAGCCAACAGCGGTTTGTCTGCTGCTATGGAAACAGCTTGTGCGGAACATGGCTATACCTTTTATCGGCCGGCCCCTGTTTTATGTACGGATAATGGTGCTATGATTGGCTGCCGGGCCTATTACATGGCGTTGGACGAACGATTTGCTGATTTGACGCTGAATGCCAAGCCGGCATTAGCAATTACATCTCAACAATAAGCAGAGGTGAAACCGAATGGCTTCCATGGAATCCATATGCCGCACGCAGAGTGCCTTATCTGATGTTCAGATTCATATATTAAAAAACAGTGAAGAATTGCTGCAGTTTGCCAGTGATTTATCGCATCGGGAACTGCTGGTATTTGTGCCGGGCCGACAGCCGCATACGTTGGTATTAGCTGCGCATTGTTCGCCTTTTTTGCAGCAGGCTGAAAATAAAGAGCAGACCATGGTGCCGGGGAAAGTTTTTGCCGGCTATGAAGAGCCGATTGCTTTACAAGTGCTGCAGAGCGGTCAATTCGTACAAGGATGCAAAGAAGTAGATTACGGCCGCATTGAGCCGTTGTCTGCGTATCCGTTTGTCGATAATGGCGGCTTAACGATGGCCGTCATTGCCTTTATCGGCAAGGTAGAAGCTACACGGGAAATTTTGACGGAAACGGCATTTCTCGCGCTGCAGGTTCCCATTACCAAGGACAGCCGTGCGTTGTACAGCCGTTTGTCCGTACAGGACGGCGTCGTGCTGATTAACTGCAACGGTGTCATTATTTATGCCGATGAAATGGCCGAAAGCATTCTCCATATGCGGGGATATGCCGGCTCCTTAACGGGATTTAATATTTACAACAGCCAAAATAATCTGACAGGCGCCAAGCAGGCATTGGCTACACGGGAAGGGTTTATTGGAAATGTAACAGTCGGTGATGTCATATTTACGCGGCGGGTCATTCCGCTGCTGCGCCGGGGCAGGGTCCATCGCGTGATTGCTGTGTTGACGGAACGGACGGAATTGTACCGAAAAGAAGAAGAACTGATGATCAAAACATCTGTCATCAAGGAAATTCACCATCGCGTAAAGAATAATTTGCAGACCATAGCCAGTCTGCTGCGCATGCAGATGCGGCGAACCGATAGTGAAGAAGCAAAAAATGTGCTGAAAGAAAGCCTCAACCGTATTTTGAGTATTTCTTTGGTTCATGAAATTTTGTCGCATCATGATGAAGAAACGATTGATATATCGGATGTAGCCCAAAAATTGCTTGAACTATTGACGCACAGTATGGTCAGCGCAGACTGCCATGTCGATATACAGTTCAGCGGCAAGTCGATGTTTCTGCCTTCTGATGCGGCCACGTCACTGGCATTAGTGCTGAATGAATTGATTACCAATGCTATTATTCATGGATTTGAGGGACTTCATGAAGGTACGCTGTCTGTCAGCGTGCAGCAAGACGGCGGCGAATGCCTGCTTTGCATACGGGATAACGGCATAGGCATGAGTCATATGCCGGCGCCGGCACAGTCTGGTAAACGCAAGCATTTAGGCTTGGCGATTGTACGGACGTTGGTTGAAAAAGATTTAAAAGGAACATTGGCATTTAGAGATGCGAAACCAAAAGGAACAGAAGTTATCATTCAGTTTCCACAAATAGAAAGGGGATAAATCAATGGGGTATCGTGTAGTAATCGGGGATGATGAATCTATTATTCGCATGGATTTAAGCGAAATGTTGGAAGAAGCAGGCTATACGGTAGTAGGAGAAGCTGCAGACGGCGTAGAAGCGTTGGAACTGGTGCGGAAAGAAAAGCCGGATATTGTCCTGCTGGATATCAAGATGCCGCGTCTTGACGGTATTCATGCGGCTAAAATGATTGGGCATGAACAAATAGCGCCGGTTTTGCTGTTGACGGCATACAGCCAGCAGGATGTCGTCAATAAAGCCAAGGATTCAGGCGTATTGGGGTATTTGGTCAAGCCGATTAGCCCTGTCAATCTGTTTCCGGCCATTGAAATAGCTATTTCCCAGTTTAAACGGCAACAGGAAGTGGCACAGCAGCTCAATGAAATGAATGAAAAGATGGAAATACGCAAAGTTGTAGAACGGGCCAAAGGCTATCTGATGGACTTGTATCATATTTCGGAAGATGAAGCCTATCACCGACTGCAGCAGTACAGCATGAAGAACCGCAGGTCGTTAAAAGACGTAGCCGAAGCGGTTATCAGCAGTGCTGAAAAGCTAAAAAGACAAAAAAAATAATAATGCCTACGAAAATAAAGCCAAAAGTATTGACTTTTTTACCTTTCGTAGGTAATATATATATTGTAGTTAGCACTCATACATAGTGAGTGCTAATAAATAAAAAAGATTGCATCATCATTGAGGAGGAATATAAAATGTTAAAACCCTTAGGAGATCGCGTAGTTATCCGTGTATTAGAACAAGAAGAAAAAACCGCCAGTGGTATCTTTTTGCCGGATACAGCAAAAGAAAAACCAAGCCAGGGCGAAGTTGTTGCTGTAGGCCCGGGCAAATTGCAGGATGACGGCAAACGCGTTGCTTTGGATGTCAAAGTTGGCGACAAGATTATTTTCTCCAAATATGCCGGCACAGAAGTTAAATTCGAAGGCGTTAAATATTTAATCGTCAGCGAACGCGACATTTTGGCTATTATCTAACTTATAAATAATACGTAATTATATTCACATACAGGAGAGTGTTCTATTATGGCAAAACAGATTTTGTTTAACGAAGACGCACGTCGTGCTCTTGGTAAAGGCGTAGATGCTTTGGCTAATGCAGTAAAAGTTACATTGGGACCTAAAGGCCGCAACGTAGTATTGGATAAAAAATTCGGTGCACCGACTATCACTAACGATGGTGTAACCATTGCTCGTGACATTGAATTGGAAGATCCGTTTGAAAACATGGGTGCACAGCTCGTCAAAGAAGTAGCAACGAAAACAAACGACGTAGCTGGCGACGGCACGACAACAGCAACGATCTTGGCTCAGGCTATGATTCAGGAAGGCATGCGCAACGTAGCTGCCGGTGCTAACCCGATGATTTTGAAACGCGGCATTGAAAAAGCAGTCGCTAAATTAGTTGAAGAAATCAAAAAACGTTCTATCGCTGTTTCTGATAAAGCTTCTATCGCACAGGTTGCTTCTATTTCTGCCGGCGATGAAGAAGTTGGCGGCTTGATTGCTGACGCTATGGAAAAAGTCGGCAAAGACGGCGTTATTACTGTTGAAGAATCCAAAACAATGGGTACACAGCTTTCCGTCGTAGAAGGCATGCAGTTTGACCGCGGCTATATTTCCCCGTACATGGTAACAGATCCGGATAAAATGGAAGCTGTTATGGCAGAACCGTACATCCTCGTAACAGACCGTAAAATTGCTTCTATCCAGGAAATGCTCCCAGTACTTGAAAAAGTAGTTCAGGCTGGTAAAGAACTCCTCATCATCGCTGAAGATGTAGAAGGGGAAGCACTGGCAACATTGGTTGTCAACAAACTTCGCGGCACATTCAAAGCTGTTGCAGTTAAAGCTCCGGGCTTTGGCGACCGTCGTAAAGCAATGCTCCAGGATATTGCTATTTTGACAGGTGCTACGGTTATTTCTGAAGATGTTGGCCGTAAATTGGACAGCATTACCATGGAAGACCTCGGCACAGCTCGTCAGGTTCGCGTAACGAAAGACGAAACCACTATCGTTGAAGGCCACGGCGATCCGGCTGCCATCAAAGATCGTGTTGCTCAGATTAAAGCACAGATTGCTGATACTACTTCTGATTTCGATAAAGAAAAATTACAGGAACGCTTGGCTAAAATGTCCGGCGGCGTAGCTGTTATCGAAGTTGGCGCAGCAACGGAAGTTGAATTGAAAGATAAAAAATATCGTTTGGAAGATGCCCTCAACGCTACACGCGCAGCTGTTGAAGAAGGTATCGTAGCAGGCGGCGGCACAACGCTTATTGATATTCTTCCGTCCTTGGATGAATTCAATGAAGAAGGCGACGTTCAGACAGGTATCAACCTTGTTAAACGCGCTATCGAAGCTCCGCTCCGTCAGATTGCTGAAAACGCAGGCTTGGAAGGCTCCGTTATCGTAGCGAAAGTCAAAGCTGCTGAAGACGGCGTTGGCTTCAATGCATTGAAAGAAGAATACACCGACATGGTAAAAGCTGGTATTGTTGACCCGGCTAAAGTTACACGTTCTGCTCTCCAGAATGCTGCATCTATCGCTGCATTGGTACTGACAACAGAAACATTGGTAGCTGATAAACCAGAACCAGCTGCACCGGCTGCACCGGCTGCTCCGGGAATGGGCGGCATGCCTGGCATGATGTAAGAGATACGTGCGCATACGATACGCAGTCTGCATCATAAAAATGGTGAAATAAGATAGTTCTATAAAAAAAGGCTTTTGGCTCAAATCGTGAGCTGAAAGTCTTTTTTTACAGGTATTTTTCTTGACCTGCATACATAAATTGTATACTATAATAACGTTGCCAAATAGAAAGAAAGGATAGCGATATAGTATATGCAAAAAAATAAAATTCCATTGCGGCAATACGTGTCCGTTTTGGGAATTACAATAGCTGCGTTTATTTTTAATACGTCTGAATTTATGCCTATCGGGTTGCTTTCGGATATTTCCGAGGCGTTTCAACTGACAGAGGCCGGCACTGGGATTATGATTACGGCCTATGCCTGGGTGGTTGCCGTGTTATCTTTGCCTTTAATGCTGCTTGTTACTAAAATTGAATTAAAAAAGCTGCTGATTGCGACTATCACGCTGTTTTGTATCGGCCAGATACTGTCAGGAGCTGCCATTACTTTTTCCATGCTTCTCATCGCTCGTATCTGTGTCGCCTGCGCTCATTCTATTTTTTGGTCGATTGCAGCCCCGATGGCGGTACAGCTTGTATCGAAAGAACATCGGTCTGTAGCGTTGAGCATGGTAGCGACCGGCACGTCTGTTGCCATGATTTTTGGGCTGCCGCTGGGACGAATGATTGGCCTGTATTTGGGATGGCGCATGACGTTTATGACGATTGCCGGTGCGGCATTCCTGACGATGATATATTTGTTTTTTGTATTTCCCCATCTTACCAACAAGGCTACGTTTTCTGTTGCAGAACTGCCGAGTTTATTAAAAAATCCAGTTCTCGTAGGCATTTATGTATTGACTGTTTTGACGTCTACGGCGTATTATACCGGGTACAGTTATATAGAACCGTTTTTATCGCAAGTCGCGCACTTGTCTGATTCCTGGGTTACGATGACTTTGACCATTTTTGGGATATCCGGATTTATCGGCAGCTGTTTGTTTTCTATGTTTTACGACCATTACCGCTATCGGTTCATCCGCTTTAGTTTTATTTCATTGACGATTCCGCTGCTGATCTTACAAGCAGCCGCTGGAAATTTTTATATCGTGTTAGCTACTTGTGTCTTGTGGGGCATGGCTTCCATGGCGTTTAACGTTACGCTGCAGGCGGAAGTCATGCAGTGTGTGCCGATTCGTGCCAATGCTGTGGCCATGTCTATGTATTCCGGTATCTTTAATTTGGGAATAGGGACAGGAACCTGGTTTGGCGGCTGGGTAACGACGAATTACACAGTGGCAGATGTCGGCTATGCCGGAGGCTGTATTGGCATTCTAGCCGTGATATACTGTATCACACAGCTTATAACCAAAATAAAAAGAAACGAACAGGTAAAAACGATGTCATAATGTATATGAAATTTAGGGGCTGTCGCTAAACGACAAGCCCCTTTTGTAATTTATGGGACGTTCGTTGAAAAATGCTTACTATAGTGAAAGTAGATATATATGCCGTATACGATGGAAAAAAAGCTGCATTTTGACAACCCATGACATGTAAAAAGAGACAGTGCATACGAAGAGAACATGTAGTGATTCCCTTATGTTGCTTTGCTGGAGCTAACTTTTTGGGGCTGCATCAACAATCTTTTATGCAGGCGTCTCTTTTTCATTCGTTTTGCGTATACCTGTATTCATTACCTTGTCTTTTACGGCATGTTAAAAATGTAATAGTAGATATGTATTGTACGAAAATAGCATACATCCGTTACTCAAAACAAAATGTCCATTGTAAAAATACAAAATAAAATTACAAGCAAGCTAAAATATTGCGTTTTATTGAATAAACTGTATATAAATAGTGATTATAAACGTATTTTTTACCGAAAATTAGAAAAACATGCAATAAATCATAAAAATATTATGAATTGATAAATCTATTGACAGTAGACAACAAAGACGGTATAGTGAAGATGCAACGAGGGAATGCAATATAATAACCACACAGTATGTCGCATTCATCTTTTTTTACGATTCGTGTCATTCATGTATAACATTACAAGGAGGAGTACAGCATGAGTAAGGAACAAGTTACATTACAAATGGTTCAGGAAGCACAGGAACGGTTGAAAGGAGTCGCACAGAAGACAGGATTGTCCTATACCAATTCAGTCAGCAAATTAGCAGGCTGTGATGTATGGCTCAAATTGGAAAACTTACAGCGTACTGGTTCTTTCAAATTGAGAGGGGCCTATAACAAAGTCGCATCCCTGACACCGGAAGAACGGGAAAAAGGGGTCATTGCAGCTTCTGCCGGCAATCATGCCCAAGGCGTTGCCTTGGCAGCCAGCGTATATGGCTGTCAATCGACGATTTGCATGCCAAAACATGCGCCGTTGACCAAAGTAGCAGCCACACGCGGCTATGGTGCCAATGTTGTTCTGCATGGTGATTTCTTTGATGAAGCGGCAGCCAAAGCCGTAGAATTGACGAAGGAACACGGCTATACCTTTGTCCATCCGTTTAATGACCCGCTCGTCATCGCCGGCCAAGGCACGATTGCATTGGAAATCATCGAACAGTTGGCTGATGTCGATGTCATCGTCGCACCGATTGGCGGCGGCGGCCTCATTTCCGGTCTGGCAGTAGCAGCTAAAAATGTCAATCCGAAGATAAAAGTCATCGGCGTACAGGCAGCCAACATGCCGTCGATGAAACAATCGATTGAAGAAGGGAAGATTTTGACTGTCAACGGCAAAGCCAGCCTGGCAGATGGCATTACCGTTAAAACCCCGGGCGACTTGACTTATGAAATCTGCAAGAAATATGTCGATGACATTGTCACTGTCGATGAAACGGAAATTGCAGGGGCGATCCTTTGGCTGATTGAACGCGTTAAAACCGTATCCGAAGGGGCAGGTGCCGTGCCGGTGGCAGCCCTCATGAACGGCAAGATTTCCGGTATCCGCAACAAAAAAGTCGCAGCACTTGTCAGCGGCGGCAACATCGATGTCAACAACATGACCCGCGTCATCAACAGCGGTCTGCTGCGTTCGTGGCGTAAAGTCTTCTTTGAAACGGTCATTCCAGATCAGCCGGGAGCGTTGGTCAAATTATTGACACTTATTTCTGAATCCAATGCCAACGTTCTTTCTATCACGCACGAACGCAGTCAGCATGGCATCAGCATGGGCTATACCGCCGTATCCTTTGAATTGGAAACAGCTAATGAAAAACATGTCGAACAGCTCGTGGAACGACTAAAAGACAATCAATATAATGTGACGTTAAAATAATCAAACAATAGGGAGGATATTATGGAAAATAATAAAATGGAACGAGGCCTCAAGCCTCGTCATGTCGAGATGATTGCGTTAGGCGGTACGATTGGTGTCGGTTTGTTTATGGGGTCAGCTAGTACGATTAATATTGCCGGCCCGTCTGTATTGCTGTGTTATGCCTTAGCTGGGCTGGTCATGTTCTTTATCATGCGGATTATGGGGGAAATGCTGTATCTGGAACCTGTTACCGGTTCCTTTGCAACATATGGACACAAATATATTTCCCCCTATGCAGGGTATCTGACAGCATGGTGTTATTGGTTTTTGTGGGTAACAGTCGGCCTTTCGGAAGTTACGGCTGTCGGGATTTATGTGAAATTTTGGTTTCCCCTCGTGCCGCAGTGGGTATCTGCTATGGGCGGCATGATTATCGTCACCTTAGCCAACATGGCAGCCGTTAAGTACTACGGTGAATTTGAATTTTGGTTTGCCATTATTAAAGTTACGACTATCGTAGTCATGCTCTTTGTCGGTGCCATGGTTATTTTGTTTGGCTTTGGAAACGGCGGCGTGCCGCTGGGATTCTCTAATTTATGGTCTCATGGCGGCTTTTTCCCGCATGGCATCGGCGGTATGCTGAGTGCTATGTGCGTCGTCGCGGCAGCATTCCAAGGGGTCGAGCTCGTAGGGATTACGGCCGGCGAAGCGCAGAATCCGAAGGAAACGCTCCGCAAGGCTACGAAAAATATTGTTTGGCGTATTCTGATTTTCTACATTGGCGCAATTTTCATCGTCATTACGCTCTACCCGTGGGATCAGTTAGGCATGATGGGCAGTCCTTTTGTTACGACCTTTGCTAAAGTCGGCATTACTTCCGCTGCTGGGATTATCAACTTTGTCGTATTGACGGCCGCGCTTTCCGGATGCAACAGTGGGATTTACAGTTCAGGACGTATGCTGTACACGCTGGCAGAAAATGGGCAGGCCCCGAAATTCTTCGGCAAGCTTTCTGATAAAGGCGTACCGCAGCATGGCATTATGATTACATTGGGATTCTTGCTCTTTGGCGTTATTTTGAATTACTTGATTCCCGATTCCAAGTTATTCCTGTACATCTACAGTGCCAGTGTATTTCCAGGCATGGTCGCATGGTTTGTCTTGGCCTATTCGCAGAAAAATTTCCGCAAAGCGTGGGGCGAAAAAACAATGGCAGAACATCCTTTCAAATCGCCGTTGTATCCATATGCCAATTGGTTCTGTCTCGTTTTCCTTGCTTTAGTAACCGTTGGGATGTGGGTCAACCCGGATACCAGAATGTCGTTGATTGCCGGCTGGATTTTCATTATTATCGTTACGGCAGGATATTTCCTGGCAGGATATCATAAAAACAAATATGATGCCAACGGTAAACTGCAGTCTCGCAACTAAGACAGCAAGCTGTTTTGCAAAGTGGATGCGGAGAGTCAGACGGCTCTCCTGGCACTTTGCAGAAAAAAATCAAAAAAAGTGAAAAAAGTACTTGCTTTTTTATAAGCATCCTAGTATAATAGGTTTTGTTCCGATACGGAACGCCTGAGATTCCTCAATAGCTCAGTTGGTAGAGCAATCGGCTGTTAACCGATTTGTCGTAGGTTCGAGTCCTACTTGAGGAGCCAGTAGGGGTATCGCCAAGCGGTAAGGCAACGGACTCTGACTCCGTCATCGTTGGTTCGAATCCAGCTACCCCTGCCAAATTATGATCCACTAGCTCAGTTGGCAGAGCACCTGACTTTTAATCAGGGTGTCCCGAGTTCGAATCTCGGGTGGATCACCATTTTTTCCTTTAGCATGGCCCCTTGGTCAAGTGGTCTAAGACACCGCCCTTTCACGGCGAGAACATGGGTTCAAATCCCGTAGGGGTCACCACTTTTGGGCGATTAGCTCAGCTGGGAGAGCGCCTGCCTTACAAGCAGGATGTCAGCAGTTCGATCCTGTTATCGCCCACCATGTATTAGGACTACTTATTCAAACGAGTAAGTAGTCCTTTTTTTATGGCTATATGTCTTCTTGTAAAAGA
This sequence comes from bacterium, assembly GCA_963655305.1. Lineage (GTDB taxonomy): Bacteria > Bacillota > Negativicutes > Veillonellales > Megasphaeraceae > Megasphaera. Next base: position 17,271 of record CAVKEA010000037.1, read on the forward strand.
CATACAAGAAAAGACAATGAAGATTATTTTTAAAGTATATGGGTGCATTATACGTAAAATAAAGCGATAAATTACTTAAAATAATGATAACTGTTAAAAAATAAAAAATAAATAAAGAAAAAATATACCACGTAAAATCTATTGACAGTGGACATTGGAAGAGGTATAGTAAAAACAACATATAGAAATATAATGTATAACAAGGGGGAATACGGTATGAGTGAAGAAAAAGTAACATTGCAGATGGTACGGGAAGCACAGCAGCGGCTGAAAGGCGTAGCCCAGATGACAGGGCTGTCATACACCAATTCGGTAAGCGAATTGGCGGGCTGCGATGTATGGCTCAAATTGGAAAACTTACAGCGTACAGGCTCTTTTAAACTGAGAGGGGCCTATAACAAAGTCGCATCCCTGACACCGGAAGAACGGGAAAAAGGGGTCATTGCAGCTTCTGCCGGCAATCATGCCCAAGGCGTTGCCTTGGCAGCCAGCGTATATGGCTGTCAATCGACGATTTGCATGCCAAAACATGCGCCGTTGACCAAAGTAGCAGCCACACGCGGCTATGGTGCCAATGTTGTTCTGCATGGTGATTTCTTTGATGAAGCGGCAGCCAAAGCCGTAGAATTGACGAAGGAACACGGCTATACCTTTGTCCATCCGTTTAATGACCCGCTCGTCATCGCCGGCCAAGGCACGATTGCATTGGAAATCATCGAACAGTTGGCTGATGTCGATGTCATCGTCGCACCGATTGGCGGCGGCGGCCTCATTTCCGGTCTGGCAGTAGCAGCTAAAAATGTCAATCCGAAGATAAAAGTCATCGGCGTACAGGCAGCCAACATGCCGTCGATGAAACAATCGATTGAAGAAGGAAAAATTTTGACTGTCAACGGCAAAGCCAGCTTGGCAGATGGTATTACCGTTAAAACACCGGGCGACTTGACCTATGAAATCTGCAAGAAATATGTCGATGATATTGTCACTGTCGATGAAACGGAAATTGCAGGCGCTATTTTGCTGCTTTTGGAACGCGTCAAAACCGTATCCGAAGGGGCAGGTGCCGTACCGGTAGCAGCTCTCATGAACGGCAAGATTTCCGGTATCCGCAACAAAAAAGTCGCAGCGCTTGTCAGCGGCGGCAACATCGATGTCAACAACATGACCCGCGTCATCAACAGCGGCCTGCTGCGTTCGTGGCGTAAAGTCTTCTTTGAAACGGTTATTCCGGACCAGCCGGGAGAATTAGTCAAATTGCTGACGCTGATTGCAGACTCCAATGCCAACGTCCTTTCCATCACGCATGAACGCAGCCAGCATGGCATCAGTATGGGCTACACGGCCGTATCCTTTGAATTGGAAACAGCTAACGAAAAACATGTCGAACATTTGATGGAAACCTTAAAAGACCATCAATATCATGTAACGCTGAAATAGAAAAATCATCACGGCGCATAACACAGGGTATCGTCAATACCGATAAACTGCGTTATAATAAATGTATCATTGAATAAGGCAAAGAATTACTTGTAAAGGAGTGGTTAAATTATGGCAGTAGAAATCATTAAAACAGACAAAGCACCGGGTGCAGTAGGCCCATATTCCCAGGCAATTAAAGCAGGAGATTTTCTCTTTGCATCTGGTCAGATTGCGATTAATCCGGAAAAAGGCAAATTGGTTGGCGGCGGCGTAGAAGCCCAAGCTGAACAGTGCATGAAAAACGTAGGCGCTATTTTGGAAGCAGCTGGTCTTACGTATGATAATGTTGTCAAAACAACGGTATATTTGACAAACATCAATTTCTTCGGCACTGTGAACGGCGTATACGGTAAATATTTCCAGAAAACATTGCCGGCTCGTTCCTGCGTAGAAATCGGCCAACTGCCATTGGGTGCATTGGTTGAAGTGGAAGTTGTTGCATACTGCGGCAAATAAGCGATAGTATATACGTTTTAGAAAAAGGGGAGCCCTGCCGCTCCTCTTCTTCTAAAAAATAAAAAAATGCTTGCATTTTGTCACAAAGTAGTGTATTATACATTATGTGCTTTGAAACAGGCACATATATATGGACCATTAGCTCAGCTGGTAGAGCACCTGACTCTTAATCAGGGTGTCCAGGGTTCGAACCCCTGATGGTCCACCATAACAGCTAAAAAAGAACTATTTACCGTTACCGGATTGGGTAAGGTAAATAGTTCTTTTTTTGCTTGCCGTGTATCGTTTGTCGGAGTATTGTCATTAAACAAACGTATTTTCTTTTTACTCTCGGCATCCCACGCAAACTATTGGAAGAAACGGGATGATGCATTGTGACGAAACACGTCATGCGACACTCTTTTTTCTTGATTTTACATATAAAGGAACGGTATAATTAGAATAGTATGAAAAAGATATGACGTATTGTAGTATCGGGCCTAGGCCTGTATAGAGGAGAGATTTAGTATGATTACTTGCAACAGTAACGGCAGCATGGATGCCATCGCTGTCGGCGTGGATAAACGGATGCTTGCGTTGTCGCGCATTCCCAAAGAGGATGGAGCCTTGATTCAGGCATATGCGGAAAAACATATTCAAGTACTGCATTATACATCCCTTCATGTACTGCATTGTGTTTCTGAAGGACGTCTCAAAACGTATTTTCTTATCGGTCTGGATGACAAACCGATTCGTTACTCGCTGCAGGAAGATTTTCTCATGGCCAAACGGCTTATGGCAGCTGCCATGAAGGAAGGCGTAGCCGAGCTGGCTGTTTTGATAGACACGCTGGACATGGATTTGGATGCCCTGATTGACGGCTTGCTGTATCGCAATTATGAATTTACGCATTACAAAAATCATAGTAAATCTCAGACGATTCGCAATATTAATTTGATTACCTCCAATGTCAAAATAAAAGAATTCAATACCAAATGCTACGTCTATTCGGCTGTATATGAAGGCATCTATATGGCCCGTGATTTGATTAATATGCCGCCTAATGAATTGACGCCGCGGAAATTTACCGATATTATTACGGCGACTATCAAAGGCGACAATATCTTGATTGAGTCGTTGAATAAATGGGCTATTGAAAAGAAAAAAATGGGAGGCATTGTCGCTGTCGGTAAAGGCAGCATGAACCCGCCGCAGCTCGTGACGATTGCTTACCAAGGCGACCCGGACAGCAAAGAAGTTCTAGGTATTGTCGGCAAGGGTGTGACATACGACAGCGGCGGCTTGTCCATCAAGAGCCATGACGGACAGGAATTTATGAAAGATGACATGGCAGGCGCAGCGGCAGCCGTCGGTGTGATTCGCGCGCTGATGCTGCTCAAATATCCGGTCAATGTGTTGGCCGTTCTGCCTTTGGTAGAAAATATTCCTTCCAGTATGTCATATCATGTCGATGATATTTTGACTATGTACGGCGGCAAAACCGTGGAAGTAAAAAACACGGATGCAGAAGGCCGGCTTATCTTGGCAGATGCTGTCACGTATGCACAGGAAAAAGGAGCTACCCGGCTCATTGATTTGGCGACGCTGACGGGAGCCTGCGTGACGGCGCTGGGAACGGTGCGGTCCGGCATGATTGGCAACGACCAAGAATGGATGAATCAGTTCTTCGATATTTCTACTCAGGTCCATGAAAAAATTTGGCAGCTGCCGGCAGACAGAGAGTATGAAGAACTCCTCAAAAGCTCGATTGCTGATATGAAAAATACCGGCGGCCGCGACGGCGGAGCCATTACAGCCGGCTTATTTATCAAACAGTTTGTCAAACCGTCTGTTCCTTGGATTCATTTGGATATTGCCGGCACGGCATTTTGTGAAAAGAAAGATGAAACAGGCTACATGGGAGCGACCGGTGTAGGCATCAAATCGATTTTGAAATTGCTCCAGGGAGGCTTGCAGTGAACGTAGATTTACACATGCATACCAACTGTTCTGACGGCGTATATTCCCCGGAAGAACTAACGGCGATGGCCGTTAAAGCCAATATTCAGGTCATGGCGATTTCCGACCATGATACAGTTGCCGCGTATACCGAAGGGCATGTCTTTGCTCCCGGCGTGCGCGTGATTCCGGCTATTGAAATGAGCTCAGAATATAAAGAGGAAGATGTCCACGTTTTGGGGTATTATATTCAGCCACAGCATGCAGCTCTGCAGAAATACTGCATGCAGTTTAAGAAACGGCGGCAGCTGCGGGCTATGGAAATCGTCGCGCAGTGCCGGCGGCTTGGCTATGATATGGACGAGGCAGCCATCGAGGCAGTTTTTGCCAAAGGCGGTACTGTCGGTCGTCCTCATATTGCCCGCATGCTGGTGCAGAAAGGCTATTTTCCAACCGTGGCAGATGTCTTTGAAAAACTACTCTATCGCGGCGGCCCGGCCTATGTACCGTATCAGCGCAAGACTATAGAAGAATGCATTGATATTATTCATCAAGCCGGCGGCTTGGCGGTACTGGCACATCTGGGGCTGATTGCCCATGGTCTTGCCGACGTGCTGCAGCGCCCCTTTGACGGCATCGAAGTATATCATCCGCAAAATAAAGACCAGTGGCCGACATATCTGCATATAGCTCAAACGCGTCATTGGTATGTCAGCGGCGGCTCGGATTTTCACGGAGTGAAAGGCAGATTCCCCGAACAAGTAGGGCTGTATGTTGTCAACAGTAAAGATGTAGAACGAATCGTAGCGTATTCTAAAAGATAGGTGAGAGTTATGCAGGTGATTGGATTTATTGGAGCCAGCGGCACCGGCAAAAGCCATCATGCGTTGGTAGTAGCATATGACCATCATATTTCCTGTATTATTGATGACGGCTTGCTGATATATCAAAACCGTATTGTTGCCGGCCGTTCTGCCAAAGAAGAAACCAACAAAATGCGGGCGGTTCGCTGTGCCGTGTTTTTTGACCCAGTGCATGCACAGACCGTAAAAAAAGCCCTGGCGGATATTCATCCTGACAAATTGCTCATTTTAGGCACATCCCAGCATATGATACATCGCATCTGTGAAGCCTTGGACTTGCCGGCAGCATCTTCGTATATTCATATCGAAGACGTATCCTGCCCGGAAGAAATTGCCAAGGCCCGGAGTATTCGCCTTAAAGAAGGCAAACACATTATACCGGTGCCGACCATGGAGCTCAAACCTCATTTTCGCGGCTATTTGCTCAACCCGATTCGCTCGCTCCTGACGGGACGGAGTGACAAAAAGACGCCGGATTTTGAGCATTCCGTCGTGCGGCCCATTTTCAGCTATTACGGCAAACTCATCTTTTCCAACACCAGTCTGGACCATTTGGTGCAGCATACGCTGCGGCAGGTAGACGGCCTTGCCAAGGTCAACCGCCTGAAAATCGAAAAAAATTATCATACAGACAGAGGATTAGCGGTCATTTTGTCCGTTACCATATATTACGGCGAAAACATCAAAACGGTCATGCGCCGCATCAAACAGGCACTGCAGCAGGAACTCGAATACACGACCGGCATGTCTATAGAAATTCTTCGCATTACCGTGCGCGCCGTCATACCTCGCTAAAGAGAGCTGCTGCAGGAAACACGTACCCTTTGCTGTGTTTCGTGTATCTTGGCAGTACTGGCGGCATACAGTCAGTTTGTGCATGCCCAATTTGTAAAGAAAAGGGAGAATGTATGCTGACTTATCCTTTGATATGACATCCCGTTTGTACGGGTGCGGCATTGACAAATACAGCTGCCACCTTGTATAATACAACTAGATCATGTAACTGACGGAAGTGGATAACCACAGGGAGCATGGTACGCGTAAGCCGACCGTCTGGGCGAAAGTTCCAGAAGTGTCGGTATTTTTATTTTACAAAAAAATACATAGTTTTTATTTCAGGAGGTAATGGATCATGAAAGAATTGCAATTGAAATACGGCTGCAATCCTAACCAATCATCAGCAAGAGTGTATATGAAAAACGGCAGTGACCTTCCCTTTGATGTCATGAACGGCCGTCCCGGCTATATTAATTTGCTGGATGCCTTCAACAGCTATCAGCTCGTCAAAGAATTGAAAGAAGCGACAGGTCTTCCGGCAGCTGCCTCATTCAAACATGTCAGCCCGGCTGGTGCCGCTGTTGCAACGGACATGAGTGATACCCTGAAGAAAATTTATTATGTAGATGACTTACAGCTTTCTCCCTTGGCAGCAGCGTATGCATGTGCCCGCGGCGCAGACCGCATGAGTTCCTATGGCGACTTTGTGGCCTTGTCCGATGTCTGCGACGTAGAAACAGCTACCCTGCTCAAGCGGGAAGTATCCGACGGCGTCATTGCGCCGGGATATACCGAAGAAGCCCTGGCTATCCTTAAAACTAAGAAAAAAGGCAAATACTGCGTCTTGAAAATCAATCCGGACTATGTACCGGCTCCTGTAGAATCCAAAGAAGTATTCGGCGTGACCTTTGAACAAGAACGCAACAACGCCAAAATTACGACGGACCTCTTCCAAAACCGTCCGACTCAAAACAAAGACATTCCGGAAGCGGCACAGCGGGATTTGCTGATTGCCATGATTACCCTCAAATATACGCAGTCCAACTCCGTATGCTACGTCAAAGACGGCATGACTATCGGTGTCGGCGCAGGCCAGCAGTCTCGTGTACACTGTACGCGGTTGGCAGGCAACAAGGCAGATATTTGGTGGCTCCGCCAGAACCCGAAAGTATTGGCGTTGCCTTTCCGTGATGACGTTCGCCGCCCCAATCGCGACAATGCGATTGACGTCTATATTTCCGATGATTACGAAGACGTATTGGCAGACGGTGTATGGCAGGATTTGTTTACTGAAAAACCGGAACCGCTTACCAAAGAAGAAAAGAAAGCTTGGGTAGCACAGCTGCACGGCGTAGCCCTTGGCAGTGATGCGTTCTTCCCCTTTGGCGACAACATTGAACGGGCTCACCGCAGCGGCGTCGATTACATCGCCCAGGCCGGCGGCTCTATCCGTGATGACAACGTCATAGAAACGTGCGACAAATACAACATTGCCATGGCCATGACGGGTCTTCGCTTGTTCCACCACTAAAACTGAACTCTATCAGGGACTGTAACAACATGAGCATTTTTAGCTCATGTTGCTGCAGTCCTTTTTCTATATCGTTTTACGTACATAGTGTATAGCATTACCATTTATTTTCTTCAAACTTCAAACTTCAAACTTCAAACTCAAAACTTTTAAAGGAGAAGTGTTGTATCTCATAGCATAAAAGTGTTATGTTATAACTCTTTATTTTTATATCTAAGGTACATCGAGCTGGCAGCCTGGGGAGTTTTTAGCCTGTATGCAGTATTACCGTTGGCAATACTATAAGTAAAATATATGGAATCATTATAAATATTGATTTTTGTTTTAGTAGAGATATAATATGTAATTATAAAAAATGAGAGATACTTTGCGATAGTATATAGGATGTATTTTGTGCAGATACAGCCTAATACCATGAAACGGTACGGCAGAGGTATTGTTTCATATGAGGGGGAACATGTAATGAATAATAAAATTGCCGCAGCTTGGTGTGCCGTAATGCTGTGCAGCAGTGCCGCCATGGCATCGTCACCGATTTCTACGTTTGATAAAGAAGCCGTAACGGTGCATCCGTATCAACGGACGGGCCAGCAGGAAAAAACGTTGGATATGCAGGGCATCGATGACAGCAAATTGGGCAATACCGGAACAGCAGAACATCCGACATTTTATGTGCAGAAAATTGTTATAGATAGTGCCACCCCTGCTATAGAGGACAGCGACGGGACACTGCAGCGTATTTTAGATTCGTACAGCCACCGCAGCATTTCAGTCGAAGAATTGTCTGCATTGACGGCCAAAGTGACGGAATACTACCGCACGCAGGGCTATACGGTGCCGCAAGCCGTCGTGCCGCCGCAGGAAGTAGAAAACGGCGTGCTGAAACTTCATGTCTATACAGCGAAATACGACACCATTACCTTGACCAAAAACGGGTCCGATGTCAAAGACAGCGTACTCCAGCGGTATATCCATAGCTTGAAAGCCGGCGAAACTATCCAAGACAAGCCGCTGGAACTGGCAATGAACAACCTCAACGATTTGCCGGCTGTGACGGCACGGGCTGTCTTGGCGCCGGGTACGCAAAGCGGTACGACCAAAATGGGCATTGAAGTCCTGCGGCGGCCTGTATGGAATAACTATGTATTCTTCGATAACGGCGGCGGCTATTATTCCGGCAAATACCGCTATGGATTTCATACAGAAATCAACAATCCGGCTCATATGGGCGACAAAATCATACTGAGCGGTATGCTGACTAATCACGATGTCAAAAACTACAGCATGCGGTATGAACTGCCCGTAGGCTGTGACGGCACGCGCTGGGGTATTGGCTGGAGTCAGTCCAGTTACGAACTGCATACCAATAATCTCTATGATTCGCTGGGACAGTCCCGGGGTATCAGCTGGTACGGCTTGACGCCGCTGTATCGCGATCGAATGAACAGACTGACCCTGCTGTACGGATATGACCATCGCAGTATTCGGGACAGACAGCATTTGAATATTCTTTCCGAACCGGAAATCGTGACAGATAAGACCAGCAACGTTTGGCATGTCGGGGTGAGCAGCAGTCAATACTATCCCAACCAGTTTACCCAATATGACGTAATCTATTGGCTTGGCCGGATGCATACAGACGACCATATGGGCAGTACGACGAATTATGATGGGACGTATCACAAACTGACAGGGGATTTGCTTACTGTATGGTACGACGGCCCTTGGAATTACCGTATCAACGCCAGCGGCCAGCTGGCCAATCGTTCGCTCAACGGCAGTGAACAATTTTATCTGGGCGGCATGAACGGCGTGCGTGCCTATGGAGCCAGTGACGGTTACGGTGACGCAGGCTATTTGGTCAGCGGTGAAATCCGGCGGCAAACGGGCATCAAAAACTTGGAAGCAGCCGTATTCATCGATACAGCAGGTGCCAAACTGCGCAGCAGTAATCCGGCATGGGACCATTTATCCGGCTGGGGCGTCGGTCTTCGCTATCAAAAGCCCGACGACTGGAATATTCAGCTCGACTATGCTTGGAAAATTCATGCCCGCGACGACCGGACAGAACCAGACAATCACAACGGCCGGCTTTGGCTGCAAGTATATAAAATGTTTTAGACAGTACATGAGTACACAGTTTCTTGCAATAAACTATTATATAAATTGAGGTATGCTATATGAAACGAAATACTATCTTACACAACTATACGGGCCAATGACCGAAAAGGCTTTGTAAAAGAGGTACAACAGAAATACGCGCACAGCCCTAAGCGCAAGAAAATGATAGATGCTGGCAGTCAAT
>CAVKEA010000038.1:0-24541 GCA_963655305.1 bacterium
CTTTTTATGTTTTCTTCAATGCATTAAAGATTTCCCACAATTATTTTACACTAACAACAAGCGCAGCATTTGTGAAAGAAAAACGCTGTTTATTCCACATCAAAAATTTTGCCGGGATTGAGAATATTATTGGGGTCCAGCGCTTTTTTAATGGCCTTCATCATCGCTAGTTCATCCGGGTTGGTGAATTCTTCCATCAAGTGTTTGCGTTTGAAGCCAATGCCGTGTTCGCCGGAGAGGCGACCGCCGTGCGCATAAATGAAGGTGTATAATTCCTGCTGATTGGCTTTGACGCGTTGATTCCAATCTTCATAGGACGTGTCTTCATTTTTTAAAATATTCAAATGGATGTTGCCGTCGCCGGCGTGGCTGGCAATACGGGTAATGAGGTTGTATTTTTTGGCCAGGCGGAGGATTTCATCGAGCAGGAGCGGTTCCTGGTCTACAGGAACGACGACATCTTCTTTGCTGACGATGAGACTTTCTGCACGGACTGCTTCGGCGAAGGCTTTGCGTGCCTGCCAAATTTTGTTGTGGTCCGCGACCAGTACAGACGAGGCGCCGTTAGCCGTGCAAAGTTCGTCCAGCGTGACTGCTTTGTCATCTAGGTCATCTTCACTAACGCCTTCGACTTCGACGATAAGATAACAGCCTGTATCACTTCCCTGGAGCGTTTCGCCTAAATAGTGTTCTACTGATTTGATGGTAATATTATCCATGTATTCGACGCATGTCGGAATGATGCCGCTTTTAATGATTTTATTGACCGTGCCGATTGCTTGGTCCGGGTTAGTATAAATCGCCAGCAAATCCAATGTATACTGCGGTTTGGGCAGGAGTTTAACCGTTGCCTTGGTAATAATGCCCAGTGTGCCTTCTGAGCCGATAATCAGCTGGTCCAGGCAATAGCCGGTAGATTGTTTCTGCAGACGGGCGCCGAGTGTGACGATTTTTCCGATAGGATTGACGATTTCGACAGCATACACTTGATGCCGCGTTGTACCGTATTTGACAGCCCTATTGCCGCCGGCATTGGTTGCAATATTGCCGCCAATAAAACAGGAATCGCCGCTGCAGGGGTCGCCGGCATAGAAAAGCCCTTTGGCTTCGGCCGCTTTTTGTAAATCCGAAGTGCGGACTCCCGGTTCAACGACAGCATACAGCGCCGTTTCGTTGATTTCCAAGATATGATTCATTTTTTCTGTAGACAAGACGATGCCGCCGTATGTAGGTACGGCACCGCAGGCCAAACCGGTACCGGCCCCGCGGGGGACAATCGGAAAATGATAGGCATTGGCCAGTTTTACAATAGCCGCTGTCTGCGCTGCCGATTCGACAAAAACGACAGCTTCCGGCATGTGATGATATGCCGGGTCCGTTACTTCGTCGTGTGAGTACGGCTGCATCAATTCTGCATCTGTGAGTACATTTTTATCACCTACGACAGCACGTAATTTGGAGAGTATTTCTTCTGAAATTTTAGTATATGACATCATTCAATCCCTCTTTTGCTAAATACAACAACTCATAAGGTACTATAAACCATAGGAAAAATTTTTATTAGTACTATTATATAGAAGTGATGTAGATTTTTAAAGGCTTATTTAGGAGTAAAATTTGAAAAAGTCTTTAACTTAAAGACGAATCAAGGTATACTATAAAGTAAGACAGAAATGAAAGTACGTAAAGGAGTAAAGGTATGGCAGAAAAACGAATGACGAGCCTCGAACGAAGACGGCTGCGTCGGCGTAAAAAGGCAAAACGAAATACCTCTCTTTCTAAATATAAAATTGCCGTAATCATCGTTTTGATTTTGGGTACCATCGTTTTAGTGGATAATGGCTATAGTTTATACCGGGTTCATGAGGCAATGCAGCACACGCTGCAGCAGGAACAGAGCCTGCGGGATGAAAACGAACGGCTCAAACAGCGTAAAGAAAGCCTGAATGATAACGAGGAAGTAGCAAGGCAGGCCAGAGAACAGTTTGGGTTGGTCAAACCCGGTGAAGTTCCCTATAGAAAGTAAAGAAAAAGAATTGAATTTTTTATATTTTATGGGTATAATAATTTTATACGCTTCTATCAAGCAGGAGCATACAAGGAGGAATATAAAGCAGCATGACAATCGAAGTAGGAAGTGTGTTGGAAGGTACCGTTACAGGGATTACAAAATTTGGCGCATTTGTAGAACTTCCGGACAAGAAAGTGGGATTAGTCCATATTTCTGAAGTCGCTAATGAGTATGTAAAAGATGTACATGATTTTTTGAAAGTTCAGGACAAGGTCAACGTCAAAGTATTGTCTGTAGACGATAAGGGAAAAATTGGCTTATCTATTAAGCAGACCCAACCGGCACCGGAAAAGAAGGAATTTCGTCCCAGAACGGAATTTCGTCCGAAACATGAGTTCCGGCAGCACAATGGCTTTGATTCCAATCGTCGTTCTTCTTCATCCTTATCCTTTGAAGATCGGCTCAGCAAGTTCTTGAAGGAAAGTGATGAACGCCTCATGGATTTGAAACGTAATACGGAATCAAAACGCGGCGGCCGCGGCGCGCGTCATGCCGATTGATTCGTAACGAGGCAATCACAAGGCAAAATAAAGAGTATTCCTGTGGGAATGCTCTTTTTGTGTTTCTTATAAGACTGATTTTTTGTATGTATATGAGGAGAAAGCGATGAAACATACAACATATGCAGTTGTTGATATCGGTTCCAATTCACTGCGGTTGATGAAGGGAACCCGGCAGAATGACGGGAGCTGGCTCTTTTCGCCAAAAGAATTGGCAACGACCCGGCTGGGAAAAGACATAGAAAAAACGAACCGGTTGTCTAAGCAGGGGATATGTGATTCGCTGGCAGCTATGGCAGCATGGCAGCAGGAACTGCAATCGATACCCGTATGCGCCGTCGCTACCAGTGCCGTTCGGGAAGCGGCAGACGGGCAGGATTTTTTGGCAGAAATACGGTCACGGTTTGGCTGGCACTGCCGTACATTGACAGGTACGGAAGAAGCGGCCTTTAGTTTTTGCGGTGCGTCTTCGGCAAGTCCCCAAGATGGCTGCACGGCAGTTCTTGATATTGGCGGCGGCAGCACGGAAGTGGCTGTGGGAACGGCCGGGACGGTACAATGGTCTCACAGTTATCCGTTAGGTGCCGTGCGCTTGACGAACAGCCCGGTATGGACTAAAGATGCTGCAGCAGCCGTTCGTGCCCGTTGTGAAACGCAATGGCTGGCCATGCCGAAAAAGCCAGATCGTGTTATTGGCGTAGGCGGCACGCTGACGACACTGGCGGCGATGGAACAGAAAATGACGGTATACGATCCGGCCCGCATTACGGGATATACAGTTACACAGGACCAGCTGGCAAAGCGTATGTCCTGGCTGCTTCAGATGACACCGGAAGAACGGAAGCATGTACCGGGCCTGCAGCCGAAACGCAGCGATATTATTTTGGCCGGGTTGGCGATTCTGCAGTCTTTTTTGCAGCAGTATGATATTAAGGCTGTACAGATGAGTGAACGAGATATATTGGAAGGCGTATTTTACAAAGAAGCGTTTCAAGATGGAACGGCTGGCAGGTGCTGCCGATGAAAACACTAGAAAAAGTTGCGGCGTTTTGCCAGCGTGAGGCGTTGTTTGCTGACGGCGACAAGCTGTTGGTGGCGTGTTCTGGCGGACCGGATTCACTGGCATTGCTGGACATGTTGGCAAGACTGGCTCCGGCTCATCATCTGCAGCTGCTTGTTTGTTATATTCACCATGGCATTCGCAAGGCAGCTGATGCAGAAGTGGGACGCGTGCGGCAGGAAGCGGCGCGCAGGCACTGCGCCTTTGTATGCTGCTGCAGCGATGTACCAGCGATTGCCGCCAGAGAACATCGCTCTTTAGAAGCTGTCGGGCGGGAAGAACGATACCGCTTGCTGCGGCAGGAAGCCAAAAAATGGCAGGCCCGGGCGATTGCGGTGGCCCATCACCGCAATGACCAGGCCGAAACGGTACTGCTGCATGTCCTGCGCGGCAGCGGTTTATCCGGGCTGAAAGGAATGCGTCCGAAAAGCGGCGACATTATTCGTCCCCTGTTGGACTTGACACGACAGGAGATAGACGAGTATATTGAAAAGCAGCAGCTGCAGCCATGCCATGATGAAACCAATGATTCAGACGTATTTGCCAGAAATCGCATTCGTCTGCATTTACTGCCGTATTTAAAACAATATAACTCGGCTATTATTGCCGATTTAAACCGATTAGCGCTGTTGGCGCAGGCAGATGATGATTTTTTGCAGCAGGAAACAGCGCGGGTATATGCGGCATTGGTTGTTCGTCAACAGAAAACAGTCTGCATTGACAAAAAGAAGTTTTTGGTACAGCCTTTGGCTATACAGCGCCGCATCATTCGTTTGTTGTGTCATGATGTTACCGGGAGTATGCAGAATATTTCCTTTCATTATGTAGAAACAGTACGAAATTTGGCTTTCAAAGGTGCCGGCAAACAGTTTCAAACCGGCACATGGCTGGCCTATACGACACGAACAGCGCTTTGCATGAAGCCTTGTTTGTATCGACGCTGATACGGCTGTTGTTGTTCAAGCCGATACAGCAACATCATAACGTGAATGTGTTCAGGAGGGAATATCCATGCATCAGGATGTAAAAGAAATTTTATTTACAGAAGAAACGATTAAACAACGCGTACGTGAATTAGGTGCGCAGATTAGCAAAGATTATGCCGGCAAAACAATTCTCATGTGCGGCATTTTAAAAGGAGCTGTTACATTTTATACAGATTTAGCACGCGCTATTGACACACCTGTTTTATTTGATTTTATGAGCTGTTCCAGCTACGGCTCCGGCACGACGTCGTCGGGTGCTGTCATGGTCCGTAAAGATTTAGATACCAATGTGCAGGGGAAAGATGTCCTTATCGTAGAAGATATTATCGATACAGGCATTACACTGAGCCATTTGGTGCCATTGCTCAAAGAACGGGGCGCGAACTCTGTTAAATTGGCTACGCTGCTCAGCAAGCCGGCACGCCGCCAAGTAGACGTTCCTGTGGATTATAATGGTTTTGAAATTCCTGATGCATTCGTTGTCGGCTATGGACTGGACTATGACGGACGGTATCGCAACCTGCCGTATATCGGCATTTTAAAAGAAGAAGTATATACAAAATAACAAAAGAAAAATGGTGCAGTATAGACTTGTTTTTATGCAAAAGTTATTGTTGCTTTGCTGGAAGTGTGGTAAGATAAGATTGTATTGGTTGGATAAAATCACTTAAAAATAGATTCCAATGAAAGGAGTATTATTTTGAGCAAATTTGTGCGTAACGTAAGTTTATACTTACTGATTATTATCGTGGCTGTATCTATTATTGATGCATTTACGACGAATAAATCTGATAAATCAGAAATTTCTTATACGAATTTCATGAATCAGGTTGAACAGAAAAAAGTAGATGCCGTACAGATTACAGCGGACCATGCCATTGTGGGCCAGCTGAAGGACGGCACTTCCTTTACGTCGTATGCACCGACAGATTCAGCACTTATGCCGGCACTGCGCGATGCTGAGGTAAATGTCATTGCCAAGCCGCCGGAACAGCCTTCTTGGTGGATGAACCTGCTGAGTTCCATCTTGCCGATTTTGATTTTAATCGGCGTATGGTTCTTTATTATGCAGCAGACCCAGGGCGGCGGCGGCCGTGTCATGAATTTTGGCAAAAGCCACGCTAAAATGCATGGTGAAGGCAAAATCAAAGTATCCTTTAAAGATGTTGCCGGTGAAGATGAAGCGAAAGAAGAATTGGCGGAAATCGTCGAATTCCTTCGCAACCCCAGTAAATACAATAATATTGGTGCTAAGATTCCAAAAGGCGTACTGCTCTTTGGCCCTCCGGGGACAGGGAAAACGCTGTTGGCCCGTGCAGTTGCCGGTGAAGCCGGCGTTCCTTTCTTCAGCATCAGCGGCTCTGACTTTGTAGAAATGTTTGTAGGCGTCGGCGCGTCCCGTGTCCGTGACTTATTTGCCCAAGCGAAAAAAAATGCCCCCTGTATTATTTTTATCGATGAAATTGATGCAGTAGGGCGTCAGCGTGGTGCCGGTCTTGGCGGGGGTCATGACGAACGCGAACAGACATTGAACCAGCTGCTTGTCGAAATGGATGGGTTTGGTTCCAACCAGGGAATTATTACCATTGCTGCCACAAACCGGCCGGATATTTTGGACCCGGCATTGCTGCGTCCAGGCCGTTTCGACCGTCAAATTACGGTAGATCGTCCGGATTTGCGCGGCCGCCGTGCTATCTTGGAAGTACATGCGAAAGGCAAGCCGTTGGGCAAAGATGTTGATTTGGATATTATTGCCAAGAAGACGCCGGGCTTTACCGGTGCGGACTTAGGAAACTTGCTCAATGAAGCAGCGCTTTTGGCTGCCCGTGCAGATAAAAAAGTAATCAATATGCCGGAATTAGAAGAAGCAAGCGAAAAAGTATGCTTTGGTCCGGAACGGCGCAGTCATGTAATCAGTGAAAAGGAAAAACGCCTGACGGCAGTTCACGAATCCGGTCATGCGTTGATTGCGTACCTTCTTCCTGATGCCGACCCGGTACATAAAGTTACGATTATTCCGCGCGGACGGGCTGGCGGCTATACGATGATGCTGCCGGAAGAAGACCGTTCGTATGAAACCAAATCATACTATTTGGCCCAGATTCGCGTAGCCTTGGGCGGCCGGGCTGCAGAAGAAATCGTGTTCCATGAAATCAGCAGCGGTGCTTCCGGTGACTTGCAGAGTGTAACGCGTATTGTGCGTCAAATGATTACCCGCTTGGGGATGAGTACTAAATTGGGCCCCATGGTTTTTGGCGAACAGCAGGAACAAGTATTCCTCGGCAAAAACTTGGGACATGACCGCAACTATGGCGAAGGGGTAGCTGAATTAATCGATAAAGAAATGCATGACATGGTTTCAGAAGCATATGCCGATGTACTGCGTATGCTGCGTGAACACATTGATGCCCTGCAAAATATGGCAAAGGCGTTGATGGAAGTTGAAACGATTAATCATCAGCAGGTAGATAACCTTATCAAGTTCGGTACATTGGACAATCCGGAAGATAAGAAAAAAGAAGAAACAGCTGCTGCATCAGATACAGAAGCAAATAAAACGACAGAAGAACCAAAAGAAACATCACAGGATGCTCCTGCGCAAGTGGAAATCAGCCCATGGGGCAACGCTATTCCTGATAATAAAGAAAAAGAATAAACATATAAATAAAAGCTGCGAATATTTCGCAGCTTTTATTTATATAACCAACCAAAAAGATTGAAGGGTTCTTTATGAAATGTTTAATGTTTGTTAAAAATATTAGGATATTTTATAATAAAAGGAGAAATATGGAATAACAATTGCATATATGTATGGTATTGACATGATTTGCTTTTATGCTACAATTTCATTATGCATTCAGAAGCGTCTGTGTGTTAAAAAACGGTATATAAGGTTTGAGTAGAGGTGAAACATATGAGACAGGATATCCTGGATTACTTAATAGCACATAAAGGAGAATTTGTATCTGGACAAAAAATTTCCGAATTATTTGGCATTTCCCGCACGGCTGTTTGGAAACATATCCGTGTCCTAAAACAAAGAGGATACGTCATTGAATCGTATACAAAAAAAGGGTACTGTCTAAAAGAAGCACCTGAATTGATTCGGCCGGAACAGATTTTGGATGAACTTCATACGCAAATTATTGGCAAGAAAATTATGTATTATGAACGGGTTGATTCGACCAATACCATTGCCAAAAAGTTAGCAGACCAAGGAGCCGCTGACGGTACCGTGGTCGTTGCAGAAGAACAGACTGGCGGACGGGGCCGGTTGGATCGTTCTTTTATGTCGCCGTTTGCCCAGGGATTATGGTTTTCTGTTATTATTCGTCCTAATTTTCCTCCAATGGAAGTCTCTAAAATGACATTGGTCGCAGCCGTAGCAATTACGAAAGTACTGCGCAAAATGGGGTTAATTCACTGCGGCATCAAGTGGCCGAACGACATTTTGGTACATGGCAAAAAAATGGTTGGCATTTTGACAGAATTAAATGCATCCGTTGAAAAAATCAACTATTTGGTGATGGGAATCGGCATTAATACAACGTTATCTAAAAAATCATTATCGAAAGAGTTGAAAAAGACGGTTACTAGTTTTGCCATGGAAGATGTGCCCGTACAGCGCAATCAGTTGCTGGCCGATATTTTGCAGCAGCTGGAACAATATTACATAGTGGCACAAGAACAGGGATTTGCGCCTATTTTGGAAGAATGGAAAGTCTTATCCTGCACGTTGGGACAGGAAGTCAAGGTCATTGCCAGTGATAAAACGTTCAGCGGCAAAGCCGTCGATTTGGATGAAAACGGAAATTTGCTGGTTGACACAGGCACGGCTATAGAAAAAGTATTAGCAGGCGATGTACATATTCGTCCGGCTGACTAAGCGCATAAATCATGAACTACAAACTATAAACTATAAACTGCAAATAAATGGGGCTGCCGCTTTGTGTGACAGCTCCATTTGCTGCATATACGAGCAGCTGCGGGAAAAGAAATAAACAGGATGGATTTTCGGTAAAGACTATCCAAGAAGGGAAAACTCTGCTATTATATTAGGCGTATATTACTTCATTTACGCAGGGAGAGTAAAAAATCATGTTATTAGTTATTGATGTAGGAAATACGAATATTGTGCTGGGCGTTTTCAAGGGCAAAGAATTACTGGACCATTGGCGCGTCTCGACCAATCGGCTTCGTACGACAGACGAATACGGCGTATTGATTCGGAATTTGTTTTATCTCAATGGAGTGAATGCAGAAGAAATTAAAGCGATTATTATTTCTTCTGTTGTGCCGCCGGTCATGCCGACACTGGAACGGATGTGCCAGCGGTATTTTGGTTTAATTCCGCTCGTTATCGGCCCCGGTGTCAAAACAGGCATGGATATTAAATATGACAATCCGCGTGAAGTCGGTGCAGACCGCATTGTCAATGCAGTGGGAGCCTATGCCAAATACGGCGGCCCTGTCATTATTATTGACTTTGGCACGGCGACGACATTTTGTGCTGTAGATAAAAAAGGAAATTATTTGGGCGGCTCTATTTGTCCGGGAATCGGTATTTCTACGGAAGCCTTGGTACAGCGGACTGCCAAACTGCCGCGTATTGAAATCCGCCGCACCGAACGGGTCATTTGCCGCAATACCGTAGAAAGCATGCAGGCCGGCGTTTACTATGGATTTGTCGGCCAGGTTGACGGCATTGTCAATCGGATGCGCAAAGAATTGGGATGCAATGCCAAAGTCGTTGCTACAGGCGGGTTGGCTGTCGTGATTGCTCCATCATCCAAAGCGATTGATGTCGTAGAACCTATGCTGACGTTAGAAGGACTGAGAATTATTTATGAACGCAACTGCTAAAAAATTTTCTATTGGTTCTGTCGAATTGGAGCATCCTGTCATATTAGCGCCGATGGCCGGCGTTTGTGACTTACCGTACCGCGTCATTGCCCGTCGCTATGGCGCGGCTTTGGTATGCGCTGAAATGGTTAGTTCGCAGGGAATCCGCTACAGTAACGCGCATACGGAGGAACTGCTGCGCATCGATAAACGGGAGCATCCGTTATCCATGCAGATATTCGGTTCCGACCCGGCAGTTATGGCTCAGGCAGCAGCTGTCGTAGAAAAGGCAGGCGCTGATATTGTCGATATTAACATGGGCTGCCCTGTCAAAAAAGTGGTAAAAAACGGCGATGGCTCTGCACTGATGAAAAATCTGCCGTTGGCAGAAAAAGTAATCAAAGCGGTAGTAGATGCCGTATCTATTCCTGTCACCGTCAAAATGCGGACTGGCTGGGACGATCATTCGTTTACGGCCGTAGAGTTGGCCAAGCGGGCAGAACAGGCAGGCGCCGCAGCGATTACCGTACATGGCCGGACACGGGAACAGTTTTACAGCGGACGCGCTGATTTAGATAAAATACGGCAGGTCGTAGAAGCGGTCACTATTCCCGTCATTGGCAATGGAGATATCGTTGACGGCCCGTCAGCCATGCGCATGTTTGCTGAAACGGGCTGTGATGCCGTCATGGTAGGCCGCGGTGCCCAGGGAAATCCTTGGATTTTCCCGCAGATTTATCATTATATGGAAACGGGAGAAATACTGCCGCCGCCGACGCCGCGTGAACGGTATGAACAAATCTTGGAACACTTTGAAGCCCTGGTAGCATATAAAGGAGAATATATTGGCATCCGGGAAATGCGTTCCCATGCATCCTGGTATACCAAGGGCATGTATGGTTCTGCCGGGCTGCGTGAACGCATTAACCGAACCAAATCGGCTGAAGAGTTTAGAACCATTATTCATGAGATGATGGCTGAGATGAATTGACATACCTTGAAGATACGAATATAATTAAAGATACGGTAAAAAAGTAATAACCCCATAGTGCCAAGGTCCCTTGACACTATTTTATTTGTAATCATAACGAAAAGGAGCCGCACGATCATGACCAACGAAACGCTGATTACGCAAGAAGGTTTACAGAAGTTAAAAGACGAACTCAATGAACTCAAATCTGTCCGTCGTATTAAAGTTTCCAAACGTATTCAAGAAGCAATTGCTCTGGGGGACTTGAGCGAAAACTCTGAATATGATGATGCCAAAAATGAACAGGCTTTTATTGAAGGCCGTATTGCTGAATTGGAAGGAAAAATCCGCACAGCAAAAATCATTAAAGAAGAACCGGGTGATTCTGCCAAAGTACGCCTTGGCTCCAAAGTTATTTTGGAAGACGTGGAAACAGGCGACCGGTTTGACTATACCGTTGTTGGTACAGCGGAAGCCGACCCGTTCAATAATAAAATTTCTAACGAATCTCCTGTAGGTAAAGCTATTTTGGGCCAGACAATCAGTCAGAGCAACCCGACGATTGTTACGGTTAAAGCACCGGCAGGCGAACTCAAATACCGTATTTTGCCGCCCGATGCAGAATAATCTTATAGGAGGAATAACCATGTCGGATACGAAAGAAAAAGGAACTCCCGTAGTGGAAGAGGAAAAATTAAATGACCAAATGAAGGTACGCCGCGAAAAAATGCAGGAATTTATTGATGCCGGCGTATACCCATATGGACAGAAATTTGATTGGGATTATCATGCCCAGGATGTCAAGGCAAGAGCAGAAGGATTGGAAAAAGATAACTCTGTTGTCCGTGTTGCCGGCCGTTTGATGGCTATTCGCCGTCACGGCAAAACCGCATTCTGCGTACTGCGCGATTTGAGCGGTGAAATCCAGCTGTATTTCCGTAAAGATATTTTAGGCGAAGATTCTTATGCGTTGTTTAAATTATTGGATATTGGCGATATTGTTGGTGTAGAAGGGACCGTATTTACGACACATACTGGCGAAACGACAGTTCGTGTAGAAAAATGGACGCTGCTGTCCAAATCCCTGCGCCCGCTGCCGGAAAAATTCCATGGCCTGACAGATAAAGAAACGCGGTACCGTCAACGCTATTTGGATCTGATTGTCAATCCGGAAGTTAAGGATACATTTATCAAACGGTCTAAGATTATTAAAGGCATCCGCAAATATTTGGACGACCGCCAGTTCTTGGAAGTTGAAACACCGATGCTCCATACGATTGCCGGCGGCGCAGCTGCCCGTCCGTTCAAAACGCATCATAATGCTTTGGATATTGATATGTATCTGCGTATTGCACCGGAACTTCATTTGAAACGCCTTCTCGTCGGCGGTTTGGAGCGTGTCTATGAAATGAATCGCTGCTTCCGCAACGAAGGCATTGACACACGCCACAACCCGGAATTTACGACCGTTGAATTGTATCAGGCGTATGGTGATTTGGAAGATGTTATCTTCATTACAGAAGACCTTGTTGCTAAATTAGCACAGGAATTGTACGGCACGACCAAATTGACATACATTGATAAAGAAATCGATTTGACGCCGCCTTGGAATCGAATGACGATGATTGAAGCTGTCAAGAAATTCACAGGTAAAGATTTTGCAGAAGTTAAAACCGTCGAAGAAGCCCGTGCTATTGCTGACGAACTTCATGTAGAATATACAGAATTTGACGGCATTGGCAAAATTATCAATGGCTGTTTTGAAGACTATGTAGAAGAAAACTTGATTCAGCCGACGATTATTACAGGCCATCCGTTGGAAATTTCTCCGCTTACCAAACAAGATCGGGATAACCCGCTTCTTACGTATCGGTTTGAAGCGTTCATTTACGGCCGCGAATTGGCAAACGGCTTTTCGGAATTAAATGACCCGATTGACCAGCGGAATCGTTTTATGGAACAGATGAAAGAACGGGAACGCGGCGATGACGAAGCCCATCAGATGGATGAAGATTACTGCTGCGCTTTGGAATACGGCTTACCGCCAACAGGCGGCTTGGGCATTGGCATTGACCGTTTGGTTATGTTCTTGACCAACAGTGCGTCCATTCGCGATGTACTCTTATTCCCGACGATGAAACCAATCGATTAAGGTTACAACGATACATGCAAACAGCTGATATATCACAGGATATGTCAGCTGTTTTTTTCTGCCGCAAAACGTTTTGTGGCACGAAAGTATAGGAAATATGACTGCGAAAATCATGACAGGTCGCTCTTTACTAGAAAACGTATTTGGGTGTTGCTCCCATGCATGGAGCATGGTATAATGCAAGTATCGACGCCCTTTGAAATGTATCGAAGGGTGTTTTTTTCACCGTCTGTCAGAGGAGGAATCGTGATGAAGGGAAGAGAGATGATACTGGCCGCAGGTATCGCACTGGGGATGGCATTTTCTGTACAAGCAGCTGATATAGTGGCAGCACAGCCGAACACAGCCTCTCAAGGGAGTATACTTGAGCAGCAGAAGGTTGTTTCTCCGAAAGAAAAGGCTGGCATGGGTACGCTCACCGTACCGGCAGCAAAAATTGTGCCTAATCAAGAAACAGATAAAAAGAACGATAAAAAGACAGATTCAATGCTTACTCCTGAACAGGTGGCCGCCATTGAAATTCCGGAGCCAGCCGTTTTGTCTAAAATGGATTTTCAAATAGGGACCATTCGGCGCGGCAATACACTGAATAAAGTAAAACGCATTTTTGGCAGTCCGACGAAATATCTGCAAAGCACGCATTATACAACGATGCAGTATGACAGAACGGATTTGAAACTGCGCGTTGTCAGTCGGAATGATACGGCATCCATCTTAAAAAAGACGGGAGAAGAGCGAAAAGCCGTTCGTGTAGGCGTAGATGCCGTGTATTTGGGACACGGAGAAAATATATTGTTGAGCAGAGAACTGCATTTAAAACTGCCGACAGAAGTATTGGTGCGGCAGTTTGGCATACCGACAAACGTCCTGCGGGATGCCGATGCCAACGTATACTATATGGTCTATCAGCACCCTGCAGAAGATACGGACATGGTTTTTGCAATTGCTAACCGCAAAATTGAACGCGTCGCACTGATGCCGGCTCGTCCTCCGTACAGCAATGGCAATGAACAAATGGTGCAGAACAAACGAACAGAACGGGATTTTACCTTGATGGGATTTGGGCTGGATTCACCGTTCCAGGCCAATAAATACAACATGTGGAACAATCTCGTCAAACGGGACAGCAATAATTTTTGGCTGTATGGTGATTATGGCGTAGAAGTAGACCGGCGCAATACAGTGCGTAAGGTATTTTTGCTGACCAATAATGCCTATACCAGCCGCGGTGCTACGTTGGGATATCATATTTCGACGATTTTAAAATTATACGGCCGGCCTGACCGTGTAGAAATGGGACCTGACGGCGAAAAATCGGTAGATGCCTATTACTATGACAGTTCATTCCAAAAAGGCGTGTCCCTGGTGTTTGTCGTGAAACATGACACGCAGTATGTAGAAGATGTCATTTTGACAGATTCGCCGATAAAAAACTTGCAAGACCCTATGACTCGCTATGGTTTAAAATAATCTAATACTGGATTACGAAGAAAAATAGAAAAATATGGGCCTATATCCAAAGAAAATACTAAAATTGCTTTACTTATATGGCTAAATTCCAGTATAATAAATACAAATACTACTAGCAGATGAAGGTGATTTTCATGGTTACAGATGCAGATGTTTTAAAACGTTGGAAGTACATTGCGCAGGAAGATGAAAAGTTGTTGATTCTCATTGGGGGACCTGGCTCTGGCAAGAGCAAGCTGATTCGCGAATTGACATTCCAGGACGGCTGGAAAATTTGTGAAGCCAAAGAATTATTTGATGATGAATTTTTGGAAATCCCCCGCGCTGACCGCCCGGATAAAGCTATTTCGCTTATTTCCGCAGCGATTCATCGGCTGAATGCCCGTGTAGTGATGATTGATAACGTAGAATTCCTATTTGCACCGATTCTAAACTTAAACCCCGTACAGATGTTGAAGGAATTGAGCCGCGAATGCCCGATTATTGTCAGCTGGCGCGGCAGTTTGGAAGGCAATACGTTGTATTTTGAACACAATGGCGATCCTAAATACGCTAAATTCACATTGGAAGACCCCAATCACGTTATTTCCTTAGATTAAGAGATTGGCTGAAAACACTGCAAAGGAAGGGATTCTTTTGCAGTGTTTTTTATGCCTAAATGTATGCTTTTTTTGAGGTTTTGTTTATAAAATAGTTAGCTTTATCTTATATACTGAAACACGTCGAATTCGTGTGCCTGTATGCCGAAGAATAAAAGCGCAGAACGCCGTATGCAGACTTTTTTTCTGTTTCGCAGTGTGATATAATATGGGCTTGAGTACTATACTTTTTGATTGAAAAGGAGCAATGTATACCATGAGTGATTATATGATTGCAGTCATTTTGGGGATTGTAGAAGGGGTTACAGAATATCTGCCGGTATCCTCGACAGGACATATGATTTTAGTCGGCGACTGGCTGGGATTTGACGGCCCGCGGGCGAGCGTGTTTGAAGTATTTATTCAGCTGGGTGCTATTTTATCTGTCCTTGTCATTTATAAAGAAAAGTTTATCCGCATGCTGAAACAATACCGCTGCTGGGATTTGCTGAAAAGAGAAAATTGGTACCGCAATGACACGGGTTTGACATTGGCCCATGTAGCCGCCGGCATCGTGCCGGTTATGTGCATCGGGTACTTGGCACACCATGCGATTAAAACGTATCTCTTTTCTTCGGGCACGGTTATTATTGGCTTGATTATTGGCGGTATCTTTATGCTGGCAGCTGAAAAGGCCAAAATGCGGATTGTCTGTAATGATGTAGAAAAAATGACCATCATGCAGGCCTTTCTCGTCGGTGCCTTTCAGATTTGCGCTCTGTGGCCCGGCTTTTCCCGTTCTGGTTCTACGATTGCCGGCGGCCTGTTCTTGGGACTGAGCCGTAAAGCTGCGGCTGATTTTTCTTTCATTATTGCCGTACCGGTCATGATTATTGCTTGTTTTTATGATTTGCTGAAAAGCTTAAATGATTTGAACAGCAATGATTTGGTGATGATTGCCATTGGGTTCGTCGTTGCGTTTGTCGTAGCGTATATTTCCGTATTATGGTTCCTGCGTTTCTTGAACAAATCGACATTAACCTCTTTTGCCTGCTATCGGTTCTTGGTTGCGATTATTTCATTCGCTTATTTCTTTATTTTAAAATAATCATATATAGCATATACAAAAAAAACGAACCGCTACGGCTCGTTTTTTTTACAATGATACATCATGCAGGAGACGATAATTTGGCAAACGCCGTGGAGATTTCGTCTATAAATGGTTTGGGATCTGTATCGGCAGGCAAATCACGCAGAATGCCCTGCATCATATTGGGATAAAACAGGTTTACGCCCTGCATATATACGTAATAATAATACTGCAGTGCATGGTCGCCTTTGAGAATCAGGGGAGCGACTTTGTCGTTTAACGAAAAGGCTAAATCATAAAAATCAAGCAGTTCTTGTTTGAAACGGCTTCCATCGAGTTTGTTTTCACTATAATCCTGCAGCAAATTGGACCCCATTTCAGCGAGTGAGTCCGAGAGTTCATTGGCTTTTGGGGGAAGCGTCATATTGTTTTCTTCCATGCTGTGATGCAGTGTATGCAGTGAACCAATAAGAGATTCGCAGAAAAAATTGAAAGTAAATAACCCTTCTGAGCCAGTAAGGTTGGTAAACGTATAGGCATCCATCATTTGGTCTCCTTTTTATCTGTAAGATACTTTATTATAGCATAAATTAGTAAAAATGAATTGAGTCCCGTCGGGGAATATGGTAACATGATATAAGACTTGATATCTAGACAATAGAGAAAGGAGGGATAGTATGGCTCGCAACAAAAAAATCCAGTTGAAGCGGCGTTCCGGCCCGTCTGCGCGTATTCATCGAGGATTGTCGATGCCTGTAGGCCCGGGCAGTGAAAGCAGTACGGTTAGTTTCCGCAGCTTAGCTGAATTGAAAGCGAAATATTTTGTGCTTACAGGACGATTGGCCCGCCGTCCTTTTATTATGCGGACATTGATTTTGATGTTTGCTCAATTTATGTTTTCGATTATATTGTATAGCCGTATGGTAGAAGCCATTTTGGTGCAAAAACCAGAATTTGCCGTTCTTTTTGGTATTATTTTTATTATTCTTACGATTCCGGCTGTTTGGTCGCAAATCTCCTTGGGTGTGCGCCGCTGTCATGATATGAATCGCCAAGGCGCCTTGTTTATCATTCCGTTTGCCTGCTATTTGGCAAGCTATATTGCTCCTGTTTTGGGATGGAGTACCGTAGCGGATGTTGTGCAGGGATTGGCAGGTATTTTTTATTTGGCCTTGTTTTTTATTAAAGGCAATGCGGCAGATAATGTATACGGCCCGGCGCGTCCTCGCTAGTGCTCGAGTAACAGACTGTGTGATGTACCCGTATGTCATGCAGTCTGTTTTTTTATCTTTTTTGTAAACTAAATATAGAAATATATCATAAACAAATATGTGCGGAAAGTATTTTACAAGAGCAGGGAAACACTGTATAATAACGTAGAATACATACTTTTAGATAAGGAGATAGGTTATGAGCATACCTATGATACGGCTGGACCACATGAGCCATACGTATGAAGATGAAGATTGCAAAACGGTCTATGCTGTCAAAGATATATCGTTGGAAATTCAGCCGGGAGAATTTGTAGCCGTCATTGGTACCAATGGTTCCGGCAAATCGACGCTGGCAAAGCATTTTAACGTGTTGCTGACACCGACGGACGGCGTATGTGAAGTATGCGGCATGCGTACGGACGACCCGGACCATATATGGGATATACGCCAGCAGGTCGGCATGGTATTTCAAAACCCGGATAACCAGATTGTAGCGGCTGTCGTCGAAGAAGACGTAGCATTTGGCCCGGAAAATTTGGGCGTTCCGTCAGAAGAAATTAAACAGCGGGTGAAAGACGCGCTGAAACGGGTCAACATGACGATTTATGCCAAACACGGCCCGCATTTGTTGAGCGGCGGCCAAAAACAGCGTATCGCGATTGCTGGTATTTTGGCCATGCAGTCGCACTGTATTGTGTTGGATGAACCGACAGCGATGCTGGACCCCATCGGTCGCAGTGAAGTCATGGACACGATTCGGCAGCTCAATGCAGAAGGCATTACAGTCATTATTATTACGCATTTTATGGAAGAAGCTGTACAAGCAGGACGGGTTGTCGTCGTCAATCATGGTGAAGTCCAAATGGACGGTACGCCGCGGGATGTCTTCAAACATGTAGAAGAACTGAAAAACATGGGGCTGGACGTACCGGCAGCAGCAGAAATCGCGTATAAACTGCGCCAAAAAGGCATTCCGCTGCCAGATGATATTATTACGAAAGAAGAATTGGGAGACGCACTATGTCGATTAAATTAGAAAATGTGACCTATACCTACGGCGTAGGGACGCCGTTTGAAAAGACGGCTTTGTATGATACCTCCGTAGAGATTCATGAGGGAGAATTTGTCGGCATTATTGGTCACACCGGTTCGGGGAAATCTACGTTCGTACAGCTGCTGAACGGCCTGATACAGCCGACGACAGGCACGGTTACGGTAGACGGTACGGATATTTCTCAAAAGACCAAAGAAGTCATGGCGATGCGGCATAAAGTCGGCATGGTGTTTCAGTATCCGGAATATCAGCTGTTTGAAGAAACGATTGCCAAAGATATCGCCTTTGGCCCGCGAAATTTTGGCCTGAGTGAAACAGAAGTAGAAGAACGCGTACGGGAAGCCATGGACTTTGTCGGCTTGGATTACAACACCTATGCAGAACGCTCACCGTTTCGTTTGAGCGGCGGTCAAATGCGGCGTGTCGCTATAGCCGGCGTCATTGCTATTCATCCTCAATACCTTATTCTCGATGAACCGTCTGCCGGGCTGGATCCTATCGGACGGCGGGAAATTTTTTCTGAAATTCAACGCTGGCATACAGAAAAGCACGTCACTGTCATTTTAGTTTCACATAATATGGAAGATATTTCGCAGATGGCAAACCGGCTTCTCGTATTGTCGCACGGCAAGATTCAGCTCGATGGGGACCCGCTGGACATTTTTGCTACGAAGCAGGACGTACTGCAGCAGGCCGGGGTATCGGTACCGCCGGCGACAGCCGTTTTACAGTATCTGCAGACTCGCGGATTTGCTGTCAATGACCGTGTTCATTCGATTGATGAAGGCGTCGATGCGCTGTATTCCTGTTTAAGGGGGATGAAAGATGCTCACTGATATTACGCTGGGACAGTATTTTCCCGGTAATTCGTTTTTACATCATTTAGATCCAAGAGCCAAGATTTTGGCGACGATGATTTTCATTGTGGCTATCTTTTTTGCCGATTCTTTGGCGGCATATGGGATTGTTACGGCATTTGTCGTGTTAAACTTTGTCATTTCCCGCCTGCCGGCCGAGTTAATTTTAAAATCGCTAAAACCGTTATGGATTATTATCATCTTTACGATGGGGATTCATGTCTTTTCGACGCCGGGAGAAGTATGGTGGCAGTACGGCATACTGCATATTACCAAAGAAGGGGTATATCAGGGCAGTCTGATGACGGCCAGATTGGTCTTTTTGATTGTCTTTTCTTCGCTTTTGACGTATACGACATCGCCTATCGTGCTGACAGACGGCATCGAACACTTGCTCAATCCCTTTAAACGAATTGGCGTGCCGGCCCATGAACTGGCCATGATGATGACGATTGCCCTGCGGTTTATTCCTACACTGTTGGAAGAAACGAACCGTATTATGAAAGCCCAGACAGCCCGCGGTGCTAATTTTACCAGCGGCAGTCTGATACAGCGTGGGAAAAACATGATTCCGTTATTAGTACCGCTGTTTGTCAGTGCCTTTCGCCGAGCCGATGATTTGGCCACGGCTATGGAAGCCCGCTGTTATCGCGGCGGTGAAGGCAGAACACGGATGAACGAACTGACATATACCTATCGGGACGGCATTGCTATGGGTGCGGTCCTCATCGTGACCCTTGTGCTGGCTGTGATGCGGTGGGCTGTATGAAGAAAAATATTTGTTTGACCGTAGCCTATGACGGCACCGATTTTCATGGGTTTCAGCGCCAGACCAATGCCTCTTCCATTCAGCGGTGTATTGAAGACGCCTTATCGGCTATTTTTCGCTCGCCAATTACGATTTATGGGGCAGCCCGCACCGACGCAGGCGTGCATGCCAGAGGACAGGTAGTCAACTTTTATGGAGAAGGCTCTATCCCGACAGAAAAAATTCCCTATGCCATGAAAGGGTACCTGCCGTTGGAAATTGCCGTATTATCCGCCAAAGAAATGCCCGAACGATTCAGCGTTCGTCATGATAATAAAGGCAAACATTATTGCTATTCTATTGTCAACAGCCGTATTCACGATCCGTTTCAACTGCGGTATGCCTGGTTTATCCGCAAACCCTTGGATTTGGAAGCCATGCGGCAGGGTGCAGCTATTCTTTTAGGCACCCATGATTTTTCTGCGTTTGAAGGGCAAAATACGACGCCGATGAATCCAGTCAAAACGATGTATGCCATTACCTTGGAAACGCAAGGCCCTATGATTCGCATTCATGTCGTAGGTGACGGATTTTTGTATCACATGGTGCGCAATATTGCCGGCGGCTTGGTAGATTTGGGACTGCACCGTTTTTCTGCAGAAGATTTCAAACGCATCCTGGAAAGCAAAGATAGAAAGCAGCTGGGAGCGACAGCCCCGGCACAGGGACTCTGTTTGGAAGAAGTGTTTTATGATGACGCGCGGCTGCAGGATGTCTTGGCCGATATAAAGTAACTAGTATATAGTATATCATTTCGATAAGAAAGAGGTTGTATGTTGATACACCTCTTTTTTTTATTATGAGAATAATAATATCATTTCTTTTTCCCTTAACCCTATATATGGGGATTATATTATCGATATATTTTATTTCCCTTGTTGACAGAATAACGATATTACGATATTATGTAATTGCGTTATTAAGGTATAACGCAATTTTGTTCTGTTGATACAATTGTATCAAGTAGAAAGGAGTTTTTTTCATGCTCAAAAAAACATTCAAAATTGCAGGTTCCACGTTTCGTAAGTTAGATGATCCATTTGAAAATGGCTCATCTAAAAAGTTCGTTTTTTATGCTAATGTAAATGATGTACCAGAAGGAATTCCGATGGCAACTAATCCACGGGAACAGAAACTTAACTCTGGTGTTGCTAAAGCAATCGAAAACTCTCTTTGCAGCAACGATGGGGATTTTCACTTAAAAAATAGAGGTATCGTCATTTCTGCAAAAAAAGTTACATTTAACAATAAGACGGATCAAGTAACTATCGAATTTGATGATGAGCTTTACCATGGTAATATTGATGGTGGTCATACTTATAAAATTATTTGTGAGCACAAAAATGAGACTCCGCTGATTGACCAATATGTGCAATTTGAAGTTATGACTGGCGTTGAAGGTATTATTGAAGATCTTGCACGTGCTCGAAACACTTCTGTTCAAGTAGATGAAAAATCTATGGCAGAACTTGCTAATAAATTTGAAGCAATCAAAGAAGGCATAGAAGGTATGCCATTTTATTCTCGTATTGCTTTTAAGATGAACCAAGTTGAACAGGATTCTGAAACTGGTAAAAATCTAAAAATGATCGATGCTAGAGAAATCGTTGCTATCATCAGTATGTTTGATATTGAAAAATATACCCCTACATCTCAGCCAATCCAAGCATATTCATCCAAAGCTAGTATTCTTAAGACATATCTTAAAAATACTGAACACTATCGTGCATTTGTTAATATCGCACCAGATATATTTGATCTTTATGATACTATTGAAATGGAATTTGCTGAAGCATATAACAGTAGTGGAAAACGTTATGGTGGCAAAAAATTCTCCGGTTATAAAGATGGAAAAACTATCGGAAAGAGTAAATTTGGACAGAATGAGATTACTTATAAAATACCCGATGGTCTTCTGTATCCTACACTGGCAGCTTTCCGCTCTTTAGTAAAATTGAACCCTGATACAGGAAAATATTATTGGGTTGAAGATCCACTGGCTGTTTGGAAACGTTGCAAAAATGATTTGGTCAGTAAAATTATGACTTTTACCCTTTCCATTGGTGATAATCCAAATAAAGTCGGTAAAGATTCTAATATTTGGGATCTCTCTTACATGACAGTAGCATTCGCCAAACAAGGAGAACAATTATGAGTAGAAAAATAGAATTACGACTCAAGCAGTTATTAGATAAACAGAATATGACTCAAAAGGCTTTAGCTGAAAAAACTGGTATCAGAGAATCTACAATTAGTGATATTACTCGCGGATCACGAACTGTTATGAACTTTGAACATATCGCTAAAATTGCAGATGCCCTGAATATTGATGATATTCGAGACCTAATCGAACTAAAAAAGTAAAAATGAAGATATTTTCTCAGAAGTTCATTTTATCTTACTTCGACAAAAGTCTTATTCTTAGATAAGAGATGAATGGTGATATCTTGAGTGGATTTGATATCCACTCAAGATAAAAAAACATAAATTGTCTTAAAAAATTTTTTCTTTTGATATACAATTAACATAGTGTGCAAAGAGAATGAAAACTACGGGTTGCGTCAGGTTGGTGTATTACAGCAGACGTTGAAAGACGCTAACTGCATTTCAAATTGTTCTTTAATTTCATCAAAAAGTTAAGAGAGGCGATTATCGCTTTCAGGACATTAAGATGCTGTCCTATCAGGAGAAAGGTAGGTTTGTTCAACCTAATCCTCTCAACTAATGCTATAAATATCAAAAATGGTTTTCTGATTGTACTAATGAGCCGTTGTTTTTTAAGTTTCATGATAGCAGATAAATAAAAAATCCTTTTTCTGCAAAACTTGAAGGCAAGAAAATAAAAGAAATACGAATCTGTTCTGCATATGACGGTAAGTACTTCAAAATTTAGTATTGTTGTTTGTTGAAAGAAGAAAAAAAGGATGCAGAGGAAAGGTACTTGCTAGTGACTTTGGTTTAGAGAATCTAGTAACATACGTGATCAGTACTGGGACATCATTCATTATGGATGGTCGTAAACTCAAATTTATCATCAGTATTGGAACAAATAAAAAGCCTATTTTCAAGGCAATTGCTGCCAAACAAAGGAAAAAGCTTATAGGCGCTGTTGTTTTGTCTGCAAGAGAAACAACCGCACTCAGGATTACATTCGCAAAATTGCTCGTTACATTATAAACGATTGTATCGACTGTAGTCTGTGGTTATAATCCAAACTTTAAACAAGTCATATCCTTTAGCAAAAAGAATAACCAGCAGTTTACTTAAGTCAGCTTTGGACAACTTGTGTGAAACATTACGGCATGAAATACATTGAGCAAGAAGAATCCTGTACGTTCAAACCAAGCTGCCTTGACTTAGATGATATTCCTGTATATAGTCTAGAACAACCGTATAATGATATTATTCAGTGGTAAGCGTGCTTGGTGAGGGTTGAATTCGTTGATAGCTGAGTTGCAAACGCATTCTGGAAAGCAAAGACAGAAAGCAGCTGGGAGCGACAGCCCCGGCGCAGGGACTCTGCTTGGAAGAAGTGTTTTATGATGACGCGCGGCTGCAGGATGTCTTGGCCGATATAAAGTAACTGGTATATAGTATATCACTTCGATAAGAAAGAGGTTGTATGTTGATACACCTCTTTTTTTGTAGTATTATATTCAATAGACTAAAAATCAAAATCGGATATAGATGGGAGAGACGATGAAACATGGCACAGCATATAGAAGTAATTGAACCCGTAAATAGAGACAGGATTCGCGAAATCGGCTTTGTGCATTTTATGTCCGTATCCACATTTGCTGCTTCTATGGGGTATTGCGGCATGTGCTTTGGCTGGCGTATGGCCCATGAACTTTGGGGTGCTCCGGCTGTCATAGGTGAGTTTTTTGGCATGTGCGCTCTGATATTTTATGTTCTTATTTTTATAGAGTATATTAGGAAATGGCGGCGTGACGCAGCGGCTGTCCGAGCAGAATGGAATAGTCCGGGCAAGATTAATTTTTTTGGTACCTTCAATGTTTCTACGGTATTATTGGCAGCCGTGCTGGCTCCGTATAACCATATCATTGCGAGCTGTTTTTGGTATGCAGGCTTAGTGGTCATCATGGTTTTTAGTTGGATATTGTTGGAATACTGGCTAAAAAACGATCAAAACGTTACGACGGTTACACCGGCCTGGCTGTTGGCCGTCCTGGGGCCGATTACGATACCGATTGCCGGCAACGTACTGCAAAATCCTGGCTATCACGATATCTCCGTATTTTGCGTAGCGATTGGCTTGGTGACGGGGATTCCTGTCATTGCGCTTTTGTTTGCCCACAGCGTGTTTGCTAAACACGTAGCCGACGCCGTACAGCCTAGTTTGATGATTTTGATGGCGCCGTTTGGCATGGGATATATTACGTACACACAGACCTATCAGCCAGATCATTTTACGGAATTGTTTATCAATGCCGGCATCTTCATGTTTTGGCCTATTGCTATCAAGGTACTGCATGTCATGCGGCATTCCCCTTTCCGCATGGGATGGTGGGCCTGCAGCTTCCCTACGATGGCCTTTACAAACGGCGTCCTGCATTACAGTGTGGACCATCCGGTAGCATGGACACAGCTGCTGGCTGGATTTTTGCTTATTTTTGGGACGACCTTGATTTTGTATTTGTCCTTTAAAACGATATGGGCTGCTGCACACAAAACGTTGTGGAAATTGTATTAAAACAGCGAATAGAGAGCATACGAAAAAGGGGCTGTCGCACGAAGCAATTTTACTTCGATGCGATAGCTCCATTTTTTGCCTATTGAAATTAGTGTTACGTTGCTCATCTTAGTTGTAGTAAAAACGGGTACACAAAATAGACGATTCATACATCGTCAAAAATTTTGGTACCCGT
>CAVKEA010000039.1:0-24253 GCA_963655305.1 bacterium
ATCGGCAAACGCAGTAAGGCTAAGTCCGTTTTGGGCGGCGACTTCTTTCTTTTTGATACTTTTTCTTTCTGGTCGCACAGAAAGAAAAAGTATATAGCATATGTAAACGGCACGTTTACTAGAAAAAAAATGGGCATACGAGGGTCAGAGGGATACGTCCCAGCATTCTGCCCGCACAGAAAGAAAAAGTACATAGCATATGTAAACGCCAAGTTTACAAAACAATAAGAAGGTGCAGGGACTCGTCCCTGCAAGAAAAAATATATATTTTTTCTTCTCTTTTTTTATCTCTTCTTCTTTTCTTTTTCTATAAAAGGTAACGCGTTACACGGCATAGTATCTATTGTAAAAAATGGCTGTTTTCCTAGGGTTTCACTGGCTGGCAATTTGTAGAATAATAAAAAATTTTGGCAGAAACTTATCTATTTCTTTATATATCACATCCATGCCGGGCATTTCTGCAATGGTCTACCTGTTGCTTGACCGGTTTTATACGACAAAAAAACGAGTCCAGTGTATAGTACTGAACTCGTTTTTGCTAAACTATTGTCCGTATTTTGTTTTTAAAATTTTCGCAGCATCATCATCAGCACGAGGACGGCTGCCATGCCGACCAGGGCAATCACGCGAATGACTGTGCCAGAATTCAGCTGCTGTTTCTTTCGCCGGCGCCGCCGGACGGGATGCTGTGTGCCGGCTGCTGCGCGGTGCGGGGTCTTAGGTCGCTGTGATGTATCCATTATACACCTGGCCAAGCCATTTCTTTGCCGCCGAGAATATGGGCGTGCATGTGATGTACGGTCTGTCCTGCTTTTTCACCGGTGTTGAAGACAACGCGGTAGCCGTCTTTGTCGAGGCCCAAAATCTGCGCTACTTTTTGAATTGCGTAGAGCATTTTGCCGGCTACATCGGCATCGTCCGGAGTCAGAGATGCAATGTTGGCAATGTGTTTTTTGGGAATGACCAATACGTGTACCGGAGCGACGGGCGCAATGTCTTTGAAGGCGTAAAAATCGTCATCTTCATATACTTTTGTGCTCGGAATTTCCCCTTTACTGATTTTACAAAACAAGCAATCTTCCATGTTACAGTTCCTCCTTTAGTGTACCAAATAGTATATGGTTATCTGCATGGGTCAGCGTTGCAGCGACAATCATGCCTTCGCAGGCTGTCTGCAAGCCGTCTACACAGACCCGTTCATAGTTTTCAGAAAATCCTTCGCCGTGACTGCCGTCCTGTTTTTCAATCAAGACATGCACCGTGCGGCCTACCATGTCCTGCAGCAGTTCGTCTTTTTGCGCTGCAGACAAGGCATTGACTCTTTCTACGCGTTTCTTTTTGACATCCTGCGGGATTTGCTGCTTCATGGCAGCGGCAGGCGTTCCTTTGCGCGGCGAATAGGGAAAGGCGTGAATATGGGAAAACCGCAGCAACCGCAGGGTTTCCATCGTTTCAGCAAATAACGCGTCTGTTTCACCGGGAAAGCCCAAGATTAAATCCGTCGAAACGGTCAGGCCGTGGATGCGCTGCCGCAGGACGCGGATTAACTCGATAAATTCATCTTTGGTATAATGGCGGTTCATCGCTTTGAGAATGGCATCCGAGCCGGACTGGAGCGGCAAATGCAAATGCGGGCAGATGCGCGGCGAGGAATTCATGACGTCAATCAACTCGTCATCGACTTCCAGCGACTCTACAGACCCCAGGCGGATACGCTGTACGTCTGTTTCGTTCAGCAGGCGGCGCAAAATCAAGGCCAAGGTCGGTTTTTCCGGTAGTTCTTTGCCGTACGCCCCCAAATGAATGCCTGTCAGTACCAGTTCTTTGAAGCCAAAGGAAATGAGCCGTTTGGCTTCTGCAATGACGGCATCGGGCTGACGGGATTTCAAGCCGCCGCGCGTATAGGGAATAATGCAGTACGTACAAAAATTGTTGCAGCCTTCCTGAATTTTTAAATCAGCTCGTGTATGCTCTACGGCAGACGGGTACAAGGGAATTTCTTCAAAGGCATCCGGCTTCAGTACGTTATGTACGGCTTGAATCGTCGCTGTGTCTTCCTGTCCCAGCAGTTGTTGGACAATGGAAACGATGTTTTTCTTTTCATTGGTTCCGACTACAGCGTCTACGCCTTCCATGGCCGCCAGCAGTGCAGGATCCAGCTGGGCGTAGCAGCCCGTAACGATGACTTTTGATGCAGGGTTGCGTTTTTTGGCGCGTCGAATCAGCTGGCGGGATTTCTTTTCTCCCATCTGCGTGACGGAACACGTATTGATGACGTATACATCGGCTGTATCCGTAAATTCCGCATCCGTAAACCCTTCGGCGAGAAACAGGCCGCGCATGCTGTCTGTATCATATTGGTTGACACGGCACCCTAAGGTGGCAAAGGCTATCGTTGGCATCTATTTAAATCCTCTTTCATACATGATAATCGACAACGCCGCAATCGAAGCCGTTTCAGCTCGTAAAATCCGCGGGCCGAGCGATACGGTCCGGCACCAGGCCAGCTGTTCCGACGCCAGGGCAATTTCTTTGTCGGCAAAGCCGCCTTCCGGCCCAATGCAAATGATAATGTCCCCGACGCGCACTTCTTTGCAGACTTCTGCCAGCGGTGCCGTTTCCTGTTCATAAGGAATGACAAAGCGGTCTTCGCTGTATGTCTGCAGCAGTTCCGGAAAACTGCAAACGTCCGCTATGGTCGGCACATCGTCACGGCCGCATTGTTTTGCTGCTTCCAACGCCAGGCGCTGCCATCGTTCTTGTCTGCTTTTACGGCGAGTATCATCTAATTTTACTACACAATGTTCCATTTGTACAGGAACAATGGTCCCGACACCCAATTCGGTTGCTTTTTGGACCACCCAATCAAATTTATCGCTTTTTAAAAGGCCTGCTGCCAAAATCACATTACCGTTTTTTTCACTGCCGTCGGATAGTTTCCGGGCCGGCGTCAAGAATGCCGAATGGCCTTCCATCCGCGTAATAAAGCATTCATACGTCGCGCCGGTACAGTCCGTGACGTTGAGGGTATCCCCTACGGTATGGCGCAGTACGACGAGTACATGATGCGCATCATCAGCAGACAGTTCAAAAGTCCCGCAAATGGGAAACTTCGTAAATATTTTTCGCATTACAGCCTCCTCATCGTGACAGCATACCAGCCTTGCTGCAGCCGTTCGTCTTCCCAGGCAAAGCCGGCTGCCGCAGCCGCTTGACGTACTTCCTCAATCCGTTCATCAATGATGCCGCTGGCAATGCAGACCGCATTCGGCTTCATGTATGCCGGCAGGGATGGAAGCAGCATGAGCACCGCATTGGTCACCAAGTTGGCGACAACGACATCGGCTTTCGCTTCTTCGTGGGAAACCGCCGCCAGCAAATCGCTGTTGGCTACGGTAATGGCATCTGCTACGCCGTTTAACGCCGCATTGTGTTTGGCTTGTACGACTGCTTTTTCATCAAAATCGACGGCTACGACATGCGCCGCCTTTAATTTGGCCGCGGCAATGGCCAAAATGCCCGTACCCGTGCCGATATCAAACACGACATCGCCCGGCTGGACCGCTTGTTCCAGATACTGCACGCACATGCAGGTCGTCACATGAAAACCGCTGCCAAAGGCCAGGCCCGGATCAATGGTAATCGTCTGTTCGCCTGGAGCCGGTGCGGCTTTTTCCCACGACGGTTCGGCCCAAAACGTGCGGGATATTTTCTTGGGATGAAAATGTTTCTGCCAGGCATACAGCCAGCTTTGGTCATCTGCTTCCTGCTGGACGAGCTGCCAGCTGCTTAGGGCGTCATCCCGCGCTGCCAGTTCCGTCATGCGGTGTCGTACTTGTTCTGCTGCGTCTCCCTGCTCCGGCGGAAAATACGCCGTTATACGAATACGGCCCCATTCATCGGTTTCTTCATCGTGAATAATCGAGCCATTGCTGCCGCATTCATATAAAAGAAGGGCCACCAAATCGGTGGCCTCTGGGGAAACAAGCAAATCGATTTCATTCCATTTCATCGATTGTTCTCCCTTTTCTTTTGTATTATAAATCTTCTTTTATGTCTTTTTTCAACTTGCTCCAAAAGCTTTTCTTTTCTTTCGGTTTATCCTGCGTTTTAGAGCCTGCTGCCGGTTGTTCAGCCAACTTTGGCTCCCCCACCCAGGTTTCGCCGCCAGCGTAAGCAAATTCTTTGAGCAAATCTTTTTGCTTAGCACTCATTTTTTTCGGTACAGACACCGTTACCTGGACATGATGGTCGCCGCGGCGGTTCTGCGAACCCAATACGGGAACGCCTTTGCCGCGAATGCGGAATACCGTCCCGGTCTGCGTGCCTGCCGGAATTTTTAAGTCAATCTTGCCGTCCAGTGTATCGACGCGAATCGTCGCACCCAATGCAGCTTGGGCAAAGGAAATCGTTTCCTGTGAAAGGATATCGTTGCCTTCGCGGGCAAATTTGGCGTCTTTGCGTACAAAAATGTATACGTACAAGTCGCCGTGACCGCCGCCGCGAACGCCCGGTTCCCCTTCGCCGGCTACACGGAGCCGTGCGCCGTCATCGACACCGGCTGGAATCTTAATCTTTAATTTCTTGCGTACTTTGACAGTTCCTGTGCCATGGCATTTGGTACATTTCTTTTTAATCAGCTTGCCTGTACCGCCGCAGTAGGAACAGGTACGGACATTGACCATTTGGCCGAACGGCGTATTCTGTACGACACGCTGCTGGCCTGTGCCGTGGCAGTGCGGGCATGTTTCCACGCTGCTTCCCGGTTCGGCACCGTTGCCGTGGCAATGTTCACACGTTTCATCCTTCGGCACCTGAATTTCCATTTCCGTGCCAAAGGCAGCCTGTTTGAAGGAAATATCTACATCAAACCGCAAATCAGCACCACGCTGCGGGCCATTGCTGGATTGACGACTGCCCTGGCCGCCAAAGAAGGAATCGAAAATATCTTCGAATCCGCCAAATCCCTGACTGCCGCCCTGGCCAAAACCACCGAAGCCGCCAAAACCGCCAAATCCCTGGCCGCCGAAGCCGCCGGCACCGGCCGCATTGCCGTTTTGGAATGCGTCGGGGCCGAACTGGTCATACTGCGCGCGTTTTTGTTTATTGGACAAGACGCTGTATGCTTCGTTGACTTCTTTAAATTTTGCTTCAGCTGCTTTAGGGTTGTCCCGGTTCTTATCAGGATGGTACTTGATAGCTAATTTACGGAACGCTTTTTTTATTTCAGCATCGCTGGCATCTTTTGGAACGCCAAGTACTTCATAATAATCTCTTTTACTCATAGTGGGCAGCCCCTCTTATCTATCTTACTTCTGGTCGTCATCGACTACTTTGTAGTCTGCGTCAACTACTTTTTCGTCTTTTGCTTCACTCTGCTGTGCACCGGCCTGTGCGCCTGCGTTTGGCTGGCCTTGTGCAGCCTGCTGCTGTGCGCCGGCCTGTTTGTACATTTCGCTTGTCAAATCATAGAGCGGTTTGGTCAATGCTTCCGAAGCGGCTTTAATCTTATCGACATCATCGGTCTTGACTGCTTCTTTGAGGGCAGCAATCTTGTCTTTGATTTCAGAAACTTTAGCAGCATCGGCTTTATCGCCTAATTCTTTAATCGTTTTTTCTGCCTGATAAATCAAGGAATCGGCGTTGTTTTTAGCTTCAATGCCTTCTTTACGTTTCTTGTCTTCTGCTTCATGAGCAGCAGCTTCTTTGACCATGCGGTCGATTTCGCTCTTATCAAGGCCTGAAGACGATTTAATCGTAATCTTCTGTTCTTTGCCTGTGCCGAGGTCTTTTGCCGAAACGTTAACGATACCGTTGGCATCAATGTTGAAGGAAACTTCAATACGAGGTACTCCGCGCGGAGCAGCCGGAATGCCTGTCAATTCAAAACGGCCCAAGGATTTGTTGTCTGCAGCCATTTCACGTTCGCCCTGGAGGACATGAACGTCAACAGACGGCTGATTATCTACGGCTGTCGAGAATACCTGGCTGCCGGATGTCGGAATCGTCGTGTTGCGGTCGATAATCTTGGTGAAGACGCCGCCGAGTGTTTCAATACCCAAGGACAACGGAGTAACATCGAGGAGCAGTACGTCTTTGACATCGCCTACGAGAACGCCGGCCTGGATAGCAGCACCGATAGCAACGCATTCATCCGGGTTGACGCCTTTGCTCGGTTCTTTGCCCAAAATCTGTTTGATGGCTTCCTGAACAGCCGGGATACGGCTGGAACCGCCGACGAGGATGATTTTATCAATTTCATCGATGGAGAAACCGGAATCAGCGATCGCTTTCTTCGTCGGTTCCATCGTAGCATGTACCAAATCTTCTGTTAATTCATTGAATTTAGCACGAGTCAATGTCAAATCCAAATGTTTCGGGCCTGTCGCATCGGCTGTGATAAACGGCAAGTTGATGTTAGTGGAAAGAACCGTGGACAATTCAATCTTTGCTTTTTCAGCTGCTTCTTTGAGGCGCTGTTCTGCCATTTTATCTGTCGAAAGGTCAATGCCTGTCTGGGATTTGAATTCGCTGATCATCCAATTCATGACTGCGTTATCGAAGTCATCGCCGCCGAGGTGTGTATTACCGTTGGTAGCTTTTACTTCAAATACGCCGTCGCCCAATTCGAGGATAGATACATCGAATGTGCCGCCGCCAAGGTCAAATACGAGGATCTTGCCGTCGCCGCCTTTATCAAGGCCGTATGCCAAAGCAGCTGCTGTCGGTTCGTTGACAATACGAAGAACATCCAAGCCTGCAATCTTGCCGGCATCTTTCGTAGCCTGGCGCTGGCCGTCGTTGAAGTATGCCGGAACAGTGATAACAGCCTGTGTCACTTTTTCGCCCAAATAGCTTTCTGCATCTTCCTTCAATTTCTGAAGAATCATAGCAGAAATTTCCTGCGGTGTATATTTTTTGCCGTTGACGTCTACGGTGTAATTTTCACCCATATGACGTTTGATAGAAGAAATCGTGTTGTCCGGGTTGGAAACAGCCTGACGTTTAGCCAACTGGCCTACAAGACGTTCGCCTGTTTTGGAAAAACCAACAACGGACGGTGTTAAACGAGAACCTTCTGTGTTTGTAATAACCGTAGGTTCGCCGCCTTCCATGACAGCTACTACGGAGTTAGTCGTACCTAAGTCAATACCAATTACTTTACTCATAATCAATTCCTCCTCATTATTTCTACGATAATTAACCGTTAAATGCTACTTTTACCATTGCCGGGCGCAATGTTTTGTCTCCCAGCAAATAGCCTTCCTGCAATACTTCTACGACGACGTCGTCATCGTATTCATCGCTGGGCACCCGCATGACAGCTTGATGATAATTGGGATCAAATGGTTTGCCTACGGCATCAATTTTCGTGACGCCTTCTTTTTCGAGAACGCCTACGAGCTGTTTGTAAATCATGCTGTAGCCGTCTACGAAGGATTTCAAATCATCTGTCAGCTTATCCTGCGGAATTTGCAGTGCCCGTTCAAAATTATCAATGACAGGCAGAACGTTTTTCAGGACATCCATTTTGACGACTTCAGAAATCTGAAGTTTTTCATTGGCTGTCCGTTTTTTGAAGTTTGCAAAATCGGCCTGCAGGCGCATATACCGCTGTTTCATTTCTGCTGCGGCTGCATCTGCTTTCGTGTCGGCATCCGTCGAAGGAGCTTCCTGCGCTACGTCTTGTTTCGCTTTGGCTTCTTTTCCATCATCTGCCGCCTGGGCACCGTTTGCCTGGCTGGCTTCTTCTTTGACTTCTTTCTTGACATCTTCTGTCTGTTTCTTTATTTCTTCATTTTCTTTTTTAGTATGTTTTTTATCTTTACTCATCTGTATCAAACCCTCCTACGTGTCATCGCGGTAATGTTCCAAGATATGCGTGACATGCTGTTTCATAAAATCCAGCAGGCCGATGATTTTGGCATATTCCATACGCGTCGGCCCCAGCACGGCTATCTTTCCCAAGACGACATCATGCGCTTTGAACGTTGCCTCGATAATACTGCAGTCGTTAATAGATGAAAGTTTCGTTTCATCTCCGATTCGTACGGTCACCCGCTTGTCCTGCGTGCTGCCTTCATCGTGCAGCAGATTCGTGACAATATCCTGTTCTTCCAGGACGGTAAACAAATTCTTGGCTTTGGTTACATCCTTGAATTCAGGCTTATTGAGCAGTTCCATGGCACCGCCCTGGTACAGCTGGTGTTCTTTGCGAAACGCCCGCTGGATAGAACGAAACGCCAGGCGGTACAGCTCCACTTCATCGATAATCGATTCGTGGAATTGTTCCAGCATTTCTGCATTAATCTTTGACATGGGCACGCCGGCCAAGTAGTGCGTCAATTTTTCAGCGATGATATTTAATTCATCTATATCTATCGTTTCCGGCTTCGGATAAATACAGTTTTCAATTTTGCCGGAATCGGCAACGACGATCATAATCGCCCGCCGGCTGTCCAGCGGCAAAAACCGAATATACTTTAGTTTGGAACTAAGCTGCTGGGATGCCATGACCAAGGTTACGTTGTGCGTAATCTTTGCCAGCACCTTTGCGGTAGATTGAAAAATCTGATCTACATTGCTCATTTTGTCCTGAAACCAGTTCTGAATAAACCGTTTTTCGTCATCCGAGATAGCCGTCGGTTCCAGCAGGCAGTCTACGTAAAAGCGATAGCCTTTGCTGGAAGGAACACGGCCCGCTGAGGTATGCGGCTGTTCCAGATAACCCAGCATTTCCAAATCAAACATTTCGTTGCGAATGGTCGCAGCGCTGACGCCTAAATTGTACTTGCGGGCTATGGTACGTGAACCCACTGGTTCAGCAGATGTAATATAGTCTTGAATGATTGCCTGCAGTATTTTTTGTTTTCTCTCATCCAAATCCATATCCATCACCTCTGCTCATTTGACTATTGTTAGCACTCTTTGTGTATGACTGCTAACAACTATATACAAGATAGCATGATTACCTTCGTTTGTCAATGATTTTGAGGCAAAAAATCGCTAATTAGTCAAAAAGTCAAAACAAATGTAAAAAAGAGACTTTTAAGCACGTCATTTCTCTTAAAAGTCTCCTTCGTGTTCTTCTTTTTTCTTAGTGTTCAGTCCGTGACATATCCGTCAGGAACCGTGCCGCCGATTTCTACCCCGTTACCGCTGTTTTAAATACTCGGTACGGTGGACAACCTGACCGTCTTTGACATAAATGCGCGGCACGCGCCGGTTGATGTTGCAGAGGATTTCATGGTCAATCGTCCCGATGATATGAGACAACTCGCTCAAGGGGACCGACGCCTGGCCCTGCGAGCCAAAGAGGACGACTTCATCACCTACGGCTGCGTCCGGCACGTCTGTCACGTCAATCATGCATTGGTCCATGCAGATATTGCCGATTTGGGGCACGCGGCAGCCATGTACCAGCACGCAGGCTTTGTTGGAAAGCAGCCGGGAATAACCGTCTGCATAGCCAATGGGCAAGGTTGCGATTTTCGTTCGTCTTTGGGCGGTAAAATGCCTGCCGTAGCTGATTGTTTCGCCGGCTTCCACAAATTTCACATGGGAAATGCAGCAGCGCAGCGACATGACCGGCCTGAGCACAAAGGCCTTGCAGAGGACGTCATCAGACGGCTGGCAGCCATACTGAATAATCCCCGGCCGCACCATGTCAAAGTGAA
The DNA here is from genome assembly GCA_963655305.1 of bacterium. Lineage (GTDB taxonomy): Bacteria > Bacillota > Negativicutes > Veillonellales > Megasphaeraceae > Megasphaera. The sequence goes on from CAVKEA010000039.1 coordinate 9,678, forward strand.
AATCAGGAAATTCCAGCGTAGCCGCACTGCTGCAGCAATGGCAGACGGGAACGGGTACGTGTTCTTCCTGCAGCCGCCGATAAAACCACAACAGTTTCTCGTACTGTTTGCGCGTGTAGGCAATGCTTTCTTCATCGGCCATATCCGACACGGAAAAATGGGTAAACATGCCGGCTATCGTAATATTGGGAAGCGACGCAATCCGCTTGATGGCGGCGATGCTGTCTTCTTCCGGCAGAAAGCCAATGCGTCCCATACCGGTGTCTACTGCAATGTGCAGGCGTACATTACGTTTTTGCCGCACGGCTTCCCGCGAGAAGCAGCGGGCATCTTCTTCATGAAAGACGGCCGCATCAATTCCATAGGTAATCAGGGCGGCAGCCCGGCAGCCGTCTGTATGTCCCAATATCAAAATCGGTGCCGTAATCCCTGCCTGCCGCAGTTCGACGCCTTCATCCAAATACGCCACGGCCAGCCGGTCCGCACCGCTGTGTAAATAGGTCTTGGCCATTTCAATGGCACCGTGTCCATAGGCGTTGGCTTTGACGACAGAGGTAATCAGCACATCCGGTCCGACCAGTTTGCGAAGCTGGCGCATGTTGGCGGCAGCTGCGTCCAGGTTAATTTCTGCCCATACCGGGCGCTGCGTAAATTGTTCCGTCATGATGTGTGCATCCAAATTCATGGCTGTTTCGCTCCTTTCCGTTGTGATATCGCTGCGATGCTGACGTTGTCAGTCATCTGTATGGTTGTTTTCATCTTCTTCATACCGTGCAAATTCGACTTGGAACTGCCGTTTGTTCAATCCCAAGACATAATAGACGCACAGCAGGACGCTGACCCATATCACCGTCGCAATAATCCCAATCAGCGTGTTAAACCGCAGGCAGGCTGACGCGATGACGATGGCAAAAAATCCCAGCGTCACATAGTTGGAATACGGTGACCAAGGCATTTTATACCGCAGTTTCCGTATCCGTTCCGGTGAAAGGGTTTTCCGGTATTTCATCTGGCATACCAAAATCATAAACCACGTAATCATGCAGGCAAACGAGCTGACCGACGTAATGATTTCAAAAATAGACGCCGGCAAAAAGTAATTCAAGACGACGCCAATCATCATGCACGATACGGACAAGGCAATGCAGCGGTACGGCACTTTGCGGCGGCTGAGTTTGGAAAGGCCGTGCGGCGCCGAGCCCTGCAGGGACAAATTGTACAGCATGCGTCCCGTACTATACAAGCCGGAATTGCACGAAGATAACGCAGCCGTTATGACAACAAAGTTAATGATATTGGCAGCACTGCGAATCCCCAAATGTTCAAACACCATGACAAAGGGGCTGCCGGCATGACCCAGCTGATCCCAGGGATAAATCGCCATGATAACTAACAAAGATAATACATAAAACATCAAAATACGGTACAATACTTTATCAATCGCCGACGACAAGGTCTTGACCGGATTATTGGCTTCTCCTGCCGTGACACCGATAATTTCAATACCGACGTAGGCATAGAGTACCATCAGCAGCGTACTGAATACGCCTGTCACGCCATAAGGGAAAAATCCGCCATGAGCTGTCAAATTATCCAGCCCGATAGGAATGCCGCCGTTGCCCAGGCCAAAGAAAATCATGCCGCATCCCGTGACAATCAACACAATAATCGTCACGATTTTAATCAAGGCAAACCAAAACTCAAACTCCCCGTACGCTTTGGCAGAGACCAAATTGGCGCAGGTAATGCAGACCACGGCCACAAAGCAGGAAATCCATTGGGGCATGTCCGGCAGCCATAAATGGACGTATACACCGACTGCCGTGATTTCGGCAATGCACGTCACAATCCAAAAATACCAGTAATTCCAGCCGGAAATATACCCAGCCAGCGGGCTCATAAACTGATAGGCATGTGCGCAAAACGACCCGGACACGGGATATTCAATCGTCAGTTCGCCCATCGCCCGCAGCACAAAAAACAAGGCAATACCGGCAATCAAATAGGCCAGTACCACTGCCGGGCCCGCTTTTTCAATCGCTGACGCCGAACCCAAAAACAAGCCGACGCCGATACATCCGCCCAAGGCGATAAGCTGTATATGCCGGTCTTTCAGACTTCGTTCCAAATCTTCCTGTATAACTTTTTTATTGGTATCATTCATCTCATCTAGTTTCCCTTCTGCAAAAACGCTGCCTATCTGTCCGCAGCCAGGCAGCATCTGCCCCCAACGCATCGATAAGACGTTGCAGCTGATTTTTGCATGGCAACTCTCACATCTCCTCATCCCAAAGTATGTACTATAGTATATATCTATTAACCCGGTTAGTAAATGGCTTTAAATATATTTTTACAATACATAAAATATCTAGTAATTTATCGTATTTTCTTTATATTCCTGTTTTTATTAATATTTTTCTTTTTTTGCAGCAAAAAACACCATCGATGTATCACCGTGCATAGATGGAAAAAGAGACGGCCTGAAAGAAGGCCATCTCTCTGTCATATCAAATTGCAGTACTCAAATTGCAGTACTATATTTTTTTACAAACCGTGCCATACGGCGCAGGGCTTCTTCAATCGTTTCCATGCTGGCGGCATAGGAAATACGGACGAAGCCTTCTCCATTCGCGCCAAATGCCGACCCCGGCACAACGGCAACTTTTTCCTCTTGTACCAGTTTTTCGCAAAATTCAGCCGATGTCATGCCCGTCGCGCGAATATCCGGGAAAATATAGAAGGCGCCTTTCGGCTCAAATACCGGCAGCCCCATCTCTCGCAGGCCGCGGTATATCACTTTGCGCCGCCGGTCATATTCCTGCCGCATCGCTTCTACTTCGTCATCGCAGTCGCGCAGAGCCGTAATGCCGCCGACCTGGGCCTGCGTATTGGCACACATAATGGCATACTGATGTAATTTTAAAATCGGTGCCAAGCCGTCCCGCGGCGCGCATACATATCCCAACCGCATCCCCGTCATGGCCCATGCTTTAGAGAATCCATTAAAGACAATCGTCCGTTCCCGCATGTCCGGCAGCGCTGCAAAAGACGTAAACGCCGCATCACCGTACATCAGCTCGCAATAAATTTCATCCGTCATGACGATCAGGTTGTGTTTTTTCACAAATTCAGCAATCGGCAGCAACTCTTCTTTCGTCATGACCGTTCCGGTCGGGTTATTGGGATAGCCGATAACCAATATCTTCGTCTTCGGCGTAACGACCCGTTCCAAGGCTGCCACCGTCAGCTTAAAATCATCTTCCGGATACGTCGGTACAAACACAGGCTTGCCGCCGGCCAGTTCGACCGATGCCGGATAAGCAACATACGCCGGGTCCGGAATAATGACTTCGTCGCCTGGTTCCGTATACGCCAAGAGTGCCATTGCCAAGGCCTCAGACACGCCGACCGTTACCAGAATTTCATCTTCCGGCGCGTACGTAAGGCCATAATGATCTGCGACATAGCGGCTGATTTCCTGCCGCAGCTCCAAGATGCCGGAATTGGCCGTATAACTCGTTTCTTTCCGTTCCAAGCTTTGGGTCATCGCGTGCAGGACTTTGTCCGGCGCAGCAAAATCCGGTTCACCAATACTGAGGGACAACACCCCTTTGACTTGTGCTGCAATGTCAAAAAACTTGCGGATTCCCGAAGGTTTTATCCCGCGTACGTTACTTGCCGTTTTTTCTTCCCAGTGCATACACACACCTCCTCTAGGTATACACAACTGCTAATTTGATGATAAAACGAGATACATATCTTGCATTTCTTGTATTCTTGTATTTTGATTTATTATACTCTGCTTTAAGCATTCTGTCTATATGTAAAACTATATTCCATAATAGAATAGCATAGAGTACCTTATTTTCATCTATATATGTGCCATTTTTTGCCTCTATTTCCTATGTTATGTATCTATACATGATATAATAAGAATACTATAATAGATGTAATATATTCCATGCGTTTTGAAGGGAGTCATGGTTATGCCTATATCCAATACACCGCAAAGCATGCTGCAGTTTATTCAGCACGCCACATCACCGTATCATACCGTTCAATCCAGTATGCAAGCCCTGGAAACGGCTCATTTCTCACCGCTTGTTTGGGGAATGCCATGGCATTTGCTTCCCAACCATGCCTATTACGTTCCCATTTACGGTTCTACGTTAATCGCCTTTACGGTCGGCGCCGACCCGCGCCGTCATCTGCGCATAGCCACAGCTCATACGGATTTTCCCTGCCTGCGCGTCAAGCCCGCTGCCGCCATGACGACGCATACATATGGGAAATTAAACACGGAAATTTACGGCGGCATGATACGTGAATCGTGGCTCGACCGGCCCTTATCCCTCGCCGGAAAAATCGCACTGCGCGGAAGCGATCCCTTTCACCCCGTCGTCCGCCTCTTCGATGCCCGCCGCCCGCTGCTGACCATCCCGCGTCTGGCCATCCATATGAATCCGAAAACAAACGACGGCATCGCGCTTAATCCGCAGAAAGACATGCTGCCCTTGATGACCCTGGACGGCAGACAGCCTGCGTCTTTCTTTACAGACTTTTTAGCAGAATCCTGCCAATGCCCTCCCGAAGATATTCTTTCTTATGAACTGACCGTCTATCCTACAGAAGAAGGCTGCCTCATGGGCTGGCACGATGAATTCATTTCGTCACCGCGTCTGGATAATCTGACCTCTGTATATGCCTGCCTGACAGGACTGACGGCCCCTGCCTCCCCGGAAGGCATCCACGTTATCGCCCTCTTTGACAACGAAGAAGTCGGCAGCCATACCAAACAAGGCGCCGCTTCGCAAATCCTGCCGCAAGTACTGACCGCAATCTATGAAGCCCTGGGCTATACAGCAGCCCAATGCCGGGAAGATGAAAGCCAGGCACTGATTTTGTCTATAGACGTCGCGCATGCTCTCCACCCCAACGTGCCGGAAAAATGCGATCCGACCAATATGCCCATCCTGGGCCAGGGCATTGCCATCAAAACGGCCTGCAGCCAGTCCTATGCCGGCGACGCCGAAGCCGTTGCCATTCTCACGGCACTCTGTCAAGAAGCCCATGTTCCGTACCAGTATTTCGTCAATCGCTCGGATATGCGGGGCGGCTCGACGCTCGGTTCGCTGCTGTCAGCCCAGCTGCCTGTCCGCACCATCGATATCGGCATCCCTATTTTGGCCATGCATTCTGCCAGAGAATTGATGGGGACTGCCGACCAACAGGCCCTGCAGCAGCTCACGGCGGCTTTCTTTACAGCAGAGTAACGAAGCGTCGAGCCGCTGCACAGCGTCCTGATGGTTGTATGCTATATACGCGCATATACAAATTGACTTTTTATCCAATAAATCGTATACTGTATTATTTTAGGATATATAGACGAAAAATACAGTAATTATGTAATATTGCGACGCATTTTTGTTTATTTAAACAAGATTATAGAATCTATTAATTAAATGTTGACTTGAATTTATATTCACATTATAATAAATGATGATATATTATATCGTAAATCAAATGCATCATTATGTTACACTATAGGAGTATGAATTATGACATTAGGACAAGAAATTAGATTTTACCGCAAGAAAAAAGGACTGACACAAACCGAATTCGGGTCCTTATTTGGCATGTCCAAACAAGCCGTGTATTCCTGGGAAACCGGCCTGTATTCGCCGGACATTTCGGTACTGCTGAAAATGGCCGATTACTTTCAGATTCCCATCTGTATCCTCGTCGGCAGACCGGGGATGTTCTGTCAAGGTGTCGAAAATGATGAAAAGGACTGCACCTACTGTGCTTCGATTTCCGAAAAAGACAGCCGCATCATTCGCGCCATCCATGCCCTGCCAGACAAAGAACAGCGGGCTATCGAAGTACTGCTTCATGTAGATTCACACGAAGGATAAGTCAATTTCTTTTGTCAAATGACAAAGAATGCGGTATGATAAAAGAAACATTTACAGCAAGGGAGATACGCATATGACTGTTCCTTTTATCACCTCTGTCTACGGAGAAGCTGCTGCTGAATATAGTATCAAAAAATCTCGTTTTATTGCCTCTCTCCACGAAGTGCAGACAGAAACCGAAGCCGCGGCTTATATTGCCCGTATTCGCAAACAATATTGGGACGCACGGCACAACTGTTATGCCTATCAAATCGGAGCCGGGGGACTCCTGCAAAAATCCAGTGACGATGGCGAACCGTCCGGCACGGCAGGCAAACCGATGCTGGAAGTCCTAAAAAAACAAGGCATTACCAATACCGTCGTCGTCGTAACCAGATATTTTGGCGGCATCAAGCTGGGCGCCAGCGGTTTAATCCGGGCCTATGGCCATGCTGTCACGTTGGGTCTGGAAGCGGCTTCCATTGCAGATTACAAACCGTATGATGTCCTGGCCGTCCGCTTGGCGTATCCCTTTGTCAGCATGATGGAACGCCTGGCACCGGACTATCATATCCGCATCGCCCAGCGCGATTTTGCCGATACCGTAACCTTTACGCTGGAAATTCCGCAGGAATCGACAGAAAAAGTAAAAGAACTGCTAACCAACAACACCAATGGTACGGCCGTGTATACAGCACAAGGGCAGAAAACCATTCCCATTATTCGATCTCGTACCTAATTATATACATAGTAAAACGCACCGAGTGGTCTATCACATGAAGCGATACGCCACTGGGTGCGTTTTTTAGTTTACAGTTTTTCGTTTGTAGTATAAAACGGTATCTGTAAATGCAACAGTATCCGTTCAAAGACATGGCAAATGCATGCCATAGCTATGCGAGATGCCTTACTATTTTTTATATCCCGTTGCAAAATCTACTTGATTTTCCAAGGGCTGGCCTGCCAAAAACCGTTTTAGGTTGTCAGCGGCAATGCGGACGATGCGGTCGTGCGTTGCCGGCAAATGGTAGCCGCCGGAAATGTGCGGCGTAATATAGAGATTGGGCGTATGCCACAACGGGCTGTCCTGAGGCAGTGGTTCCGGCGTCGTCACATCGACAGCGGCTCCTGCCAGATGACCGCTCGTCAGTGCCTGGCACAAATCGTCCTGGACGACATTGCTGCCTCGTCCGACATTGATAAAATAAGCATGCTGCTTCATAGCGGCAAATCGCTGCGCATTGTACAGATGATACGTCGCTTTGGTTTCCGGCAAACTGGAAGCGACAATATCCGCGCGGGCCAAATACGTATCCAGCTGGTCCATCGTCCCCATTTCATCCGCTTCCGGCGGGACGACACTGCTGCGTCGGCGTATGCCAATGACATGGGCTCCCATCGCTTTCATGCGCTTGCCAAATTCTCTGCCGATGTTGCCAAAGCCAATGACCAAGACGGTCGCACCGTAGATAGACCGGACTTGTCCTTCATCGTGCCACTGCCCTGCTTTTTGGTTGTCATGATAGACATAGAGCTTTTTCATCATAGCCAATACCAGGGCCGTCATATGTTCAGCAATGGCCAGACCATAAGCGCCTGTGGCATTTGTCAGCTGCGCGCCTTGGGGCATGACACCGGGCACACAGTACGTATTGGCACCGGCACTATGAAGCTGCATCCACTGCAGACGCGCAGCATATTTCATCAAATCCGTGGCCACATTGCCGATAATCACATCGGCCTTGGCGAGTTCTGCCGGCGGCACAACGGCACTCACCGCGCCTTGAACCGGCCAATACACGATTTCATTGTCTCCGGCTGCTTCTTCCAGCCACGCTTTATGGGTCGCATTGACATCCATTGCTACCAAAATTCTCATAAACAAAACACTCCTTCCTTCTCTTTCCTATAGCGTACTGGATAGCCTTACCGCTGTCAAGAAAAAGTCCTGCATGGAACGTAACACGTCCCATTATGACACGTGTCTAGGCATCCTTTCTTCGCTGTACCCATTTTTCGTTTTTTTGTTGGAAACTGAAAATTGGAAGAACATGCATCGGACTGCGGCAAACGCTGCACGTAAAACGGCATAGCAAAAAGGCTGCCACACCTTGAACAAACATGCACATGGTGTAGCAGCCTTACTTTCATCATCTATTTTCTATTACCAATCCAATTTTCCAGTCATCAAGTATACCAGCAAGCCTTTTTCGGCATGGCGGCGATTTTCAGCTTCATCCAAAATCGTATCCAAGTGCTGGTCCATGACATCCTGCGTGATTTCAAATCCCGGATGAATCGGCATGTCATGGAAGACCATCGTATCCGTGCCAGCCAGCAAATCGGCATTGATTTGGTACGGCATCATCATGTTGATGATGGATTCTTTCTTTTCCGCATACGCCGGATTGGTAAAGAATTCCATATCGACCCACGTATCTGTATAGACACAGTCCACATCTGCTACGACCTTTTTCAATTCGTCTTGAGAAATATCAGTCGGCAGTTCGATATAATGGCCTGTTTTCTTCAAATCGTCATAGAAATCCTGGCCGACGGCCATGACCTGACTGAACGGCGTCAAGCCGTACATCGTACCGCCCAATTTGGTGACGATTTCACTGAGTGAATTGTACGTGTTGTTTTTGGCGCCAATATATAATACTTTCGTTTCGAAACGGCCCAATTTTTCATACAATGTCAGCATATCTGCCAAAGCCTGCGTGGGGTGGAACGTGTTGTCACAACCGTTAATAACGGGGACTGTGGCGTTGTTCATAAAGCCCCATGTCGTTTCTGCTTTTTTGAAACGGCCCATGATGCAGTCTACGTTGCGGCAAACATATTTGACTTCGCTGCCCAAATCACCAATCGTGAAATTGCTGTCTGCCCATTTTTGGTTGTACGAGCGGCCGCCTAATTCTTCCATGCCAATCGAGAAAGACAAATACGTACGGTTGGATGTTTTTTCAAACAATGTATATAATTTTTTACCGTCCAGAATGTGTGCATAGGCACTCTGGTTCTTTTTAATTTTTTCTGCCAATAACAGTATCCCTTTTACTTCATCTACCGTAAAATCAGCCAAACTGTTTACGTTCTTCATTTTTATGCATCCTCCAAACTATGAATACCAATGTTTACGTTTCTTATCATAGCACAATCATACATACTTTTCAAGTTTTTATGCATCTCTCACGGCATATTTTTCCATTACGCAGGCTTGCTGGCCGTGCTGGCAGCTGCCGCAGGAGCGGATGGAGTGACTGTATATTTTTTTACAAATAATGCGCGAATGGCATTGAGTATCGCCAGTATCATGACGCCGACATCGGCAAAAATAGCCAGCCACATGTTGGCCAGACCTACGGCTCCCAACACGAGGCAAAGTACTTTGATGCCGATGGCAAACCAAATATTTTCATAAACGATTCGCATGCATTTGCGGGCAATGCGAATGGCTGTCGAGATTTTCAGCGGGTCGTCATCCATCAGAACGATATCGGCTGCTTCAATGGCGGCGTCCGATCCCATGGCCCCCATAGCAATGCCAATATCCGCACGCGATAATACAGGCGCATCGTTGATGCCGTCGCCGACAAAGGCCAATTTATCGCTGCCTTCCCTTTGAAGCAGTGCTTCGACTTTGGCTACTTTATCAGCAGGCAGCAATTCGCTGAACGTTTCATCAATATGTAGTGCTGCGGCGACACTCTGCGCGGTGGATGCCGCATCCCCTGTCAGCATGACCGTCTTTTGGATGCCGCACCGTTTCAAAGCCGCGATAGCCTGGCGGGATGTCGCTTTGATTTTATCGGCAATGACGATATGCCCGGCATAGGCACCGTTGACAGCGATATGGACAATCGTCCCGGTCTGATGGCAGTCTATATACGGAACATGCAGCCGTTTCATCAGCTTGGCATTGCCGACGGCAATGGGCATGCCGTCTACGTCTGCCGTAATACCGCAGCCGCTGATTTCCTGTATGTTGGCAGCCCGGTTTCTATCCACCACCTGCCCATATGCTTTCTGCAGACTTTTGCTGATCGGATGGGAAGAAGCACTTTCGGCAATCGCTGCATATTCAATCAGTTTTTCTTTGGCCAGCGTATTGTGATGCACGGCATTGACTTCAAACACGCCTTCAGTCAGCGTACCGGTCTTATCGAACACGAGAGTCTTGACTTTGGCCAGTGTTTCCATGTAATTGGAACCTTTGATGAGGACACCGGCATGACTGGCTCCGCCGATACCGGCAAAGAAACTAAGCGGCACGCTGATAACCAGTGCGCAGGGGCAGCTGATGACCAAAAACGTCAGTGCCCGGTAGATCCACACTTCCCACAGCGGCGCCATTCCCAACGCCAGCATGCGAACCAGCGGCGGAATGACGGCCAGTGCCAAAGCACTATAGCAGACAATCGGCGTATAGACGCGGGCAAATTTGGAAATAAAGGCTTCCGACTTGGATTTACGGGAGCTGGCATTTTCTACGAGGTCCAAAATCTTGGATACAGTCGATTCATCAAATTCCTTGGTCGTCTTGATATGCAGCACGCCGGTCATATTGATGCAGCCGCTGAAAATTTCTTCTCCCTGGAATACATCGCGCGGTACACTTTCCCCTGTCAGGGCACTCGTATTCAGACTGGACGTGCCCGAGACGACGATGCCGTCAATAGGTACTTTTTCACCGGGCTGCACGACGATAACCGTACCGATTTCGACTTCGTCTGGATCTACCTGTTCCAGTTTGCCGTCTTTTTCGATATTGGCATAATCGGGGCGAATATCCATCAGTTCACTGATGTTGCGGCGGCTTTTGCCGACAGCATAACTTTGGAACAATTCACCAATTTGATAAAAAAGCATAACGGCAATCGCTTCCGTATAATCGCCGTCTTCATAGACAGCCAGTGCCAAGGCCCCCACCGTCGCCACGGCCATGAGGAAATTTTCATCAAACACTTGCCGGTTGCCAATCCCCTTCACCGCTTTGCGCAGTACGTCATACCCGATAATACCGTAGGGAATGATATACGCTGCCAGCCGTTCCCAACCGCTAATAGGAAGCAGATAAATGATACCCAGCAGGATACATGTCACGATAATGCGTATCAACGTTTTCTGTTGTTTCTTGTTCATAATTCAGCCTTCTTTCTTCTTATATGAGCGTTCGTTCATATGTTATGGTAAAAAAAGACGCCTGACTAGGCAAGTCTTTTTTAAAATGGGAAACCGTGCCGATTCCTGTCTTACAAATAAATTTCGCAGTCATCTTCGACACGTTTGCAGTTTTGACGAACGCGTTCCATGACTTCCTTGGCATCCTGTCCGTCTTCAAATTCTACTTTCATTTTCAGAAGCATAAAGTTGACTACCGCATCTTTGACGCCTTCTGTCTTTTTAGCAGCTTCTTCCATTTTATTAGCGCAGTTGGCGCAATCTACTTCAATCTTATAACTTTTTTTCATCATTCAGTCTCCCCTTCCCGTTTATGTTATGAACATATGAGTAATTGTTCATTTGTTGCCTATACTATACCAAAGTATTCGTCTGCTTGTCAATAGAAAAAAAGAAATCCTATCAGCGTATAACAAAAAAGTATGTCTTTCCTTTCTGTTATACGCTGATAGGATGGATAGATTGAAGTGAAATGGGGCGTGAATTATTTCGTAATGACGGCTAACACATCGCCGGTTTTGACATTGTCGCCTACGTTGACGCGGATTTCGTGCAGCGTGCCGTCTGCAGAAGCCGTAATATCATTCTGCATTTTCATAGCTTCCAAGACAAGCAGGACCTCTCCTCGTTTGACTGCACTGCCGGCTTCTGCTTTCAGTGCCGAAATTTTTCCCGGCATAGGCGCTTTGACGGTAACAGCGCCGTCAGGAATCGGGCCTGCAGCGACAGGAGCAGCAGGCTGTGCGGCTGCTTTAGGGGCAGCGGCGGCCGGTGCCGGTGCTGCTGGCTTAGGAGCCGGAGCGGGAGCCGGCGTCGAAACAGCAGCAGGAGCTGCCTGCGGCATACCTACTTCTTCAACTTCTACTTCATATGATTGTCCATTAACGGTTACTTTAAATTTTTTCATTCTATATCCTCCTGGATAATGCACATAGTGATGGTATTGTCTATTTCATATTCGCCAAGCGGCCTGCCATAATCCAATTTTGGCTGCGGCGCTGCAGCGGTCGAATCGAGCGAATGGCTGCGGGAGAATAGCCGCAGGCTGCGACAGCAGCCATAATGACAGCTACAATTTCCGGCGGCGCAGCACCTGCCGCCTGTTCCGTCTTGGGCACGACGGTCATAGGCCGTGCCGGCACGACAACGGGATGACGCGTTCCTACAGGCACAATCGGATGCGCTGCAGGAGCTGCGCTGGCTTCCGGTTGGGCCGGTACAGATGCCGCGGCGGGTTTCGCCGGCGCAGCGGCCGTGTTTTCGTTGTTGGACTGGCAGGCGTCTTCCAAAAGGCCGCGCAGTCTGGCATTTTCTTCTTCCAATTTCGCAAGGCGCCGGTCAAACTCACGCGTCCTGTTGGATACGGCATACCAAACAATTCCCAGCAAGACAGCCAATGCAATGAGAGCTACCAAAACAAATTCCATCGAAACAACTGCTGTTTCTTCCATATCTGATCCTCCCCTTACAGCGGCATGTTGCCGTGTTTCTTCGTCGGTCTTTCTTCCCGCTTGCTGTACAGCATAGCCAATGCGTTGATGATGCGCGGCCGTGTTTCCTTCGGTTCAATAATGCAGTCTACATAGCCATGTTCAGCGGCTTTGTACGGGTTGGCAAAATCTTCGATATATTCCTGTTTTTTCTTTTCTTTTTCCGGGTCGCGCTTGAAAATAATATTCGCTGCGCCATCGGGCCCCATAACAGCAATTTCCGCTGTCGGCCAAGCAAATACCATATCTGCGCCAAGCTGACGGCAGCACATGGCAATATACGCGCCGCCATAGGCTTTACGCGTTACGACAGTGACTTTAGGAACCGTCGCTTCGCAGTATGCATAGAGCATTTTGGCACCGTGGCGGATGATGCCGCCGAATTCCTGCGTCGTGCCCGGCAAAAAGCCCGGTACATCGACAAACGTAACCAGCGGAATGTTAAAGCTGTCGCAGAATCGGATGAAACGAGCTGCCTTATCCGATGCATTGATATCCAAGCAGCCGGCCAAGAACTTCGGCTGGTTGGCAATAATACCGACAGGCTGGCCGTCAAAACGGGCAAAGCAGGTAATGATATTTTGTGCATAGTCTTCCAATACCTGGAATATTTCGCCGTTATCGACACAGGATTTCAATACATCCAGCATATCATACGGCATGTTGCTGCTGTCCGGAATGACCGTGTTCAAGCTTTCATCAGCTCGCTGCGGATCGTCGCTGCTTTCAGCCAGCGGTGCTTCTTCCATATTGTTGCTCGGCAGGAAATCCAACAGCATCTTGATTTTTTGAATGCAGTCCATTTCGTTTTCACAGGCAAAATGCGTCACGCCGGATACGGTACTGTGCGTCACAGCGCCGCCCAATTCTTCTGCCGAAACTTCTTCCGCCGTTACGGATTTGATAACAGACGGGCCGGTAATAAACATATTGGACGTGTTCTTGACCATAAAAATAAAGTCAGTCAATGCCGGGCTGTATACGGCACCGCCGGCACACGGCCCCATAATAACAGAAATCTGGGGAATGACGCCGGATGCAGACGTATTATTCATAAAAATACGGCCAAAGCCGGACAGCGCATCGACACCTTCCTGGATGCGGGCACCGCCGGAATCATTGATGCCGATAATCGGCGCACCCATTTTCAATGCCATTTCCTGTACCTGGCAGATTTTGTGGGCATGCATTTCTCCCAGTGAGCCGCCTTCTACAGTGAAATCTTCCGCATAGGCATAGACTAAGCGTCCATGTATCGTACCATAGCCGGTAACAACGCCGTCACCAGGGATTTCTTTTTCCTGCATATTAAAATTCGTGCAGCGATGACGAATAAACTGGCTGATTTCCGTAAAGCTTCCTTCATCAAAAAGAGCTGTCAACCGTTCTCTTGCTGTCATCTTGCCTTTTTCATGCTGTTTATCAATACGTTTTTGACCGCCGCCCATCTCGATTTTCGCGAGCTTTTCATGGAACTGGTCAATTTTTTCCTGAACTGTAGCCATAATGCACCTCCATTACTACGTGTCACATAGAGTTATATTATATCATAAAAATACTTTTTTGACAGTTTCATACTTTATATATTATAGTACATTTTTTGCATAGATAAAAGAGCCCGCCCTATGAAACCCACATATAGGAAAATGTTCGAATGCAGGGATGTATCCCTGTGACCCTCTTTATGTTTCTGTAAACGTACCATTTACATATGCTATATACTTTTTTCTTCTGTGCGACCCAAATATAGGGCTATATTTTTCTGATCCTCGTATGGTTCTGTAAACGTGCCGTTTACATATGCTGTATACTTTTTTCTTCTGTGCGGCCAAAATGCCGGGATATATTTTTCTGATCCTCGCATGGTTCTGTAAACGTGCCGTTTACATCGGCGTATATACTTTTTCTTTCTGCGCGGTCAGAAAGAAAAAGTACCAAAAAGAAAGAAACCGCCGCCCAAAACGGACTTAGCCTTACTGCGTTTACCGATGACGGCGCGGCAAAT
>CAVKEA010000040.1:0-23716 GCA_963655305.1 bacterium
CCAGGTAGAGCTTCGCCGCAGCAAAAGCTGGCAAAAACTCATCAGCAGGGCCATCATCAATATTCCGACCAGGAACGTCGTCGGAAATACGCGGTGCGCCAACGGAATATAGCATAGATTGTAAATAACGATGACAGGAGCCAAAATAGGTACAATCAGCCCCATATAAAAGGACAAGGCCATAAAAGGTTCTTTGCGCCACATAAACGTAGCAGCAATAAATGTTTCCCGCAGCCAAGACCGTTTCCACCGCATTTGCTGTTTTAAGAAGACTTTATACGTATTGGGCACAATGGTTGAGCAAATCGCCGTATCCTGATAGGTCGTGCGATGGTGCCGCAGGATAAAGTTTGTCATGGCCCGGTCGTCGCCAAAGGTAGCTTTTTGTCCCAAAAACCGCTGATGCAGCCAGGCATCACTGTATTTCAATACCAAATCTTTACGGTAACACGAAAGCGGCCCGGAAAGACACGTAACAGCATCAAATATGCCTTCTGCCGCTTTTAAAATACGAAAGGCAATATAATAGCGGACAGACTGCATCTTTGTCAGATTGTTGGTAAACGTATTGGCGACATCGGTCCGGCCGGAAACGCCGCCCATCGTTTCATCCTGAAACGGCTGGACGAGATTGCGAATCGCAAAGGGATCCAAAAAGCTGTCTGAATCGACAAAGACCAGCAGTTCATGACGGGCTAGCTTAGCTCCTACGGCCAAGGCTTCCCGCTTGCCCATGTTCTGAGGCTGCAGATGATACCGCACGCGGAAAGGCTGCGACGGCGTTTTCTCTCCGTTTACCGCGCCGGTACCCTGACGGCCCCGGGTCATTTCTTCCTGCAGTTCCTGAATCGTTTTCTTTATTTCTTCCGGCGAATTATCGTTGGAGCAGTCATCTACGACAATGACTTCCAGTTTTTCCGGCGGGTAATCCTGATTGACACAGCTGAGAATCGTCCGCCGAATCCATTTTTCTTCATTAAAACACGGAATGATAACCGTAACTCCCGGCGTGAACTCCGGATTAATCGGCACAGGACGGTAAAATGCCCCAAACAAATACCGCGTCAGCAAGAACGTAGCCGCCAAAATACTGTATAAATAGAGCATGCGGTTGAATTCAAAATAAAGAACGCTTTCTGCACGCAGCAAAATGACAAACAGGGAAACAAAAAGCATAAATACAGATGCAATTGTCAGCATATACCGCTGACGGTGTTTATGCGTATATTGTGCCAGCAGTTCTTGAAACTGAAAGCCGCAGGACACCATGGGCTGGCCTTCTGCTGCCGGTACGGTACGCACCCAAAGGGCTTTGATTTTCTTGATTTTCATTTCATAGCCTTCCGGCATCGTTCCCGGTTTGATTTCAAAAGACAGTTCAACCATGGCAGACTGTTCTACGGCCTTGATATATGCTCTGGGAATGTCACATAATATGCCGGAGCCGGAGAGGTTTTTGGCTCTGCCTTTTGCCAAAATGACCTGGCCGCTGGCCGTATGAATGCGAAACTGCACGGGATAATCGACATGATACCGCCGTCCGGATGCTGCTTTTTCCTGGCTGATGACATAGGACTCTGCCGTTTCTTCATGTGCCGTGCCGCGTCGGTCTATATTCGTCCGCAAATGACTGCTGTCCGGCACATTCGGCAGCTTCCGTCTGTCTGCCAGCGGTTCCAGCAAAATGTCTTCTTTAGTATCAATAGCTTTGCGAATGGCTGCCTTGATTTCTTTTTGCTGGACAATACTTCGTATATCTTTTCCTTGTAAGGTTTTTTCTTCTTTTTTATGTGTATCCATTTCTCTTCGCCTCAATACCCCATACCTTGATATAAAAGGGATTCGTCCTGTTCCTGTTCCTGTTCTTCTTTCGGCAACGATTTTGACTTAGCTGTATGAGCCTGACTGTATCCGTTGCACAAATAAGCGGATAACGGCATTGGATAGAACTTAGCCGGATCGTCATCGGCGCGGGCATCATTAATCGTCATCAGTAAATCCAACGCCGGCGCTGTATAGACTGCCGCGTCACTCATATGCATGACGAGAACGGCCCCTTTGATGACATGCCCGTTCTTGTCAAAAATTCCTTCTTTAATGGCCTGTATCATATGTTGTAAATCAGGTTGTTCATAATCATGCGTACTGTAGGAACCGGCAACGATGTATTCATAGCCTGTATCATATAAGGCTTTAAACCCGGCTTTACTTGCCGTCAGCGTCGGCGGGCGGAAAAATTGATGATAGACAGGCGTGCCGTCGCTGTGATATAAATCCCCGATAATATCGCGCAGCTTGGCATCGGCCGTGCCGTAATCCACCAAATACCGCGAATACGCTTTGGCATAGTTGGTGCCGTCCATGGGATGATGTTCTTCACTGTGAGATGCGACATCATGGCCTTCCATGGCAATCGCCCGTACTAAATTCGGATTTCGCATGACATTTCTCGTCAGTACAAAAAATGTCGCTTTGGCATGATGCTTGCGAAATACATAGAGGAGGTGATTGACAGCGGAATCATTGCCAAAATCGTCAAAGGTAAAAAATACGACAGGTTTATCCGTATGTATCAAGCCGGTCAAGTCACGATAGCGTTTTTCTTCAACCGTAAAGCCAAACATATTGTCATCTTCAATGGCTTCATTGCCAATATAGCGGTCGTGTATAAATTGATGAAACGTAATATCGCGCGGCCGTACATACGCGGCGCCGTCCTGCGCATATTGCTTATGCGTATCTATCGTATACAGCTCATCCGTATGCTGCAGTATATGGCCGATAGATTCAATCGCATAGGCTGAATCATTGTGCGCGTTGACCTTAGGGTCATCATAAAAAGAATTATAGGCAATGTTGTCAATCTTATGCCGCTTGATTAAATCCATGACGTTGACTACCAAATCATCATCATGGTAGTAATCCAGCCGAAAGTACAAAATCCAACCTCGGCCGACGGAATACACAAATTTTCCGAACTGTTCTTTCATGACAGCATCTGCCGACGTATAGTCTTGGTGTTTGGAATTGACGATATTGAGCGTCGGCGCATACATCACGCCTTTGGTATCGGCTACGGCCCGGTACGTATCGTCTGTAATCTTGCCCCATGGCTGCATCATCAGGTTCGTATGCACACCCAGTTTGGCCAGTCCCTGCTGGACGGTTGTAATTTGCCGTTTCGTCGTTTCATAATTGCTGCTCTTTAGGGAGCGAATACCAATTGCAGCTTCATTGCCGCTGGCAATAATATCCTGTACCAATTTGGGATTGGCTTTCAATTCATTATCCATAACAAAAAATGTGCCGTGCGCATGATTTTGTTTCAAAAAATCCAACGTTTTATATACGACATTGGGTTTGGACAAACCGGCAAACGCAAAGGCAACAGCCGGTTCTGTCGTATAAATCATGCGCGGCGGCGCAACTGCACCAGCCTGGCTCGCTGCCGGAACCGCAGTGTGCGCTGCCATTTGTGCCTTCATGTCCGACGTGAGTTGGCCTGCCGCTTGGTTTACCGTCGGTTCTGCCGCAGAAACAGGCAGGCAGACAGCTGACGCAGCCTGTGCAATCGCCGTGTGCAGCCAAGATACAAGCTGTTTATGATGCGCTAAGGACACGGGCTGCGGCACAGCCGGAGAAGAGGCTGTCGTTTCAGCCCGCTTGATTTGCCGCAAATCTGTCACTGCCAAGGACTGTACATTTTTTTCTTTCATGGCTTTTAAAATTCGTTCAGTAACATCGACAATCGGTTCGTGTTTGGCTCCCGTATCTTCGCGAATTTTTAAATTCGGCTGTTTGTCTTTAGCCGGCCGTTCATCTGTCTTTCCCGGTGTGTAGACGACAGCATTGGTCGGCGTGCCGACGACGAGCGATACAATAGAGCCCTGCGGCACGGACTGCACAAACGCAGCGGCGTCTTCATCCGTTTTGATACTGTCTTTGGGTACATAGACATCGGTTTTGACAGCCGACTGCAGTCCTGCTGCTGATGCTGTTTTCAGCACATCCGGCACATACGACGTAGCCGGTGCCTTAAACAGTGCCGGCTGTTGTCCTGTCAGTACATCCAGTACCTTTTGCGTCTTGATCAGCTGTTCCAACACCGAATCCTGCGGCTGTTTTTCCAGCTTAGTCAGCCCGGTATACGTGTAATTTCCGATAGTGACATGCTTGTCCAACAAAAGCATGACGGAATCTTTGTCAACGGCGCAGTTTGACCCTTCGACAAAAAAAGCAGCCTGGACATCATATTTTTTAAGCAAATCAACGAGCTTGGCTGTTGTCGCCGGGTCCGGCAGGCCGTCAAAAGTCAATGCCAGCCCTGTTTTTCCCGCATCTTTCGTATATACCGTCGCTGCAGTGACGTTTCCTTCATCCAGCTGCTGCTGTGCTGCCGCGACTTCTGCATCGACGTTGTATTCACTGGACAAATCCGTAATATCTTCATAGGACTCGGTCGCACTGCCTAAATACCAAAAATAATACAACATGCTGCAAATCAATACGACGACTGCCCCTATGACATATTTCGTTTTGATGTGCATAGTATGTTTCCTCCTTTTTATCGGTCAGGCGTTAAAACCCCCAAGTCAAATCAGCCCAAAGGGTACGGCTTTTTTCACTGGTTGTTTTATCTTTCAAATCATAATACTGCAAACTAAACAGCAGATTTTCATACAACGTATAATAAAACATCGCACCCCAGCCCGTAAAGCCGTTCATATAGTTGCCTAAGCCATTCATCGTATGGTTAATATACGTATTGCCTGCCATATTGTAATATTTCAAATCAAATTCATACGTATGGGTAATCCATGGAAAATTCTGGCCGAAGCGGACCGATGCGACATAGCTGTCTGCGGCACCGCTGCCGTCTTTTTTATCACTGTGCAGGTACATGCCGCCTAAGCGGTAATTGCCTACATTATAATTGCTGCCTGCTGCCGTAATGGTCGTTGGATTGTCGTAATTGTTCCAATGATACCAGCCAAGCATATAGTCCCAACGTTTTTGCCGCTGCCAGGCTTCCAAAAACTGTGTATTTTCCGTGTCATTGACTTTGCCGATCCCTGCCGACACCGAGGTATCTACATCGGGCTTGGCCGTTACTTTGACACCGTGGAAATCAGAATCCAGCACATTGCCGTCAGCCAGATAGGCATACGTCTTGCCTGCTTCTATCGTAAAGGGAATATCCCACCACGTATAACTGCCTTCTACATAAAAGCGGCTCAACCGCACATCGCCGTCATGGCTGCCGCGTGAAATCGCCCGGGACTCTGCCGTATCCTTGGAAATATGGCTTTTATCGTACTCTGCCATGGCATGGGCCGTCCAATGATCATTTATTTTCTTGTCCAAATAGATACGTGCCCGCAGTCGGTTATCTACCCAGGTATACTTGGGCGAACCTTCATTATTCGCATAACTGTAGCGAATTTCACCATGTACCTGCAAATCCTTGTCATGCGCTATTTTTACCTTGGTATCCGTAAGCTGCGGCAAACTGCTGTATCCCAACGCTTCTACTTCAGGGGCAAACTCATCCATCAGCTGCGTAATGCAGGGAAGAGCCGACGGAGAAAATCTGCCGGCTTCCGAGCCGTTGGCTCCAGATTGTGCTTCATGATGGCGATGATATATATTGTAGGCCCGTGCTGTCAAAATGGCACCTTCCCGCCGGGATAAACTGTTCATATTCATGTCTTTATCCGGCAGAAGCAATCCGTCTTTATCCAGCATCGTAAATACGGTATATGTCCATTTCGGTGCCGGCTGATTAAACCGATCTGCCATGTACAGCGTATCTAAGGATACAGGTTTTACCGGCTGCGCCGTATTGACTTTGGGTATATCCATACGGTGGGAAACGACATCTTTGGCAGACGCTGCGGGCTGTTCACGACGAATGACCGTATCAGCAGCCGGATTAGCCCCTTTGCTTTCTGTCACAACCATACGTGTCTGTACCGGTTTCGCGTCGGTATAGACCGTAGCCGACGGTACTGCCGCATTGGTTCGTTGTACTGGTTTTTCATCTATGATGCGTACAGGCCGTACCGTAGGTTCTGCCGCTGCCGTCTGAGATAGGGGTTTTCTTTCTCTTTGCAGCATTATTGGTACTCTTTCCGTATTCGGGGGCAATACTACTGCATTGGGCAAGGGCTGTCGTGCTCCATTGGAAAGCGGCTGTACCGTCTGCCTCTTAGTTTGCGTGGTGTCCATCTGTACGGTATTCTTCGGATTGGTATCTGCACAGCCGGAATAAATTTTAATCACCGTCGGCTGTTTCGTACTCAATTCTCCTATAGCAACATGAATCGTATTGGCATCTGATGCTTCCTGAGGCGCCTTGCCGTCGCCAATCGTAATATTAATATGCGTTGGTCTTTTTTCCGGACTGGCATCGGTATAAATTTGAATCACATTTTCCGCTTCTGCTGCGGCGTTGGCTATACCGCTTGGCAAACATAATCCGGCAGCAGACATCAGAGTGCCAATACGAATGATCTTCTGTAATACATGTTTCTGTTCTCTCATGTATCTTGACTCCTTACTCGTTATAGACTCCAATATGCCAGACCGGAGGATTCGACAACCTGTTTATCAAACATAGATTTGACATCAATTACAACCGATTTATTGCCGGCAAAAGAGTGTTTCGTAAAGTCCTGCAGCTGGTCTATGGAATACGCTGCAAAGTCTGCATGTTCTACGGCAAAAATCAGGCAGTCTGCATCTTCTATGTGAGATACTTCCGCTTCATCCATCAAGTCAATGCCATACTGTTTTTTCACGGCTTTCTTATCAGCCCACGGATCGATAACCTGGGGGTGAATATCGTATTCCTGTAAAATTTTTAACATATCAATCGCCCGCGAATTGCGGATATCCGGGCAGTTTTCTTTAAAAGTGACGCCAAAAAAGTAAATTTTATCATTTTTCAGCGAGTGTTTTTCTTTGATCATCTTATTCAGAGTCACATCGACGATAAAACGACTCATCGAATTGTTTATCTGTCTTGCCGTCGCTACCAGCCGACTGGTATTTTGGTCCAGTACGGCTTTATATATCAAGTAGTACGGGTCTACACCGATGCAGTGGCCGCCGACCAGACCGGGCCGGAAACCGAGGGCATTCCATTTGGTATTCATGGCGTTGACGACTTCCATCGTCGAAATACCCATTTTGTCAAAAATCATGGCAGCTTCGTTCATTAACGCAATATTAATATCCCGCTGTGTATTTTCCAATAATTTCGCCGCTTCTGCTACTTTGATAGAACTTACCTTGAAAATATGCTCTACGACCAGTTCATATACCTTAGCAATTTCATCACATACTTCCGAATTCATGCCCGAAACAATCTTGCAGATATTTTTTAGGGTATGTACTTTATCACCCGGATTAATGCGTTCCGGCGAATACCCTACAAAAAAGTCCGTTCCACAGGTCATGCCGGAAGCCTTTTCCAATTCCCGAACACAGAGTTCTTCTGTAACACCGGGATATACTGTCGATTCATACGCTACAATTGTGCCACCCCTAAGGTTCATTCCCACCGTACGGCTGGACTGCTGTACGAAAGTCAAATCCGGCGTATGATCTTCTTTAATCGGGGTTGGCACTGCAATAATAATAAAGGAAGCATCCTGCAGTTTCTTGACATCAGACGTAAACAATGCCGTCGTTTCTTTCAATGCCTGGCTGCCTACTTCTCCCGTCACATCTATACCGGACTGCAGCATGGCTATCTTTTCCGGATTGTTGTCATAGCCAATAACTTGAATTTTCTCAGCCAAAGCCACTGCCAACGGCAGACCGACATACCCCAGCCCTACGACGGCAGCATAACTTTTTTTACTTACCAACGATTCGTAAATTTCCACTTCTACCACTCCTACATGCAGATACATATGCATATATTGATAACTTACACACACTATTACTATTTTATGATACCATTGAATACATGGCTTGTAAAAGGAATTTTTTTCTTATTTATCTTTTATATTCTATACAGTTTCTGTCGTTGCTTTGCCAAGATATGTTCTTCGTTTCGCTAATACTGCATATACTTTTTTATTTTTTACCATTAGGATATTTAAAACTGTCAGCAGTTCCTCATTATCTATATATTCGTAGGTATAGGTATCGGTATCCATCATTATCGTAGTCTTCTCCTTTGTCAAAAATACTGTATTTTAGGATATGTTCAATTTATTTTCTTGTAGTGCAGTCGCCCTCTTACTGCGAAAGTCTGCAAAATATAAAAAAAGCTGCACGCCGTATCTCTGTAAATACTGTCCATAGATACGCGCATGCAGCTTGGCATGGAATACTGTTATGTTTTTGCTTTTGCGATGGTGAACCAAAAAGTAACGCCGTCGTCTGTGTTGTATACCCCGTAGGTTTGTCCGTGCAGTTTGACGAGCTCTGCGACAATGCCCAATCCCAGGCCGTGGCCGCCAAAGGTCCGCTGTACATTGCGGCTTCTTGCCGTGTCTACTTTGTAAAACGGTTCCCAAATCCGTTGTTGGCATTCTTCAGGAATTTGAATCCCTTGATTGTGTATAAACACTTTATAGACCGTGCCCAAATCTTCGCCGGAAACCGTGATTTCTTTGCCCTGCGGCGTGTAATCAATGGCGTTGCTCAAAAAATTGCTCATAATGCAGTCTATTTGTTCCGGGTCGCCATAGGTTGTCATATCCGGCGGCAGCTTCCACGTAATCCGAATCTCTTTTTTGCGTACTGCCTGGGCAAAGCGGGCTTGCGCTTCATCCGTCAAAGCGCCAAAATCAAAGACCATTTTTTCCAGTTTAAACGCCCCCGTTTCCAGCCGCGACAGGTTGAGCAGGCTCTTGACCAGATTGTCCATTTTTACCGTTTCCGTTTGAATGACATGGCAGTAGCGCCGCCGTGTCTGTTCATCGCTCTGCAGGCTGTCCAAGCCTTCAGCATATCCCTGGATAATCGCCAGCGGTGTTTTCAGCTCATGAGATACGGCAAAAATAAAGGATTTCCGCATATGTTCTACCTCTTTGGCCTTGTCCAGCTGCTGTTTCAATTTGGCATTGGATTTTTGCAGTTCGTCCAGTGCCTGATTGAGTTGGTCCGACAAGGTATTGAGGCTGCGGCCCAATTCTCCGATTTCATCGGTATTGCTGCCGTGCCATTTTTTCGTAAAATTCAAATGCGTCATGGCAACGGATATTTTTTTCAGCTCCAACAGGGGCTTTACCATTTTATTGGTCAGCAAAATAGTGCCTAGTACGGCAATCAGCAGCCAAATGATACCGCACGTAAAGATAAAGTGCTGCACAATGCCAATCGTTTTCTGCATTGGGGCCACAGGCTGACTGATGAGCACATAGGACTGCCCGTCTATGCGGGAAATCAGATTAAAATACTGGAACGTTTCACTGGGACGATAATGCTTGACTTTGCCCAGTTCGGCTTCATCAGGCTGCCGGCCCTGGAGCAAATCGAGCATTTCTTGGATATGCTTGGGCTGTACAATCTTTTCCTGATGCGCTTTGGCTTCTTCTTCTTTTCCTACGGCAACGACAACATCTTCCGTATCAGCTTTGGGCGGCCCAATAAAAATACGCCGTCCCGGCCGCGATGAGTATACAAGCTGGCTGTTGTCGATAATAAGGATTTCTGCACCCAAATTCTGGCTGATGAGGTCAAACTGGCTTTCGCCGTCCATTTTCTTTTCTTTATAAATCGTGCTGATTTCCTGGCTGGCTTCTATCATGCCGTCTTTTTTGACGGAATAAAAGAATTGATTAAAGCCGATGCCAATGGCTATCATCAGCGTGATGATAAAGAACAGCGTAAAACCGATGACGTACATTCCCGATTTGATGCGAAGGGACAGCCGTATCATTTGGCATCGTAGCGGTATCCGTAGCCGCGGACGGTTTGAATATACTTGCCTTTATCTCCCAGTTTGATGCGCAGGCGATTGATATGCGTATCTACAGTGCGCAAGTCGCCGTAATAGTCATAATTCCATACTTTGTTGAGAATCTGCCGGCGGCTGAGTGCTTTGCCGGCATTGGTGACCAAATATGCGAGCAGTTTATATTCCGTTGGGCTGAGGTCAATATTTTTGCCGTCTAATATGACCTGCCGCGCGTCCCGGTCGATGGACACGCCGTCGGCAGCGGAAGCGAGTTCGTTTTCTTCTTTTTGCGTGCGCCGCAGCAGCGCTTTAATTTTAGCTACCAAAATCTTGGGACTGAACGGTTTGGTAATGTATTCATCGACGCCCAAATCATAGGCAAACAGCTGGTCAATTTCTTCTCCCTTGGCCGTCAGCATCATGATGGGAACAGATGATTCCCGGCGAATTTCCCGGCATACTGTCCAGCCGTCGTATCCCGGCATCATGACATCCAGCAGTACCAAATCCGGATGCTGTTCATGGTATAGTTTCAACGCTTCTTTGCCGTCGGCAGCTTCCAGCATTTCATATCCTTCCGGCTGCAGAAAATCAACTACCAACTGACGCATTAATTGTTCATCATCGGCTATTAAGATTTTTTCCATGTTGTCTCCCTCTGCTTCAATCATCTCATACTATCCAAGGATTTTCTTGACATCCTGCACGTCCGGCAGCTGCTGCAGCCAATAGGAAACAGGATGGCCGCCAATGCATACATCCGGCGCAATTTCCTGCAGCGGCACAAGGACAAAGGCTCGCTGCGTCACATAGGGATGCGGTATTTCCAGCGTATCCGTATGGCTGACGACATCGTCGCTGTACACAATATCAATGTCAATCGTGCGGGCTCCCCATTTTTCATGCCGCACCCGTCCCAATTGTTGTTCTATCTGCTGACAGACAGCCAGCAAAGAGGGGCCGGAAAGAGCCGTTTCTACCGTACAGGCCATATTGATAAATACGGGTTGATCCGTCTTTCCCCAAGGAGGGGTTTCATACAGGGATGAAACAGCCGTGACCTGCAGTGCCTCTTGTTGTTTCAGCAAGGCCACTGCCGTCTGCAGTGTCGTTTCCCGGTTTCCCAGATTGGCCCCCAAACTCAAATAATACCTATGCATGACGGCTCCTTTCTATCGTCACGGCTGTATCTGCCAAAGGGCCGCCAATCGGCGCATGCGGCTTGTGTACAGTAATCGTCACAGCGTCTACGGCAAATTGTGCCAGCACCGTTTCTGCAATAACCGCTGCCAATCGTTCAATCAGATGATACGTCCGTTTTTCAACAATTTCCTCAATGACAGCATACACTTTGCTGTAATCAATCGTATCTGTCAGCGCATCACTGGCTCCTGCAGCCGTCAAATCTGCCGTCAAAACGGCATCGACATAAAAAGGCTGACCGTTTCGTTGTTCTTCCGGCAGGCAGCCGTGATAGCCATAAAACTGCATGCCCTGCAGCGTAATCGTATCCATCGTGTTATCCTTTCTGCGTATCGTCGCTGTGGTTTGCCGCCATCAACATATCCCAGGCTTCTTTATACGCTTCCGTACCGGCTGCCAGACAGCCTTTGGACGAAGCGGTAACAATATTGGAATCTGACGCCATGGCACTGCGCATGGTCAGGCAAAGATGCGTCGCCTGTACAATGACCAGCACGCCTTCCGGCTGCAGGCCTTTATCAATGGATTGACAAAGCTGCTCTGTCAATCGTTCCTGCAGCTGGGGCCGGCGGGCCAAAATATCCACGGCCTGTACAAAATGGCCAAACCCGGCAATACGGCCGCCGCGAGGATAATAGGCAATATGAACAGTCCCAAAAAACGGCAGCAAATGATGTTCACACATGGAGTGAAAGCGAATGTGCCGAACGGCTACCAAGCCGTTGGTCTGCGTGATAATCGGATTGTTCCATTCTGCATCCGGATTTTCCCGCAGGCCGGAAAAAAACTGACCAAACGCTTCCGCTACCCGGTAAGGCGTTTTTTCCATGCCTAAAGATGCAATATCTACTCCTAATGCGTCTAAAAATTGTGCCATCGCCTTGACAGCTTTTTCATTAACAGCATTGTTGTTCATTAAATCTGCCATGTCCTGCTCCTTTTACTGTTTATTTCCCAACATGTAGTCCTACGAACGGACGATTATAATACATAATAGTATGCCAAAATGAAAATAAAGCCTCCGACAATAATAAAAAACGGGCTGGCATACTGCTGCCAGATATTTTGTTCATGATACAAATAAATTTCATCCGGATTGGACGGATTGTACCGCACATCGACCGCATCGCCGGCTACACTTTGCCATTCGGCATTGCCAATTTTATATTTGCTTTTATAGGTCTTGTTTTGGACCGTAAATTCAACCACTGGAAAATACAAACTGCCGCTCTTCATTTTCTTTTCTTCAAAACCAAGCAGTTTTCCCGTCGTCGCTGCCGTGCAGTGCCGTGTCAGCGCCCGCAGTTTCCAGCCATGATATACCCCTACGGCAATAAACAATACGCCCAGCACCGCTGGGATATAATACAGCATACTCATTGTGTACTCCTCCTAAGCTACATAGTCAAAATTCATCGTGATGAATGGATTCGGCCGGCAATACGATAGGCAATCGTCCCTCCCAGTACGCCCGTAACCAGCTGCGGCCAGCTCATGCTGATGAGTATCATATGCCGCACTGCCGCCGGAAACTCCACACAGCCAAACAACAGATAAAACGCGCCGTATATGGCAGCCATCTTGCAAACGGCTGCACCATACAAACCCGGCAGCTTATAGGCACGCAAGCGATAGACCGCCCCTACGAGCACGCTATTGCCGACAGCTACCGGAACAATAAACGGCAGAAAGGGCAGCATGCCTTCCAGCCAGGCAAACACAGGCGTAATGCAGGCAACCACCACGCCGGATTTCCAGCCGACTTTCAAAACGGCCAATATCAAGCAGGCGTTGACCAGCGAGCCAATTAAAAACATGCTGACCTGCGGCGGTATGGGAAGCAGCAGCCGTATTCCCTGCAGCAGCAGCGTCACTGCCAGCAGCAGCCCCGTCCGTGTGACGGTGTATAGCATTCTGTCATTCATCTTCTCTATCCCTACCTAAATCTGCAAAATTTGTTATAATAAAGACATCTATTTATTATACCATAGAGTATCTTATAGATTCCATGTCTTATCATCAATTTTATTGTATAGTCAGAGGTGTCAGATGTCAAAACGTTTTATTCATTCCATTAATTATATGCGGGGTCTTTGCATGCTCGGTGTCATTGCCATTCATGTCGGCTCCGTCGCCATCGTCAATCCTGCGCCCAACTTGGGACTGATTGCGCTCTTGGAAATCCTTTCCCGCTTTTCGGTGCCGGCATTTTTCTTTCTTTCGGCGTTCGGCATGTTTTACAGCCAGCCGTTGTCGCAGCCATTCAGCTATAAAGACTATTTGCGCCGCCGGGCCCGGACGGTCTTTATTCCCTATTTGGTCTGGTCGTTTTTTTACATGTTCTACGTATCGGTCATCAGCCACAACTTCAGCGTCTTCCAACCAGCCGCACTGGCTCGGACCTTGTGGTACGGCCTGGCCATGTACCATATCTATTTTCTCGTCATTTTACTTTGGTTCTACGTGCTGATGCCGCTGTGGCGGCCGCTGCTTCGTCTGATGAACCGCACGCCCTGGGTGTCCTTTACGATATTGCTGGCAGCCAACATGATCTTCAATTTCTATTCCAGCTATCTTTGGTCCGTGCCGCAGGATGCCAGTACTTGGCTGAAAGATGCCTTTGCCTTCCGGCTCAACTACATCGTCTTTCATTACCTCTTTATTTTTATGTTCGGTGCCTTTACGGCAGAACATTTTGCCGCCGTCACGGACTGGATTCGCCGCCATGCCCTATGGGTCAACCTCTTTCAAGCGTTGACGACGCTGGGCATGCTGGCCGCCTACTGGGGTGTCATGCACTATCTGCAGTATGACGCGCTGTCTGCCGTCTTTACGATTCATCAGCTCAGTCCGATTGGCATGCTGTACACCTTGTCCACAATGCTCTTTTTGCTGTACTGGTGGGAATGCCGTACTGTACCCGGCTGGATGCATCGGCTTTTCTCCCTGCTTGGCAATGACTCCTATCCCATCTACCTCGTTCATCCCGTCTTTCTCAGCGCCTGCACGGGGCTGGCCGCTCATTTTCACATCTATCTGCGGTCCGCGTACATCGTGGCCATTTATTTCATCGTCGCCGGCTGTGCTGCTGCCTATGCGTCCATCATCAACCATCTTCCCCTGCCGCACTGGCTTTCCATCTGCCTAAAGGGTAAGTGATACAGTTTTAAGTTTTAAGTTTTTAGTTTTTAGAAAATGCCTTGTAATGCTGCATGACATACTACATACCAAAAAAAGACTACCGCGCGAAGCGATAGTCTTTTTTTGGTATGTATGCTGTGAAAAGAAAACTCATTTAGAAAACGGTATCATTAACCGCCGAAACGGTAGGACAAACCAGTCACAAAGCCTTTATAGGTAACACTGGGATCACCATCGTGACGTCCTGCTGTATCTACGTAGCGGTAGCCGGCATTAATGTCCAAATCATTGGCAGCTTTGTAGGAAAGACCGGCTTCCCATGTCGTCGTATCTTTCGTGCCGACGCCAACTTTGCCGTATATATCGAGGTTGTCTGCCAGCGGTGCTTTGCCGACAAGACCGATTTGCGCTACATTGTTAGTATCGCTGCGGCCAAAGCCAAAATCATTGTCAATGCGATTATAGCCTGCATAGGCAGCTACATTCTTGTTCAGCGAATACAATACATTGACTTCCTGCTGATTGCCTTTGGTGGCATCATGGCCGTTGATATCAGTGCTCAAGCCGCTGTACTGATACTGTACGCCTACTTTATCAGAAACGCCATAGGTAATGCCGCCTTGGAAATTCCAATTCGAATCCGATTTCATGTGGCCGACTTCAGATTTAGCATTCATCGCGCCTACATCTACTTGTACTTGGCCTTCTTGGAAGGTCGTCTGCGGAGCTGCAAAGGCTGCTCCGGATACACAAACTGTTAAAGCCGTTAATGCTGCAAATATACTCTTTTTCATATAAATCAGCCTCCCTTTGTTACTTACCTGGTAGCTTTCTCTCTCTCTTGAGATTGACTACAGTATACCAGCAAACAAGGGATTTGTCACGTTTTCCATCTTGTATATCTATGCTGTTTTACAACTTTGTGTACACCCATTTTCCGTTCTTATTTTCTGCGTATTTACTAGTTATTTCACATATTCTTATATGTTACGCCAATAATTCATGTATTTATATTTGCATAATTTTGTTTATTTATTCTTATGCAGGCATTTAGGCGAAAAACTGTGATAAAACTGTAACAAAATCGTCTTGATTTAGAAAAAAGGACTGCGTACTCCCCGTTGCGAGAGTACGCAGTCCTATATCAAAAGGAAGAAACCTTAGAATGCATTGTGTGAGTATTCATAGTACAAATCAGCCAATTCATCCATCTTGTCGTTCATAGCGACCATCAAATCGGATGCCGTGTCATAATCACCGGCAGCCAATGCGGCCTTAATGCGCGAGAAGATAGACGGGCTCTTTTCGGTGTCACGGCCCAATTCGGTACGCAGTGCGTTAATCTTTGTCCAGCGTTCTACTTCCAGCGGATTGCTGTCGCCGTCTACATGCAGCTGTTTAGCAGCAATAACTCTGGACAAGTTGTCCGGAATCGTGCGGAACTGGAGTTCCAACGCCCAGCGGCTCAATGCGCCTTCTTTGAAGGATTCCATCAAGCGTTTCTGGAATGCATCGCAGGCGAGGTCATTCAGTTTTTCCGGATACGTAGTAAGGCTCTTGAAGTTTTCCCAAACTGTGCGCGGTGCTTTGCCAAACATAGCGTCACGTTCTGCATCGGAGAAGACTTCAAATACATCGACTTCTGAACGATATGCACGGTCTTTTTCGAGGTAGTCCGCAGCTTCGCCCGGTTTCTTGGACAATTCAGCCAAGAGTTCGCCTGTTGATTTGCCGCTGGAAAGAGCATATTTGATGCCGTCCAAGGCAGCCAAGTAGCACATAGCAATCGTGATGTATGTATTAGTGAACGGGTTCGGCGCACGAAGTTCAAACCGTGTTGCATTCGGGCTGGCAATATCACGAATCAAGCCGGCAAGGACAGAACGGTTACGTGTCGGAACATCCGGTGTTTCGCCGCCAAGAGCCGTAACGATGCAGACAGGAGCTTCAAAGCCCGGTTTCAAACGGTTGAGGGAGTCTGTCGTAGCGGAAACAAACGGATTGATGACTTCGTAATGTTTCAAGATGCCCATGATAGCACCGTAGCCGATAGAGGACAAGAATTCTTTATTCATATCGTCCGGGTTGAAGAGGTTGACGAATTTGCCGTTTTTCAAGATAGCGCCAACGCCGAGGTGAGTATGTTCACCGGAACCGGCAACACCATGAATCGGTTTAGCCTGGAATGTAACTTCAAGGCCGTTTTCGCGGAATACTTCACGAACGATGATACGAGCCTGGATTTCGTTATCAGCTGTCTGTACAGGGTCATTGGAGAATTTCCAGTCGACTTCCAACTGTTCCAAAACGAAGATTAATTTGCCGGAATCATCAATCTGTGCTTTGATGCCGCCAACTTCTTTATGGCCCATTTCCGGCTGTAAGCCGTATTTTTCAAGACGTTCTACGGTCTGTTCCAAAGCCGTACGAACAACGCCGTGTGTACGCTGCCAGTACTGTTCCTGCATTTTCTGGGATGCAGAAAGAAGACGTGTTTCTACGTCCTGGCTCGGGGTCTTGACCCAGAATTCCAATTCCGTAGCAGTCGTGAAGACGATTTTTTCAATGTCTTCGGGATTGACGGACAATCCTTTGATACCGTGTTTTTTAACTAATGCTAAAATCTGTTCACCGACATAATCCGTCGTGTTGCGCAAAATGGAACGGGAATCAATAAAGCCTGTGGCATGGCGCAGGAAACTAGGAATACGCAATGTACCTACCGGTTTGCCTGTTTCCGGATCGATATTGCCGTCGTTGTAATCGACAAACCAGTTGACGCCCGGATCGGCTTTAATATCTACGCGCGCATTGGACAACGTAGCAATGCCCGGCAGTACAACAGAAGAACCATCTGTCTGGAATGCCGTTGCGTTGAAGAATTTATCATATTCATCAAAGAATACAGAGATAGGAATCTTTTCATCCGTATCGTTGCCGGCCAAATCGACGCCAACGAGAGATACAAATTTAATTTCCGGGTGCTGTTCCAATAAAGCGAGCACACCTTCTTTACCATATTGACCTGCAGGGATTACATAAACTAAATCGTCTTTAGTCATTCTAGTTTCCTCCTTTTGGTTAAAAAAAAGACTTCGATCCCCCAAGGCGTAGTATTCCCTAGGAATTCGAAGTCTTCTTTGACTTTGTTTTCATGACTTATTTTATTTTTCAAATCATGATAAAATCATACAATCAATCAGTTTATTTGTCAATAGATAATCTATAGAAAATCTAAAAAAACTAATTTTTTTGTAAAATTTCTCTAACAACTTGTGAAACAACCTTGCCGTCTGCCTTACCTTTGACCTGCGGCATCACGAGCTTCATGACATCACCCATCTTGAGACCTGTTTTGCCGACTACGGCAGCGGTGACAATCTGACGGATTTCGTCAGCTGTCAGCTGTTTTGGCATATATTTTTCCAATACTGCCATTTCAGCTTTCACTTGTTCCACCAAATCTTCACGGCCGGCTTTTTCAAAATCGGCCAAAGATTCTTTACGTTGTTTCATTTCTTTTGCAATGACTGCTCCCACACCGGCATCGTCCAGTTCACACTTGCCATCAATTTCGGTGTTACGAATCGACGAACGAACCATGCGAATAACAGACAAGGCTGTTTTTCCGGCTTCTTTTGCCCGCATTGCATCTTTCATGTCCTGAAGCAGTTCTTCTTTAAGAGACACGGTATCACCCTTCTTACTAACGACGATTATGCTCTGTACTTCCGTTTACGTGCTGCTTCGGATTTTTTCTTTCTCCGTACACTCGGTTTTTCATAGTGTTCACGTTTCCGAACTTCGGAGAGAACACCTGCCTTTTGGCAAGAACGTTTGAAGCGGCGCAGTGCGCTGTCTAACGTTTCATTTTTACCAACTCTGATTTCTGCCATTCTATTATCCCTCCCTCCAAGGTATGATAGGGAGTGCTTTTATTGCACACAATGTAATTATAGCTAAAATGGTACTCTTTGTCAATCCCACACACGAGAGCAGCCGCGCAGTCAGCGGCCGTCACGCAATATATTACAAGACTTTTTATTCTCGTATAAATTGACTGAATACATAATTGCCGTACTCCAGTCCCAGGCTGCTGAGGCAGCATCCTTCCTTCGTTTTTTCCAGCAGTTTCTGCTGAAACAACCGCGTCAGCACCGGGCCAAACTCGCTTTCTATGGTCGTGCCAAACTGGTTTTCAAAAGCTGTATACGAAATGCCGTCGTGCATGCGCAGCGCCAAAAAACAATAGTCTTCCTTGGCCCGCTTCTCATCAATAGGCACGCGCTCTGCCGTCACGCTGCCGCGGCCGGCCGTACGTATATACGCAGGGATATTGGCAATATTGGCCCAGCGCGTCTGCTGATAAAACGAATGAGCCGATACGCCAAAACCGATATACGGCACATACTGCCAGTACTTGCAGTTATGCCGCGACCGCCGACCCGGCCGGGCGTAGCTGGAAATCTCATAATGCTCATAGCCCAATCGATGCATGGTGTCATGAATATCACGGCCCATCGCTTCGACTTCCTCATCTGCCGGAAGAGAGATGTCATGGTGCTGCAAACGAGCCCACAACGGCGTATGTTCTTCAACAATCAACGAATATATCGACGCATGGCACACTGGAAGAGCCGACAGTATCTTTAAGTCCTGCTGTACCATCACCTGTGTCTGATGCGGCAGGCCGTACATCAAATCGATAGATATATTTTGGATGCCGCCGTGCCATACGTCTTCGACGGCGCGTCTGCCTACCGCAGCCGTATGTACCCGGCCCAAAAACTGCTGCATCCGGTCATCAAAGGACTGTATGCCCAAGCTGACGCGGTTGATACCCAACGAGGCAATCGCCGCCGCATAGGACGCATCCATGCTGTCCGGATTGGCTTCCAACGTAATTTCCGCATCACTCGTCAGCGAGAATGTCTGCTGCAGCGCGTCCATGATTTGGGACAGCTGAGACACAGACAGCAGGGACGGCGTGCCGCCGCCGACATATACAGTGTCTGCACGCAGTCCCTTAGGCGAAAACGCATTGATTTCCCGGCAGAGGGCCTGTACATATCCGGGAATATACTGACGGACGCCGCCATAAGACGGAAAATCGCAGTACAGGCATTTATGCACACAAAAAGGGATGTGTATATACAGCCCTATCATGTATCATCGACCTGCAGCACGGCCATGAAGGCTTCCTGCGGAATTTCGACCGTACCAAACTGCTTCATCCGCTTCTTCCCTTCTTTTTGTTTTTCCAGCAGCTTGCGCTTACGGGAAATATCGCCGCCATAGCATTTCGCCAACACGTCTTTGCGAAGGGCTGCTACGTTTTCACGGGCAATGATTTTATTGCCAATCGCCGCCTGAATCGGAATTTGGAAGAGCTGGCGCGGTATGAGGCTGCGGAGTTTTTCGACGAGCGCCCGGCCGCGGCGGGCTGCAAATTCCCGATGGACAATGACGCTCAGGGCATCGACGACTTCGCCGTTGATGAGAATATCCATCTTGACCATCGGCGATGTTTGATAGCCATGCAGTTCGTAGTCGAGCGATGCGTAGCCCCGCGTTGCCGATTTCAATACGTCAAAATAATCATATAAAATTTCACACAGCGGCAAATCGTAGACCAGCGACACGCGGGTTTCGTCCAAATAATCCATAGTGACATACTGACCGCGGCGGTTTTGGGAAATTTCCATGACTGTGCCGACCATATCTTTTGGGATAATAATCGTCGTTTTGACGAGCGGTTCTTCAATATGGTCAATCTTGGTCATATCCGGCATGAGGGCCGGATTGTCTACTTCTACCATCGTGCCGTCCGTGCAGTATACATGGTAAATAACAGACGGAGCTGTCGTAATCAGGGACAAGTTATATTCCCGTTCCAACCGTTCCCGCACGACATCCATATGCAGCAGGCCCAAGAAGCCGCAGCGGAACCCAAAGCCCAAGGCACTGGATGTTTCCGGTTCAAATAAAAGAGCCGCATCGTTGAGGTGCAGTTTTTCCAAGGCATCGCGCAGGTTGTCATAGTCGTTGGTTTCGACAGGATACAGGCCGCAGTAGACCATCGGCACAGCCTTATGATACCCCGGCAGTGCTTCTGCTGCCGGATTGTCTGCCAGCGTAACCGTATCGCCGACACGGCAGTCCCGCACGTTTTTCATGCTGGCTGCCAAATAGCCGACACTGCCGCATTCCAGTGAAGGCACAGGATGCATCTGCGGCAGGAATACGCCCGTTTCGATGACTTCAAACTCTTTGCCCGTTGCCATCATGCGGATGCGCTGTCCCGGCTTGACGGAGCCTTCCATGACGCGGACGTTGGCAATCGCCCCTTTGTACGCATCAAAATGAGAGTCAAAGATCAAGGCGCGCAACGGCTTGTCCGGCGCATCTTCCGGCGCGGGAATACGCTGTACGACCGCTTCCAGTACTTTGTCTACGCCCAAGCCGGTCTTGGCACTAATCATAATCGCGTCTGACGCGTCCAAGCCAATGACATCTTCAATTTCCTGGCAAACCCGTTCTGGATCGGCACTCGGCAAATCGACTTTGTTGATGACAGGAATAATTTCCAAATCATGTTCCAATGCCAAATACACATTGGCCAAGGTCTGCGCTTCGACCCCCTGCGTGGCATCGACGACGAGCAAAGCCCCTTCGCAGGCCGCCAGACTGCGGGATACTTCATAGTTAAAATCGACATGCCCCGGCGTGTCAATCAAATTGAGCGTATATTGGTTGCCGTCTTTGGCATCGTATATTAAACGGGCAGACTGGGCTTTGATCGTAATCCCGCGTTCCCGTTCCAAATCCATCGTATCCAACAGCTGTGCTTCCATTTCCCGTTTGGGAACCGTGCCGGTCATTTCCAGCATCCGATCAGCTAGTGTCGATTTGCCATGGTCAATATGGGCAATAATAGAAAAATTGCGAATATGTTCTGTTGCCATGCTGCATCTCCTCTTTCATCTATAAAATCACGCCGCCGCCAAGGACACGTTCCCCTGTGGCTGCATCATATAATACCAACGCCTGGCCGCTTGTTACGGCGCGCTGCGGCCGTGAAAAGACGACCCGAATCGTCCCGTCATCTTTCGGATATACCATGCAGGGAGATTCCTGCGCGGCATATCGTATCTTTCCCAAGGCTTCAAACGGTTCTGCCGGTGCCGTTTCTACCCAGGACACGTCGCCGGCATGCACGGTAGCAGAAAACAAATCCGTTTCTGAGCCGACAACGACAGTATTATGGGCTACATCCAGCGCCGTTACATAGTACGGACCGCCTGGGCCGCCGAGATGAAGCCCTCGGCGCTGGCCAATCGTATAGGCCGGAATGCCCTGATGCTG
Organism: bacterium; assembly: GCA_963655305.1. GTDB lineage: Bacteria > Bacillota > Negativicutes > Veillonellales > Megasphaeraceae > Megasphaera. The sequence continues at coordinate 21,626 of CAVKEA010000040.1, forward strand.
TCCGACAACATGGCCCTGCCGGTCCACAAAGTTCCCCTTGCGGAACATGGTGCTGTCTTCCTGCCGCAGGAACCCTTTATAGTCATTATCCGGAATAAAGCAGATATCCTGGCTTTCCGGCTTGTCGAAAACAGGCAGATTCCAGTCTCTTGCCAGTTCCCGCGTATGTGTTTTTTCCAAATCCGCCATTGGAAACAGAATATGGGGCAGCAGTTCCTGATTCAGCTGATACAAGACATACGACTGATCCTTTCGCCGGTCTGAGCCGCGAAGGAGCGAATAGATGCCCGTATCTTCATGATACTGAATCCGCGCGTAATGTCCCGTTGCCAAAAAATCTGCGCCGAACTGCTGGGCTTTTTCCCAAAGTAGGCCGAATTTAATCCATTTATTGCAGGCAATACACGGATTAGGCGTCCTGCCCTGCCGATACGAATCGACAAAATACGAAATGACATCGCGGCGGAATATATCCCTAAAATCCAGTGTATAATGAGGAATGCCCAATACAGCCGCAACGGCTTTCGCATCATCTACTGCCGACAACGAACAGCAGGCGTGTATGTTTTCCACTGCCGGTTTATGCGGGTCTTCTTCCCACAGACGCAGCGTAATGCCAATAACATCATATCCTTTTTCTTTTAATAATCCCGCTGTGACAGAGCTGTCTACGCCTCCGCTCATAGCGACAGCTACTCGTTTAGCCATACTATTCCTCCTTTGCCCTGACAGACTGCAGTACAGTCCGTATACGGCAGATTGCTTCATCTATTTCTTCCATCGTATTTTCTTTGCCTACAGAAATGCGCAGACTGCTGCGCAGCCACGTATCGTCCGTGTGCATCGCCTGCAGCACATGGGACGGTTCGACAGCCCCGGCTTCACAGGCAGAACCGGCAGATACAGCGACCCCCTGCATATCCAGGGCAATCAGCAGTATAGCGCTGTCTGTACCGGCGATGCTGATATTTAAAATATTCGGCAGGGCATGCGCTATCGTGCCATTGAGATGCAGCGATGCGTCCTGGCAGACCAATTTTTCATACAATCGCTGCTTCAGCGCCGCTGCCTGCGCATACCGTGCATCTCGTTCCTTGTCCAACAAGGCCGACGCCATACCAAAGCCGACAATACCGGCGACATTTTCCGTTCCTGCCCGCAGCCGGTGTTCCTGCGGGCCGCCGTATGCATCAGCCGCCACATCCAGGCCATGTCGTATATACAACGCACCGACGCCCTTGGGACCATAAATCTTATGACTGCATACGGTCAGCATATCAATATGGTCTTCCAACGGGTGAATTGGAATATAGCCATAAGCCTGAACGGCATCGACATGAAAGACGACGCCTGCCCGTTGCGCCAGCGCACCGATTTCCTTGACAGGCTGTATCATGCCCGTTTCATTGTTGGCATACATGACAGAAATCAACACCGTATCCGGCCGCAGTGCCCGTTTGACATCTTCTAGGCGAACTCTGCCAGTTTCATCAACAGGCAGAATCGTCACATCATACCCCTTTTGCCGCATCGCTTCAAACGTCCGCAGTACAGCATGATGCTCAACAGCCGTCGTAATGAGATGGCCTCCCTGCGGATGATTGGCCCGTAAATACCCCAGTATCGCCAAATTATCCGCTTCCGTGCCGCCGCTGGTAAACACGATATCCTGCGGCTTGACATGCAGACACGCCGCGACCTGCCCCCGTGCCGTTTGGACGGCCGCCCGGGCCTGCTGCCCAAAATAATGCAGACTGGAAGGATTTCCATACTGTGTCGTCAAATACGGCATCATCGCTGCCAGTACCCGTGAATCCAACGGCGTAGCAGCCGCATTATCCAAATAAATTCGTTCCATCTCAATTCCCCTTTTTACAAAAGCCTATTATGTATCATACCATAAACCCCTCATAGTGACTAGTACGCAAGGGCAGAATGTAGGGAAGTATCCCTTTAACCCTTGTATGGTTCTGTAAACTTGCCGTTTACATATGCTATATACTTTTTCTTTCTGTGCGACCAGAAAGAAAAAGTATCAAAAAGAAAGAAGTCGCCGCCCAAAACGGACTTAGCCTTACTGCGTTTGCCGAT
>CAVKEA010000041.1:0-23684 GCA_963655305.1 bacterium
AATTTAGTTTCAAGGAACTTCTTCATAAAAAGTCCCACAACAACTTGACACTATCCACGGGTCATTTCAATTTGCGCCTGTGTCATATCTGGTGTAATATACATATCAGCAGGGTCACCTGGCGTCAAATGCACCAGTATAAAGGCCCCAACTGATATGAAGAATAATACCGGGATGGATATGGCCAATCGCTTTAAAATGTATGTCCCCATAACAATCTCCCCCTTAGTATCTGACTAATTGGCTCGTTTCCCCTATGAGAACCAATTAGTGAATAAAAAAAATGCAGTGGCTCATTACGTATGCGCCATTGCATGTCATGATAATACACCAAATGCGTTGTGAAGTCAAACGTTTTATCAAAGTTTGTTGTATAATAGTCATGAATATTATTTTATAAGGAGTTTAGAATGATGAATAAAAAATTACATGAAGCTGTTCAAGCGTATATCGATGAACATGCCCACGAAGTGATTGACCTAATCTGTACTATTTCTTCCATTCCTTCCCCAACGGGCCACACAGAAAAGAAAGCGGCCTGGGTACTGCAGTATTTGAAAAATTTGGGAATCGACGAAGCCTATATTGATGCAGCGGGCAATGTAATCTATCCGTACGAATTAAGTCAGACCGAAAAATTTCCTATATACAATGCCCATATCGATACAGTTTTTAATCAGCTCGATACGATTACGCCCCGGATTGACGGCAATATATTAGCCGCTCCCTCCTGCGGCGACAATAGTTCCAGCGTAGCCGGGCTGCTCTTTTTCATCCAGATGATTCACGACCTGCATATCACGATTCCTACAGGTATTCTCTTTGCCTTTAATGTCGGAGAAGAAGGACTGGGCAATCTCAGCGGTATGCGTCACATCATGGCGAAGTGGAAAGACCGTACAGCAGAAGTGGTCGCCGTAGACTGCACGTTTGATACAGCCGTCAATTTGGCTGTCGGTTCCCGCCGCTATGCCGTAACCATCGATGCCGAAGGCGGCCACAGCTGGATGCATTTTGGCAACGACAATGCCATCGCCATCGCTTCGTCCATTATTTCCCGCCTCTATGCCATGACGGTCCCTCAGCAGCCGCGGACTACATACAATGTCGGAACAATTTCCGGCGGCACCACCGTCAACTCGATTGCCGCACAAGCTACGTTTACCCTGGACCTGCGCAGTGAATCCATGAACGAATTAGAAACACTGGATGAAGCCGTCAAAAAAATCCTGCAGGATGCCAAAACAGATACTGTTCATATAACACAGCAGCTCTTGGGCGAACGCCCCTGCAGCAACGGCATCCTGAAAGCCGAATTATATGACCGCTATGAAGCAGTCCGCAAAGCCCAGGGACTGCTAACGGTATGGCAGTCCGGCAGTACCGATGCCAATATCCCGCTTCATCTCGGCATTCCGGCTATTTCCTTTGGCATCTGCCGCAGTCACCGCGAACACACCGTATACGAAACCCTGGAACTGGATACAATCAAACCGGGGCTCCTGCAAATGGCTGCTTTTATGTTTGCCTCTATTTAATATCGCAATTCTCCATATAAGAAAAAAGATGGTTCCCAACGATTGATTGGGTTCCATCTTTTTTTATTGGCTGTATACGTTTGCTCTTCTTTTATGCTTATGCTTTAGCAGTTTGATAGACCATTGCTTTCTGCTGGGTTCGTTTCTGTATATGGCGTACTGCACAAGAAAGTGCATAATTAATAACAAAGTAAATGATTGCTGCGATTCCAAATAAAACAAATACATCAGATACATTAATAGTCCCAATGCCATTATACAAGCTGGCATTACTTAGTATTTTTTTGACGCGTGACATCAATTCAATCGTCGCAACGTTGGCCAAAAATGAAGAATCTTTAATCGTCGTAATGACCTGGCTCAACAAAGTCGGCACAACATTGCGGTACGCCTGCGGCAAAATAATATACCGCATAACTTGCACCGTACTAAATCCTTGGGCATATCCGGCTTCAAACTGTCCTTTGGCAATCGCATTTAATCCGCCTCGGATAATTTCGGCAATAATCGCCGCTTCAAATAATGTCAAAGAGAGCGTCGCTTTAAATAATATCTTGGTTTCTACAGATGACAAACCAAACAAATGATGGGCAAAAATCTTCGGTGCCGGGAAAAAGACAAGCCCGATAAAAATCCAAAACAGCAACGGTGTATTACGAAAAATTTCTATATATACAACTGCAATCCAGCGAAAAATACGTTGCCCTGGCTTCGTACAATAATTCCGCACCAAAGCCAAGACAGAGCCGCCCAAAATACTTAAGACAATAGCCACAATAGATAAAATAAGTGTAAATGCCAATCCTTTAAAAATGAACAGCAAAATAGCTGGATTTTGAATCATTTGAATACTTCCCATGAGTTCATTCATTATCATGCCACCTTCTTTTTAGTTGAAACATGCAGCACATCCTGCTGCTTTAATTTACTTTCCCAAATACTTGCCAAGGTTGACAGCGGAAAACAAATAATAAAGAACAAGACTCCGCACACTAAATACGCTGGCGCATACGCACTGCCGGTTGTAGCTCCTGTCACAAAATTATACGTTGATGAAATTAAATCAGACCCGCCAATAATATATAAGACAGCCGTATTTTTGATTAAATTCACAATCTGATTCACAGAAGGCGGTAAAATAATTTTTATACTCTGCGGTAAGATAATATAATACATTTTATCGATATAACTAAATCCCTGAGCATCTGCCACTTCAAACTGTCCTTTAGGAACTGCCCCAATACCTGCGCGGAAAACTTCTGCCATATAAGCGCCATGATATACTCCAAGAGAAATCATTCCCGTCAATAAAATCCCCATCTTATGCCCTGAAAACGACAACGCATAATATAACATACAAATTTGAAGCAGCAACGGTGTATTTTGAATGCATTCCACATAGACACGATTAATCACTTGCCATACACGCTGCGTACTGACAGCCATAAGTCCAAAAAGAATCCCCAATACTAAGGCAATACAAATAGCTATCACTGAAGTTTCCAATGTATTGATAAAACCTAATATAAATGTATTTTTATAAGACCATACCATAGCCCATGCATTTGCTGAAAAAAGACTGCCCATCTTTTACGCTCCTTCCCTGCTGTCATAATAAGCGAGACTTTTTAGGCAGTCTCGCTTATTACAGGTGCATTTACTTATTTAACCCATTCGCTTCTTCTAAGCTTTGAATCGTACCATTTTTCAGCCATTCCTGTACCATGTCTTCAGCAACTTTAGAGAAGCCAGAGCCTTTTTTCGTTGCAATGCCGTATTCCTGCGGTGCAAATTCTTCTTTAATATACGAACGATCTCCTGTATTATAAATAGCTAAAATAGACTTATCAACACTAAAAGCATCTACTTCGCCGGCACTTAGTGCAGTGGAAATAGCTGGGTAATCATCATACTGTTTAAATTTGATACCCTTATCCCAAGTAGCCGGGTCAAAGGTTTTAGCGTCATATCCATCACCAGGAAGAACACCGGCTTTAATCATTGCTTCTACTAATGATTTTGCCGACGTAGACCCAGAAGATACCCCAACTGTTTTTCCTTTTAAATCAGCCAATGATTTAATATTACTGGAGTTTTGTACCAGTACGCCTACATGGTCTGTATAATACGGTGTTGTAAAATCCCAAGATTTTTTACGTTCATCTGTAATCGTAAAGGTAGCTAATACACAATCAATATCACCGGAATCAAGCAATGCCGTCCGTGTAGCGGCTGTAACCGGCGTAAATTCGACTTCTACGCCCAATTTATCAGCCATTTTTTTAGCCAAATCTACTTCCAGTCCAGAAAATTCTCCTGTTGCCGGATCTTGATAGCCAAACCCTTTCGTTACATTTTTAACGCCTACACGCAGTACGCCGCGATCTACAATTTCTTGTACATCCTGCGGCAGGTTGGACGTATCTGCGTTAGACTGTGTTGCGCTGTCTCCACAACCGACAAATAGTGCCATGGCCATAACACAAGCCATGCATACTCCTAAAAATTTACTTAACTTTTTCATGCAATACCCCTCCTATTAGACATGATATAAATATATTTCGATTATCATTAGCTTATACCCCTCTGTATCGGCTAACGAATAATCTTGCTGAGAAATTTTTTAACCCGTTCATTCGTCGGATTTTCAAAAAAATGTTCTGGCGTTCCTTCTTCAATAATTTGCCCATCTGCCATAAACACAATACGGTCTGCTACTTGTTTAGCAAATCCCATTTCATGGGTGACAACAACCATAGTAATATTGGCTTCTTTGGCTAATTTTACCATGACATCCAGTACTTCCTGAATTGTTTCCGGGTCCAGCGCTGAAGTTGGTTCATCAAAAAGAATAATTTTACTTTGTACGCATAAGGCTCTGGCAATGGCAATACGCTGCTGTTGGCCGCCGGATAAGGTTGTCGGATATACCTGGGCTTTATCTTTTAGTCCTACAACATCCAAATAATGGTATGCCATTTCTTCTGCTTCTTCTTTGCTTTTATGATGTAGTTTGATAGGAGCCAGCGTCAAATTCTGCAGTACTGTCATATGCGGATACAAATTAAATTGCTGAAACACCATGGAAATGCTTTCACGAATAATTTTCGTGCGATTTTTACGTGTTAATTCATCTCCGTTAATATATACATGGCCTTCTGTAGGTTCTTCCAAAAAATTCATGCAGCGGACAGTAGTTGATTTCCCTGAGCCAGATGGTCCAATGATAACCAGTTTTTCCCCCTCTTTCACCTCAAGATTAATATCTTTCAGCACATGAAGATCGCCAAAATATTTATTGACGTGTTCTAGTTTTATCATCATGTTTTCCCCTCTCTTTTCAAAAAAAAGTTCCTTCTGCTATTCACACTATGCATAGTAGAAGGAACTTTTTTGTTCTTAATATATTTTATGATTAATATATTAAATCCAAGATTATTATTTGTCAATATGTTTTTATCGTAAATTATTATTGATATGTATAGTTTTTATTATGAATCACTTATTTTCAAATACACATCATCCCTATACACAGGATTCATAGAGGAGTCTATCTCCGCTCTTCCTGCATCATCGCGCAGAGTGCCGTCAGCACGGCGCCTCCCAGGCAGCGGGCTTTATCTGAAATGGTAAAACAATTTTTGATTTCTTCTTTTCGCGGGTCAATGTCGGCAATTTTGAATCCGGGTGTGACAGGATAGGTGCTGCGTATCAGGCCGCGCAGCAGTCCTGTCAGCGTCGCTGGCACGGGGATTCCCATGACTGCCGTTGGCTTTTGGTCATCGGGAAGGGCTTCCTGGGTAATGACGCCAATGGGCTGTCCTTTTTCTACGATATCGCCGATGGCAGCTAAGCCGTAAAAATATCCTGCAGCGGGACTGTGAATGACTCGTTCTTTGCCAAAACCAGCAATCACGCCGGGAATACCTGTATTGGGTGCTGCTTCTCCCTGATAGATAAGCCGTCCCAAATTATGTCCCCGTTTTGTTTCTATGACAACATCGGCATCGATGCCCGCCGTAAATCCCGGGCCCAAGGCAATCGTATGCGGTGCCATTGCCGTCGTCGTGCCCAAGTTTTTCTTGGCCAAAATGGCATCGACGACAGCCCACGGCTTTAATTCAGCAATCGACCGGCCCTGCGGATCTACCACGACAGGGACTTCATGGTCATGCCAGGCTTTTTCTATAGCCCGCCCGCTTTTGCAGCATCGTGCCGTCACATCTTCGACAGTGGCACTGCCGTCATATACCGCTTCCGACAGCGCTACCTGCCGCCGAATGGCAGATGGATCTGGTACTTCCAACACCAACAGCAGAAAACCGGCACGCCACAGCGCCTGCACCACGCCGGTAGCCAAATCACCGCCGCCGCGGATAATGACTAATTTCTCCTTCATAGGAACACAGCCTTTCTCTCAAATAGTTTTTTCTATAGTATACACAATCCCGTATCATTTGTCTTTGCCTCAAAAAAAACAAACGCCTGACATATACATCAGACGTTTGTTTTTATCTATGGAACCAAAGGTCGTTAGACGGGGATAGGATATAGAGGGTAGGGATGAAATTTCACCTATTTCATCCCTGCCTGTTCACGGTTCTGCATGGATGGTATCATAATCCACTTTTTCCCCTCGTTTTTCCGGAATGACCACTTCGTTTTGGTAGGCAAAACATTCTTTAGCAATATCTTTATTCAGCCAGAGCAAGCAAATTAAATTCGGTATGGCCATCAGTCCATTCATCGTATCCGAAAAATTCCATACCATATCCAGCGTTTGCGTTGCGCCGACATAGGTAATCAAGCTAAAAATGATACGGTACGCCGTAATGACGCTGCGTTTGTGAATCAAATATTCCAGTGCTTTTTCACCGTAATATTCCCAGCCCAAAATCGTCGAGAACGCAAACAGCGTCAAGCCAATCGAAACAATACATTTGCCATAATCGCCAAATACGGTGCTGAATGCCGCTATAGTAAGCTGTGCACCTGTGACTAATTTTCCCGTAGCCGGATCGATCGTTCCCAATACCCCCGATGAAGCAATGACCAAGCCGGTAAGCATACAAATAATCATCGTATCAAAAAACGTGCCTGTCATATTGACGTAGCCTTGCCGCGACGGGTGGTCTGTTTGCGCGGCAGCTGCGGCAATCGGCGCCGAGCCCAATCCTGCTTCGTTGGAAAAGACGCCGCGGGCAACGCCCCAACGCATAGCCGTGAGCATGGAAGCTACAATGGAGCCGCCTATGCCGCCAGCCACCGATTCAAAGGAAAAAGCCATGCGGAACATTTCAGCAATTCCGGCAGGCAGCGCTGCCGCATTGACGACAATCACAATAACAGCAGCAATAAAATAGAACCCGGCCATAAACGGTACGACAATACTGGATACGTTGCCGATGCCTTTAATGCCGCGGACAAAAATGGCCAGCGAAGCCACTACAATACAGATGCCGACAATCCATGTCGGAATTTCATAACTAGTAAATAAGGCGGAAGAAATAGAATTCGCCTGCGTCATATTGCCAATGCCAAAGGAAGCGCAGACGGCAAAGAACGCAAACAGCCAGGCCAACGTCCGGCCGGCTATTTTATTTTGAATCCCGTTTTTCATGGCATACATCGGTCCGCCGGCCATTTCTCCCACATCATTGACTTCACGATATTTGACAGCCAGCACCGATTCACCGTATTTCGTGGACAGCCCGAAGCAGGCACTAATCCACATCCAAACCAAAGCCCCCGGCCCGCCTAACACTAAGGCCGTCGCTACGCCTACAATATTCCCAGTCCCTACAGTTGCGGCCAACGCCGTCATCAATGACTGGAATGGAGAAATATCGCCGGCATGCTTGCCTTTGCGAAAAATCATGCTGGTGGCATACCACAAATTACGCCACGGCAGAAATTTAAGTCGAACCGTAAGAAAAATCCCCGTTCCTACGAGAAAAGCCAGCATAATCGGTCCCCAGACAAAATTATTTAACGCTTTTAACAAGCCCCCTACATCCATTGCCGCTCCCTTCATTCCAACGCACACCAATAACCCCTATCAAAGTTTTTATATAACACACATTTGTCCTTTCCAAATGTATATTATACTATGCTACGAAGTATAGCACGATGATTTTATTTTGTAAACAGTAAATCGTTTAAATATTTTAATAAATCTTGATTTTTATCATTTATTTATTAGTATTTTAATGGCATCAGGCAATATTATGAAATTTATTTACGTGCTGTTGTTTAAGGTGTCAGCAAACTGTCCTATAAAAAATATTTCAATTCTGTCTATTTAACTGATGACAGTATTGTTGTATACTAATGTCATGCTTTTAGAGCATTATATTAGGGAGGGAGGTTTTATCATGAGTCATGATAAAATCAGAAAGCTTACTTTAGCAGGCTTGTTTGCTGCTATGGCCTTTATTTGTTTTTTTTATTTGCGTATTGAAATCCCAATGGGATTGGGACTTACAGGGAAATTATACATCGGGTATGCCTTTGTCATCCTAGCCTCAGTGCTGTTAGGCGGTACATACGGTGCGTTATCCGGCGCCGTAGGACTGACGCTTGCCGATCTGCTCACAGGGTATGTCACGTCGGCACCGCCGACGTTTGTCGCCAAGTTTATTTTGGGCGGATCGATTACGTGTATTGCCTTTTCCATTCTGCATTTAGACCGGGTTCATTCCATCAAAAAAGAAGTTCTCTATGTCATCATCGCAGCCATTGGCGGCTGTATTATCAATGTCATTACAGAACCGATTATCCGTTATGCTTTCAAATACTATTTTCTCGGCTATGCCCAGGAAGTCGCCTATGTCAGCGCGATCAACTGCGGCATTTCCATGGCAGTCAATTCGGTGCCTTCTATCGTCATTGCGGCGATTTTGTACCGCGTCATGAAACCATTAGTGCAAAAGTAATGAACTACTCATAATGAACAGCTTATTCTTCTTTTATATCGTGTTACGCCGGCAGCGAATCAGGAATTGCCACTGTTATTATATACACATAGTCATAACATGCAATGGAGCCGTCGCTTCGCGCGACGGCTCCGTTTCTTATGCATTCTTATAAAATTTTTAGTATATCTTCGACAGTATCGACAATATAATCGACGTGTTCTTTTTCGAACATCGCCCGCGCCGCCTGTCCATCCAAACCGGTCAGCGTACCAATCATGACGGCTCCCATCGCTTTGGCGCACCATACATCGGCCAGCGAATCGCCAACGACATAGTATGTACCCTTCTTGAAATCGTCCGGCCGTTCTGTATACGCCCGGTACTGCTGCGGAAATTTGCCAAAGGCGCCCAAATAATAAGCAAAGGGATTGGGTTTATCCAAAGACATACCCAGCTGTTTGGATACCGCTTCTACATCTGTATACGTAGCGACGTATGTCAGATCGAACTCTTCCAGCCAATGATACGTTTCAAAAGGAATCTGCATTTCCATTTGAGACCGTCCTGTCGCAATGGCAATCTCATAGCCGCGCTGCTTCAATTCTTGGAACATACGGCGAATCCCTGCGGCTGTCCCCAGTGGTTCTTCTCGGCGCAGAAAGCCTTCTTTTCCCTTGGCATACGGCGGCTTTTGATAGGTTTGGGTATACAGTGTGTCGCCAAAATACCAATCTTGAAAGGCTTCAAAATGCAGCTGCCACAACGGCGAATCGAGCGGCGTCCATTGACGGGACGCTGTACCTAGGGAAGACGATACGGCGTTGGCCAAATAAGTAAATACGTCGTCTTTGCCGGCTCTGTCGGGCACGACGTTAATCAGGCGCCGCATAACATGGCTGGCCGACGGCACGTCGTAGTCATGCAGCAGGGAACCCAAATACTGCACATCATCCGGCGTCCGCAAGACAACGTCAATGGGGCCATGATCTTTCGTATAGGCTTCCAGCATCAGCCACAGCGTTACGACGATATGCGCATGGACCATATCCCAGTTGCTGTTGACACCGTGCTGTTTGAGCCACGTAAGGATTTCATCGTTTTTCCAAAACCGGGCGCGCAGGGCGTCGATTTCATCATCCGTCAGCGAAGCGGTCACGGTTTCATGGCCCAAATGCATATATGCCGGGCTGTAATACCATTCCCACAGCACCAAGGCCGATACATCGAAATAGCGTTTTTCACTCAAAAGCACGCCGTCTACATCAAAAATAACTTTTTTCATAGGCACTCCTTAGAATGTTTTATCCAAATGACCTACTGTTTTTTTATTGCCTTTGACATGGGACCGTTCTTCCAATACCTGCATGACATCGTTGACCGTAACGCCCGTATCTTCCCACAATACGGACAAATGATACAGCAAATCGGCCGATTCTTTGCAAACTTCCAAGCGAAGTGTATCTGCTGCGGCGGATGTATCTCGGACAACAGGGTCTGCGTTCTTGGCAGCGATAATGACTTCGGAAGATTCTTCCCCAATTTTCTTGCAAATTTTATCAATCCCTGTCTGCAGCAAATAGGCCGTATACGATTTTTCTGTCGGATGCAGGCGTTTTTCTTTAATTTCCTCTTTCAGCTCTGATAACATGGACAGACTGCCCGTGTAGGTGCCGTCCCAGCCAGCCAAGCGGCGGAAGAAACAAGATTTGTTGCCTGTATGGCAGGCAGCACCGGTCTGGTCCACCAAAACGAGCAGCGTGTCAGCATCACAATCGACCAATATTTCGCGAACAGTTTGAAAATGGCCGGATGTTTCGCCTTTATGCCAAAGCTGCTGGCGGCTGCGGCTGAAATACCAAGTTTGGCCGCTTTCTACGGTCTTTTGCAGCGATTCTGCATTCATATATGCTACCATAAGGATTTCACCGCTGCAGGCTTCCTGCACGACAGCCGGCACCAATCCGTGTGCGTCAAATTTTATATCTTGCAATGATACAGTATCCATTATACTTCTGCCCCTCTCATGGGAATTCCTTTCCCCTGCAAATAGCGTTTTAAATCCGGTATATCAATTTGTCCAAAATGAAATACCGATGCGGCCAGCGCAGCATCTACGCCGACATCAAAGACATCTTTAAAATCGGCCATTGTCCCGGCCCCGCCGGAAGCAATAATCGGCACCGGCAGTTCTGCTGCCAGTCTGCGGTTGAGTTCCAAATCAAAGCCGGCTTTTTCACCGTCCGAATCCATGGAGTTCATGCAGATTTCCCCGGCACCCAAAGCCACACCTTGTTTGGCCCAGGCAATGGCATCGATGCCTGTATTTTTACGGCCGCCTTCGACATAGACCTGCCAGCTGCCTTTGCCGTCCCGTTTGGCATCAATCGAAAGGACGACGCACTGGCTGCCAAACCGCTGAGCCGCTTCCCGAATCAGTTCCGGTCGGCTGACAGCAGCGGAGTTGACCGATACTTTATCGGCACCGGCACGCAGCACCTGATGAAAATCATCGATGCTGCGGATGCCGCCGCCAATCGTAAAGGGAATGTTGATATTTTCTGCTACAGCACGTACAACGTCAATAAAAATCTGCCGTTTTTCATGCGTTGCCGTAATATCGTAAAAGACTAATTCATCCGCCATTTGGTCTGAATAATATTTTCCCAGTTTGACGGGGTCATCGACGTCTTGTATATGTTTAAACTGTTTGCCTTTGACGACGCGGCCGTCGCGCACGTCCAGACACGGTACAATTCGCTTTGCCAGCATCTTACATTCCCCCCAGCGTACGGATTTCTTCCATCGTGATTTTCCCTTCGTACAGCGCTTTTCCCGTAATCGCTCCGTACACATGCATCGCCTGCAGCTTCTTCAAATCTTCAATGCTGCTCATGCCGCCGGAAGCAATCAGGCGGATATACGGCAGCTGCTGCAGCTGTTCCAGCATATCCAGGTTGGGGCCGGTCAGCATGCCGTCGCGGCTGATATCCGTATAGATAATCGTCTGGATGCCGATAGACAAGAGAAACTGTGCAAAAGGCAGGACTTTTTTATCACTGCCGTCTACCCAGCCGCGCGTCGCGACGACATCCCCTTTGGCATCAATGGATACGGCTAGGGAGGAACCATATTTTTTAGCCATTTCCGTAATAAAAGCTTCATCTTCGACAGCCTTAGAGCCAATAATGACGCGGTTTACGCCGACATTCAAATAGCTTTGAATCGCTTCTTCGCTGCGAATGCCGCCGCCTACTTCTACGGGTATATCTACGGCATCGCAAATACGTCCGATGATTTCTGCATTGCAGCGGCTGCCGGAAAACGCACCGTCCAAATCGACGACGTGCAGAAACAACGCCCCTTCATCGCACCATTTGACAGCGGCTTCCACCGGATCGGCAAAATACGTCGTACTATCTTCTTTTACGCCTTGGCGCAAACGGACAGCATGTCCGTTTTGTATATCTATCGCAGGAAATACAATCATTGATATTATCCTTTCTTTGCTGCATAATCGAGAACATTCTGCAAAAGCTGGGCACCGACACGGCCGCTTTTTTCTGGATGGCACTGAAAGCCCAAGACATTGTCTTTACCGCAGATGGCCGGTACAGGCTGGCCATAATCCGCCACGGCAAGGACGTCAGGCGTATCTGCCGGTGCTTTCAAATAAGAATGAACAAAATAAGCATACGGATGCGCCGGCAATCCTTTTTGCAGCCAAGGCGCTCCCCGAAATTCCAATTCATTCCAGCCCATATGCGGTACTTTCAGCCACGTATGAAACGGCACGATTTCACCGGGCAGAAAACCAAGGCCCTGATAGGTGCCGCCTTCATAATCTGTTTCAAACAGTGCCTGCATCCCCAGGCATACACCCATAAAAAACTTGCCGCTTTTGACTTGTTCTTCCAGCAGCGGAATCAAATCAAACTTCTGCAAATTGGCCATGGCATCGCGAATCGCACCGACACCCGGCAGTTCTATCATATCCGCATCCCGAATCACGGCCGGTTCCCGCGTAATTTTCGCGTCTGCTCCCAGCCGCTTCCACGCATTATATACGTTGGCCAGGTTGCCGACTTCGTAATCGATAATGGCAATTTTCATAATTTACAACACCCCTTTAGTAGAAAGCACGCTCGTTTCATCGCCATCGATACGGACAGCTTCCCGCAGTGCATGCCCCAGCCCCTTAAAAATAGATTCTACGATATGGTGCGCATTTTCTCCATACAAATTAGCGACATGCAGATTCATTTTGCCATGGACAGCCAATGCGTAGAGAAATTCCTTGAGCATTTCCGTTTCAAACGCGCCAATGCGTTCTACGCCTAACGAAACATCATACACCAAATACGGCCGGCCGCTCAAATCGATGACAATACGCGTCAGTGCTTCATCCATAGGGCAGTAAAACATACCATACCGCTGAATGCCCTTTTTGTCCCCCAGGGCCTGCGTCAAGGCATCGCCAAAGACGATAGCCAAATCTTCCAGCGTATGATGCGTATCGACATCCAAATCCCCATGCACATGCAGCGTAATATCCATACCGCTGTGGCAGGCAAGGAGATTCATCATGTGGTCAAAAAAGCCAATACCTGTCGTACCGGCAAAGGTTCCCGTACCGTCCAAATTCAGCGAAACGGCAATCTGCGTTTCTGCTGTTTCCCGTTCTACTTGCGCGCTACGCATGGGCAGCCTCCTTTTGAAATACAGCCATTACTTTTTTAGCGACATCCATCGTCGTAGCCGTAATGCGCAGGCAGTTTTGCAAATCTGCCGCTTTATAAAAGCGAACGCAAATATCTGCCTGGCTCAAGGCCCTGACCATGGCCGGACCGTCAGCGACATGGACCAACACAAAATTGGTCACGCTCGGATACGCCGTCACGCCTTCCAAGGCATTCAAGCCGTTATACAAATAATCCCGTACGGCAATCGTCGGCGGTACATTATGCTGCAGGACTTCCTCCCGGTGAGCCAGCGTCGCCAGGCCTGCTGCCTGCGTCAAGATGTTCAGATTATATACCAGCTTGGTCAGCGACAAGGCATCGATAACCTCCTGCTGCGCTACGGCATAGCCAAGGCGCAGGCCTGCTAGGCCAAAGGCTTTGGACATCGTGCGAATGACAATCAGATTATCGTACTGCGCTAATTTAGTAATAATGCTTTCCTGTCCGGAAAATTCCAAATACGCTTCATCGACGACGACCGGATTGGCCGATGCCTGCAGGACTTCTTCCAAATACGATACAGGCAGGATGTTGCCGGTCGGGTTATTCGGGTTGCAAATCATCGTCAATTTCGGCTGCAGCTCTTTCACTTTTGCCAAAAATGTCTGCGTATCCCGTCTAAATCCCGGCAAATCCGGCACGGAAACGACCTTGCCGCCGACGATTTCCGCATCAATGCCGTATATATCAAAGGTCGGCGTATGCACGAGCACCGTATCGCCTTCATTGACAAACGTATTGATAATCAAGCTGATGATTTCATCCCCGCCGTTACCGACAAGGACTTCTTCCGGTTTGCACGACACATAGTCGGCCAGTGCCTCCCGCAGTTCTTCGGCAAACGGGTCGGGATAATGATACGATGGCGTTTGTGCCAGCCGTGCCAAAAAATCAGCTTTGACAGCAGGGAAATCAAATATATTATACGGGCTTTCATTAGCATTAATGACGATATTTTCTTTGATTTCCGGAACTTTATAGGGTTCAAACGAACGAATCGTACTGCGAAGCCAAGATTTATTCATCGATTCTTCTCCTTACAGCAAGGCCGTGGGCCTGCAATCCTTCTACATTAGCAAAACGGATGACCTTGTCGGCAACAGCTCCAAAGGCTTCTTTGTTGTACTGCAGCAGGCTGCTCCGTTTGACAAAATCATATACGCCCAGCGGGGACGAGAACGCCGCCGTTCCCATCGTCGGCAGGGTATGATTGGGTCCGGCAAAGTAATCACCCAGCGGTTCTGTCGTATAGGAGCCAATAAAAATAGCACCGGCATTGATGATTTTATCGACATACGCTTCGGCATCTGAAAATTCGATTTCCAAATGTTCCGGCGCAATGAGATTCATAATGGATACGGCCTGGTCTTTATCTTTGGTAATAAATACTTTCGCATGATTTTGTACCGATGCGGCCGCGATTTCTTTACGCGGCAGTTCTTCCAGCTGGCGCTGTACTTCTGCTTCGACAGCATGTGCCAAGGCAGCACTCGGCGTGACGAGGAAAACAGCTGCCCGGCGGTCATGTTCTGCCTGGGCCAGCAAATCTGCAGCGACCCATACCGGATTGGCATCATGGTCTGCTAAAATGCCGACTTCACTAGGGCCGGCAATCATATCAATGCCGACGGTGCCAAACACCAGCCGTTTGGCCATGGCTACGTAGGCATTGCCCGGACCGACGATTTTAAACACAGGCGGAATGCTTTCGGTGCCAAATGCCGCTGCCGCAATCCCCTGGGCGCCGCCAACTTTGTAGATTTCCGTCGCACCGGCAACATGAGCAGCTGCCAGAATATACGGATTGACAGAGCCGTCTTTAGCCGGCGGCGTAAAGACAGCAATCGAAGGAACACCGGCAACATGAGCCGGAATCGTATCCATGAGTACCGTAGACGGGTAGGCTGCCGTACCGCCCGGCACATACACGCCAACGCGCTGAATCGGTGTAAATTTGGCTCCTAAGCGCACACCGGGACGAAACGTATCCATCCAAGTCTTTTGTACTTGGCGCTGATGGTATGTGCGGATATTATCTGCCGCTTCCTGCAATACGGCCATAAATTCCGGACCGACTTTTTTCGTCGCTTCGTCTATTTCTTCCGGCGCAACCAAAAAATTATCCAGCCGGACACCGTCAAATTTTTCTGTCAGTTCGCGTACTGCAGCATCCCCTGTATCCTGTACAGCCTGCAAAATCGCTTCGACACTTTCACGAATCGCAGCGCTTTCTGACTGATCTCGTTTGGTAATCTTGCGGATATCCCGCAGTGTCAATCCTTCACTTGGAACCTCTATCCATTCCATACTCTATTCCCCCTCGCTCAGGCTTCCATTTCCTTTTGTTGAATCACCTGCATTAATTCCTGTATTTCTTTATATTTCATCTTAAACGAAACAGGATTGCAAATCATGCGGGCACTGAAATCCATAAAGTATTGCAGTACTTCCAGTCCGTTGGCTTTCAGCGTATTCCCTGTTTCTACAATATCGACGATGACATCGGACAAGCCGACAAGCGGCGCCAGTTCTACCGAGCCGTTCAGCTTGATAATATCGACGCTGTGATGGTGCTGTTCAAAATACTGCCGGGCAATGCGCGGATATTTGGTGCCAATCGTAATGCGTTTGGTCATATCGACCGGTTTGCCGGCAATCCCGGCAACTGCCATGCGGCAACGGCCGATGCCCAAATCCATCACTTCGTACACATCGGCACCGGGTGCTTCTTCAATCAGCACATCTTCGCCGACGATGCCTACATCAGCTGCACCGCGTTCTACATACACGGCTACATCCGGTGATTTGACAAGCGTAACTTTCAATAGATGACGGCTGTCTTCAAAAATCAATTTGCGGCTGTCTTCCGAATACGTCGAAAACACATAGCCGCTTTCCTGCAAATAGTTCATGACTGCTTTATGAATACGGCCTTTTGCCAAAGCGATATGAATTGCCATTCTTACAGCCTCCTCATCAGTTCTTCTAATTCTTCCGCCGACAGTACCTGCCCGTCCTTATAGTAGGCACCGTTGCGGTACATCGCATGAATGCTGTAATCCCGGCTGTCGATAAAAGATGCATCCGGATAAGCCGCCACGCGGAACCCCTGGGCGCGCCAATGCATCAAGTCACGAATCAGCGTCTGGTCGGAAGCCGTATAGGAAACGGCCAGCTGGAACGAAGGCTCTGTATCTTCCAGCAAACCGGCATCGCTCATAAATTCATACAGCAAGTTGATGTTCATGCCAAAGCCGCAGGCCGGACGGTCTACGCCAAACTGAGCAGACAGCCGGTCATAGCGGCCGCCGTCGATGACATCATAGAGCGCGCCGTCTACATAGACTTTGAATACCATATCCGTGTAATAGCCCAATTTGCTGGCAAAGCCAAAATCCAGCTGCACCTTATCCGCAAATCCGGCATACAAGATATAATCATAAATTCGTTCCAGCCGCGAAAGCGCATTGAGCATGCCGCTGTTAATGCAAAGTTCTTTCGCCTTGCTCAGCGTCTGCGCGTACGGGCCAAACAAAACAGGCAGGGCTTCCAGTGCCTTGCGGGCATCGCCGGACAGCGGCAGGGACGCAATATATTGGCGGCACGCTACGAGATTGCGGTCTGCCAAATACGAACGAAGCCTATCCTTTTGTTCTTCCTCCAGCGGCAACCCGTCAAACAACGCTTTCGTGTACGCTGCCGTGCCGATGTCGATACGAATCGTTTCCACACCGACGGCCTTCAAAATTTCTGCAGCCATGACAATGACTTCGCCGTCGCATTCCGGACTGGAATCACCGAGGATTTCAATGCCGCCTTGGAGGAAATCTTTGCCATACGTGCTGCGGCCAAAATATTCACGAAATACCGTGCTGACGTAACCAAATTTCAGCAGCTGGTTGGGTCTGGGAAATTCCCGTGCTGCCGTTTCTACTACAGGCAGTGTAACATCCGGCCGCAGTACCAATACCCGTCCGTCTGTATCAATCGTTTTGACCATCTGCTGCCGCATATGCGGAAAAAAATGCTGGTATACATCATAATCTTCAAAGTTTGGTGTTTCAATAATTTTACATCCGTGATTAAGAATCACAGAAATGATTTTTCCCTGGATTCGGTCATAATTTCGCATTTCATCATGATGGAGCATTTTGACTCCATCCAATGTATGATGATTCATTCTATGACCTCCTTTACATGTGATTTTCTTTATTACTTTACCTTGGTAAATAATAAAAGAATCGTTGATGTAAATTGTATCACAAAGCAGCAAAAATAAAAATACCTTTTTCCAAAAAATTTACAATTTCACTCATATTTTTTACTCTTTTTCTTCAGATGCTGACTGTAAGACCTTTTTGACGGCTTTTTCAAACTTGGGCCGAGGAATCATGACCCGGTGGCCGCAGCCGCAGCAGCGAATCACAAAATCGACGCCGATGCGCAGTACTTCCCATTCATTCGAGCCGCAGGGATGGGCCTTCTTCATCTGCACAACATCCCCAATATGATACCGAACAAAATTTGCCATTCGTAACTCCTCCTCTATGTACCTAATCATTAATTATTAACATTATATAGCGGAAACAAAATAAAAGAAAGATTCGGCTCTATTATTCCCTTTTCCTACGGCCTGTGTTACTATATTGGATAATGGAGAAGCATTAGCCTTCTCGGGTGATTCATTTTTGATGGAGGCATTTCACTTGACACCAACACAGCAACGACTTAAACATCTGTATCTCCTCTGCTACGCGATTGGCAGCCTATGCACTTGTATTACACTGGCATTATTGCTCTGGGTGGCTATTTGTATTGCCTTTGAAATGGAGCCGCTGGCTTCCGTTTCATTTTTACCGCCAATGCCGACATTTGTCGTCTTTATACTGATTTTTGCTATTTTAGCTGTCAGCATTGCTGCCTGGCAGGTCGGCGCCAACTATCATCAGCAATATGAAGCATTGCTGAAAAAGAATCATTAGAAAGGTGAGTACATGAGAAAGACTGAATTCATGGACCTCTTGAAGTATTATTTCCGTCACAGCGACAAAACAGACCTGAAAGGCATCCTGGAAGACTGCGAAGAACAATTTCGCCTAGGTGCCAAACAAGGACTGTCAGAAGAAGAAATATGCTGTAAGCTAGGTCATCCCAAAAACATTTATCGGTATTATATCGGCAAGCCGATTGTACCAGAAGATAATCCCCGCATGCCGGATGAAGGCTATGGCTATCCCGCCTACGACCAGCCATCTCCCAACGCGGCCAATGCCCCCTACGATTGGGACAAAGACCCGGACGCCATGAGGCGGCGTGCAGCCAGCGAATCCTATTACCGCCAGCCGCAGGGATACGGCTCGTATGACAACTACAATCAGCCAAGACGGCAGTCCCCCTATCCGCCGCAGCGCCGGCAGTATGAAAACGAACCCCAGACAGGCAAAGATTTTCAATGGGACGCAGAAGAAACCAAAGTGCCTAACGCAGCCAAAGCAGTCGCCAGCCCATTTTTAGATATTATCGGCACACTGTTTAGCGTCGTCAGCGGCATTTTATTTTTTGCGTTTGCCCTGGCTATCCTCGCCTGCATCGGCATACGCAGCCTGCCTGCCTATTTTCTGACAGACCTCCTGCCCCTGCCGACTATCTCGCTTTCGACGATGGGCTTTGGCGTCTTGGCCATACTTTTTGCCGCCTTGACAGCCTCGTATGCCAGCCAAGCCTGCCAGCAGGCAGCCCGCTCTACCCGAAACAGTGCCACGAGGAGGAATAACTAATGGCTAAAGTAATTATTTGTTTTATTCTAACAATCGTTTTCTCCTTCCTCAGCGTTCACTCCTTCATGAACAATGACTACGGCCCATTGAAACAATGGATGCTCTATTACCAAGAATACAAAGCCCTGCAGGGCGCCCTGGACAAAGGCAATGCCGGCAAAGCCGAACTACTGGCCAAACTCAAAGCCATGTACCCAGAACGCGCGCAGGAAATAGAAAACCGCTTCAAAGCCAAATACGGTGACTTAAAAGACGAAGCAGAAGAAAAGAAATCGTCCCTGTCAGATACCCTGCAGGACGTCACCTCCTCTGCCCGCGATGAAGCCGCAGCCGCACGGAAATCCACTTCCCGCCAAGAAACAACGCGTTCATCCTCATCGTCATCTACAACAAACAACACCTCACGCAGCACCACACGCACGACGGACAACCGCCGCGACACACAAACACAATCTAACCGATAATAAAAAACTGTCACTATGCTTCTTGGCAAGAAGACACAGTGACGGTTTCTTTATCATGTATTATCGATATATTACAAATATTTCTTTGATTAAGGTATAATATTTTCGCAAAATAAAATAAAGACATGAATCTCGTCTTTTGTTAAAATTAAGTCGCCAAACAAAACTCACAAAGGAGATGAGATTTATGTCTGACCAATATTATACAATTAAACGAGCAAGTAATCAAAACTGAATTGAAGAATCTGGTAAAACAGAGCATTAAAGAAACGTTTAACAGCCTATTGGACCAGGAAGCTGAGGAGCTTACTAATGCTGTAACGTATCAGCGTACTTTATTTGCATTGGGATTCATGTATTTACGAAAAATGTTTGACAGTATCTGCAATTTTGCCTATAATGAAAGTAGGCAAAATGATGCAAATGCTCAACGTAGCATGCGAAAAGACCTGGTGTTCCCGCACCGGGTCTTTTCTATTCCATTATTGACAAGGTGGCTTATACCCTAGGCTGACTGTCGCTTATCTCTCTTTGTCCAGCCATTTGCAGATATAGTGGCAAACTACACCTGCCAAGACAGAGAGTAAAAATGATGCAAATATACTCACCATAGCATACCCCCTTTCTGCGCCTGTATGGGGGTGACAGCATGTCAATTATATCATAAATTGCAGCCGTCAAGCAAAATTGCAACATTTAATGATAATGCTTCGTATACACTCATGCTGATCACCTCGCTTCCGCGAGGAAAACCGAATACATCGAACTACCTCATGTATGGTAGTTTAGCAAATTTATGTTCGGATTTCAAGCTCAGAGAACGTGAGTTTTCAAGCGATGCTGTTTCTTTAGAATACAGATATGATAAAAGTTTGAAGCAGACCGGGGCCATTACAAAAAATAAATTTTCCATAAACATAACATAATGCAGTACATCGGGAAAAGCCATGACCGTATCGTATGTAGTACGTATACAGCCATGGTTTTCTTGTTTATTCCATATGATATTCTCGATACAGTTTTTCCCTCACATCTTCTCTTTCAATTGCCAAATCCAAATCCTGCCATCGATGATCTGCTTTTAATAGTTTTAACAATGCCGTCAAGCGACTTTCACCTTCTTTACGTCCTTCCTGACGTCCTTCCTGACGGCCTTCCTGACGTTCTTCCAAGCTCCATTTTTCCAGTTCAGCACACATCAACGCCACCTCCTCCGGATTGTTTTTATAACGATATACTACTTCTTTTAAAGGATTAAGCATCATATTTTCTGCCGTATCACAGCGAAAATCATTCATCAAGCTGCCCATGGCATCGCTTCCTTTATAAGAACCATTGACATATATGATATGCTCTCCATCTTCAAATCGCTGATTTAATTCTTCAATAACCCGATTTACATGGTACCGGGCAAGTCCCCGTTTCCAAACATCATTCTCCGTAATAAAAATAACGTAACTTTCTGGCAGCATGTCATAGGTGCTGCCTTTTTTCAGGCTGTTAAGATCCAGCAGACTGCTGTTGAAGCGAGCCCGCCGGGTACCTGCTCCCGTATCCGAACGCTGTATTTCTATATCATATTCCGTTCCTTCTAAATCTACTGCATGCACATCCATTCGTATGCCATGTCCTAACAGATTGGGTATGGTGTCTTCAATATGCACCGTTTTTACCTGCAGATTCGGCCTTTCCATAATGATACGCAAAATACATTCAACAGCCGGAATATTATCTTTTAAACAGCGTTTCATAAACTCATCATCCATGAGCCGCCATCGTTTGATGATGTTAAGAGCTCGCTGATGCCTTCTATTTTGAGGCATTCGCATGGTTTTTCCGTTCATCCCTATCATCCTTCCGGTATCTTCATTATACTAAGGTTTTAAAATTTCGACAATATACCCCTATCGATTTTTTCCTGCCCGGTACCCGCGTAGTGGTATCTCGTCGTTTTTATACAGTACGGCTTCATTTCTTCCTGCAGCACCTGTACTATAGATCACAGTATATCATACAAAGATTAAAACAAAATTAAAAAACAGCCCTGAAAGATTAAAATTAAATTAAAATTGACTGACGGTATTATGGCCTGAACAAAATTTATTTTTCTGTGCATCCGTTGGGGGTATTTTTAGATACTATCCGTATGTTGATGTAGACGGCATATATTTCAAGTTTTAGTAAGACAGCAAAATCCTAAATATCTCTGTGTTAGCAGCCATCGTCATCAATATAGATGGCTGTTAACACAGAGATTCTTGGAACCGCTGAGAGCATAAAAGAAGATACGAAAAGCTGACTGAATTTCTTCACCCAGCTCAAATTCCTTGACATGCTGAAAGGCATCCCTACCGTTTTTCCTGAGACAAAAAAGGATGGAGTTCAAAATGTTATATGGACATGAAACATCTGTTCAAAATGAAAATTAAGCAGCCAACTGACGAAAAAAATCCGTATATCTGATACCAATATTTACTGACGGATGAAATGAATTTGCAAAAGAATTTTAACACTACCAATATTGGGTACTGTTAAACATTTTTCGCAAATGCATAAATTCCGATGGAAGAAAAGAAACACCAAGTTCAGAAAGCACTCCGAAAACCGAAAAGCGGCGTTTTGCCTGATGGGCATTTTCGGTTTCTGCATGAACACTACGATAGATAATAATGGTCATTTTTCCAAAATGCTGAT
Source organism: bacterium (assembly GCA_963655305.1). GTDB lineage: Bacteria > Bacillota > Negativicutes > Veillonellales > Megasphaeraceae > Megasphaera. Next base: position 22,130 of record CAVKEA010000041.1, read on the forward strand.
AGCTTTTTAGACATGCAGCGTACCCGTAATTCACGTTGCAAACGAGTAATCTCCTTGGCTTCATCAGACGCATAGTTACCGAAACCGTAATAAGGCATTTCACCATTATCTCTCAGCGTTTTTGCCAACAAGGAAGGGGTTGTGAAACAATGCCAAGATTTATAGCACAACCGACTGAACCCAGTTCCCGATGTTCATGATAATACTTAACTGCGTTGATTTTGAAGTTTTTATTGAATTCCGCCATACTTGAGACCTCCTCAGTTAATTTTATTGTATCACCTTTAGGAACTTCAGTTTAACCTGTCCTATTTATATGTTAACACCACTCTATCAAAATCATTATACCTAGAAGCAAGAAATATATAATAGCCTGTCTTTCATATATATAATCAGTACAACGATGATCTTCTCCCCATCACAGCCATATAAGGTGGGATAGCTACTCGCTTTTCACTAAGCATTTCTTTATAGTTTTCTGACCTTTCTAATTTTCCCATGCTGTTTCGAAACCATTCATTACCTTTATAGTCTCTAAAAAACATACCAACAACATAATATTTATTCATGCCAAGGCCAGCATTTTCCATTTCTAATTCCATTTTAGTCTTTGGCTCTATGCTGCGAATATATCTCACAGCTCCATAATGTTGGGCTTCATTAATATGTAATGTATTGATTCCTTGAAGCACAAAAATATCATAAATAGGGTAACTAGAGTTATTGTAAATTCCGACTGTATTACGGTGAAGCTCTCCATCAATTTCTACAGGAAACACTTTGCGAATCACGGCTAAATCATTTTCCCTTTTCATGTTATCCATCTGCTTTTTGCGATCTGCATTAGCCTGAAACGAATAATATACACCGCCAGCAGAAATTGTCAAAGAAAAAGCAGAAATTATTATCGGCATCCATTTTAGTAAAGTCTCACCATCCATTAAAATTTCACCTCAATTGAGTTATTATATACACTAAGCTTTTTGTCTCTTTTCTAATAAATTTTGAAATTCAAAATAATTGTTCACTATCTTTACACGGTTGATCTATTAATCTATCTTGCAATTCAATTTTATTATAATTATTGCCAAAAGCATCATAAGAGTAAATAGAGGCAATAATTAATTGATTGTCTTTAAATTCTTCTTGAAGTATTTTCATCATCAAATTAGTATTAACATCATCTAATTCTCTGCTCCGTGGTGAATCCATTAAAATAGGCAAGGTGATATGCAATTGCTCTTGCACAACTTTTATATATGCCAAATGAAAAGCAAATACTCTTTTCTGTAATGCCGCTCCTGAAAGTTCTTTTAAGTTTGATGTATAAATATAATTTTCTGTGATATTCTCATCATCTTCATCTAATTTTTTTATGTACATCAGCATATACTTTGAAATTTCATCTCCAAAACGATTATTAGCCTTCGTCCTCTCAGAAATCGCTTTTTTTACGTTTTTAAGAGATGCTTTTGTTTCTTTTATTTTTCCTTCTAGCATAGATTTATTAAAAGGAATTAATCGAACATACTCATTAATTTTCTCAATTTCACTT
>CAVKEA010000042.1:0-22872 GCA_963655305.1 bacterium
TGCACAACAAACGTACCTATGCCATGCTGGCCTGCGCGGTCATGACGTGGCTTGCCATGCCGGTATTTGCAGCTGATGCGGAAAATAGTCCACTAGGGGGGGGACTCCAATAGTACTCATGTTACCACCAAAGACGTCAACGTCGAAGCCAATCGGGCGCAGGAAGAAGCGAAATACGAAAGCCAGCAGACGACGATCATTACGGCTGACGATATTGCTAAAAAGCAAGCGAAATCCGTAGAAGATATTATATTCAACGAAACGGGTGTAACAAGAAGCGTAGATGCCATGGGTCGTGTCGGCGTATCCATTCGCGGTGCCGAACCAAGACATACATTGATTCTTGTCGATGGACAGCCTGTTATGGGAGATATATCCAAGTACAGCGGACAAGGGGATGAACTCCAGCGTCTGGGCACAGAAAATGTGGAACGGATTGAAATCATCAAAGGTGCAGCCTCTGCTAAATATGGTTCTGATGCCATTGGAGGTGTTATTAATGTAATAACTAAAAAAGCTTCAAAAACACCTAGCTTACAGCTAAACGTAGAAGGCCGTCGTGCCAAAGGCAACGGCGATATACTGCCGTATGATAATTTCTTCCTGCGTGCTGATTCAGGGCAGATGGGGAAATTCAAAATAGCGGCGTATGGAAGTAAACGGGATATTATGCCGGTATATGAATCTGGCAGTGTAATGGATACGCAAAATAATCAGAATTATGTACGTAATTCGCTGCGTTTTTTTGGAGATATTAAAAATATTGGTCTTGTAGGAACGTATGATATCAATGATAAAAATACTATTGATGTCAATTTGGATAGAACGGATGAAAATCTGGAACGATACATCAAACATAGCAGTAATCCAGTTGAACCACAACAACATTTTAAACGAAAAGTCACGAGAGACAAACAGAGCATTACTTGGAATGGTACGAATGGCGGAAATACGGATTGGAAGATTAGTTACGATCAATCTAAGTTGAATGAAGATGATATTACACTATCTTCCTATGATGCCAATAATAAATATGAAGGGAAAAACACCTTAGAAGCTGTAGATACATTGACCCATAAACAGTGGAATGTGAATGCTGCGGCTAATACACAGCTTAATGATCATCATTTGTTGTCCTATGGGTTTGGTTATTCCCAAGAAACCGCAGAAGGCAGCCGTATCAAGGGGATTGCTGGCGTAAAAAATCGGATTCATACGTATTTGCAAAAAATAGATCCTTGGAATTATGATAAAAATTTAAAGATTGTTGCTGAAAAAGATACCGAAGGAAATACGATATATTCTAATAAACCGTCTTCCAATGTACATAATTATCCATTTATGTTAGATGAATCTGGTATACCGTATTATAACCAAAATATGGAATATTATAATACCAATACAGCCCCTGTATTTTCAGCAGAAGATTTTAATACATATGCTAATTCGTATGGCCAGATGGATATGGATGAGTTAAAGGAAGCTGGTCGATGGGACGATGCCGTTGCGTTTGCAAAAGAATTATTAGCAGACCCTGGAAATAAGGATAAATATTTTGCTAACTATACAGATGAAGATTTTCAAAATAATCCTAGTTTATATACAATGATTGTAGGGTGTTATTATAGTAAAACAGGATCTGAATTAATAGATGCCGTTTACCATGGGAAAAAATTTAAAGAAGTATATGAAGAAAATCAAAATCATATAGAAGTAGGGAAAGCAACTATAAAGAAACAGCATTTCTTTATAGGGGATACATGGCAGCTCAATGATTCGACTATTTTGTCACCTATGGTACGGATCGATCACAGCGATTTATTTGGTTCTGAAGTAACATTTAATGTCGGTTTAACTCATAATATTCATGGTAAAGCCAATCAACGTTTTAAAGCCAATATTGGTACAGGATATACAGAACCCGGTATGGGCGAACTCTATTATAATTGGCAGATGTACAGTGGCTCACCGGCAGGAACTGTAGACGGACTTGGCAGTGAAATCGGCAGATTAGGATATTACTGGGTAGGAAATCCTGATTTGAAGCCAGAAAAATCGGTTAATTTTGATATGGGATTAGAAACGGAACATGGAAAAACATCTACACGATTGAATGTATTTCATAACAAAATTACGGATTATATGAGTGTCTATTTTACAGGAAAGTTAATGGATTTTCATCCTGGAAATAGTGTATTTAAATTTATCCAGCCGCCGGATATGATTTACAGCTTTAAAAATATTGGAAAAGCAGAAATTACAGGCATAGAAGCAGAAATCAATCATAAATTTGATGCCCATTGGTCGGCACGGCTTGGCTATACGTATTTGCAGGCATTAAACAAGAGCGACCCGACGATGCCGGATAGATTGCTCGACAAGCCACAGCATAAAGTGGATATAGGTGTGACATATGAAAATAAAGGTTGGCGTGCCTCTCTTTGGGGTAACTACTATATTCACATGCTGGACAGTAATTCTATTGCAGGAAACGGTAATTATATGGAAGGAGATAATGACCATACTCATTATTTCTTTGAAGATTTGAACGATAAGAAAAATATGTATCAAAAGAAAACGTTCAGTATTTGGAATATACTGGTACAAAAAGAATTGTCCAAAGATGCGTCCATGTATGTTGGCATAGATAATATTTTTAATCATCGGGACGATGACAGAGCCTTGCAGGAACGAGTATATAAAATGGGCGTAAACTTGAAATTTGGCCCCGGCAGTGCTGCAATGGAAAAACAATTAGACAAAGCATTCGGTGAAGCCAAGGTAATCGGCTCGGATGCCCATATCAATACGGATTGGTTTATTCAAAAGCCTTTTGATACGGCAAAAGAAAAAGGAATAGAAGTCATTGGTGACTATCGTGCGCGTTGGAATACCTTTACAGGAGAAGAACGTCCGGAAGCGCGTGTAACGATGACAACTTCTGTAGGTGATGCGGCTAAGAATATGGAAAATAAAAGTGGCCATGGTTTTGAACAACGATTGCGGCTGGGTGTGGATGCCCGTGTTGGCGAAAATACGAATGTCAAAATTCTCGGCAGTGCCAGCGGCATGAGCGGCGTAGATACGATGCACGATGTATCTGATTCTAAAGGCATGAATCATCAGCGTTTGGATACTGTCGATGTAACCCAGCATGCAGACAAATGGGACTTTTCTGTAGGTCGTTTGACCGAGCCGATGGGGGTTACAGGCTATTGGTTTGGCAAGGAATATGACGGTGGCAGAGCCGTTTGGACGAGCGGTAAAAATCAAGTTCGCGTGGGGTACGGTGATTTTAGCCATAGTACAGGGATTACAGATTCAGCGTATACGCATGCCATTGTAAAAACAATTTATCGGGCACCCAATGTAGATGAATGGCTTGGTTACATTGATCATTTAAAGAGCAGTACCGGCCAAGCTGAATTTGTCCATCGTGATGGATATACGAGTATGTATGAAAAACTGAAAGCAGCGACATCTTTTGCAGAACAACAACAGATATTTAAAGAGTATTTAAATGTCATTAAAGAGCATTATCCGACCGCTTATGCAGATTTGACAGAACACTTAACGAGAATAGGTGTTCTTGGTAATGTGCAGACCAATGCGTGGGGAACTATCACCTTAACAGATAAAAAAACGGGTGAAAATTTAGGAACCTATATTATGATGAGACCTGAAGATAGCACAGACAATGGCTCTGTTTCACTGGATACGTTGTTGTCAGATGGGGCACAAGACAGTATTGTGAATACAGCATTATCAGAATTTAATAAATATCGCAACTATGAAGATAGCGGTACTTTTTCCTATTCGAATACTAAAAAATTTGATAAAGCAACAGCATCTAAAAATTTGACAATTACCAAACCCGATGGAACCACTGCAAAAGTAGTTGGCACATGGACATTTAAAGGCTATTATCAATATACGGGTGATGGAGCAGATTTAGTTTCTGCTACTTATAAAGAAAGCCGCAATAAATCTTATTCATTATATATGCTAAAAGGTGATGAATCTGTATTTTCCAACACCAATAACTTTACATCTCTTAGTGCAGATCAAGCAAAAGCATTAGCAGCACGTTCTGCATGGGATATATCAGCCAAGAAATTTATACAAAGCGGAGATGTTATAGATGTAGCAGCCGGAAATGTAGGAAAATATACAAATGCTACCATGGCGTATTGCTTTCAACAGCTGTTTAGCCGTTTGGCAGATTATATTTCTGTTGGCAATTTGCCATCCAATGCGTTTGGCGATGATGTGATTAAAGTAGAAAATGCTGTTGAATTACAGCAGGATACCATTCCGGCCATTGATAGAGCCGTATTTGTACAAGCTAAACATCAATTTGGCAATGATTTTGGTGTTCAAGCCTGGTATTTCCATTCCACAAATGATGATACCCATCCCTATGCAGCTGCCCATGGTGATCATAATGATACAGCCTCTTTTGATAAATTGGCAAATGTTATTGGCGTAGGTGCTAAATGGCGTTTGGGACAACAAGTTACATTCTCATATGATTGGGGTCAGAACAGGACAGACTTTGGCCGGTATATGAATGGGCATACTATATATGAAAATCACACGGAAGATAATTCCAACTTTGACTTTGGCGGCAGAGCCAACGGCGGTACGCCGCGCTTTTGGGTGGCCCGTCTTGATGTGGGACATGCTGATACCAATAGACCGGGTAGCTGGAATGCCTTTGCAGATTATAAATATTTCCAGCATGGCTCTTTCTTTGGCGGCAATGGTACAGAAGGACTGCCGGACCGGTACCTCGACGGTATCAAATCCTTTACCATTGGCGGCGGCTATGTCCCTGCCAAGGATATACTTCTCGAAGCATTCTATACATTTGGGGCTAGAGGCATAGGCCAGCGGGATACGCTCTACGGGCCGGAATCCTTTACCTTAGGCGATTACACGCGAATTCAGGCAACCTTTAAATTCTAAAAATTTCATATATTGGGTATGATGCCAGCATCAGATATATCATAACTCCCTTTCTGGTGTATCTGTGTTGATATACGACAGCCATACAGACAATGCAATGTATTCTCTTCTTTCTGCATTGCCGTCTGTATGGCTGTTATTTTTGTTTGCGATGCGATATGCTTTTGGTTTTGACGTGGTCAAAATGAAAGGAAGTATCCTTTGGACGCGTAGAATCAAGAACTCACTTGACGCCATACAGGGCAGTACGCTATAATGAACGTAGAAAAAAGACACTACAACGATAAACGGTTCTAGTGTCCCAATATGTTTAAGCAGAATAAACCGCCTCCATAGCTGGGTACTAAGTAGGGCGGTTTATTTGCATTTTAAAACGACAACCAGCACAATCAGTAACATCATAAATAAATATAACATGATGAACAAATTATACATAATTATCACCCCCATTCTATACAGAATGAGGGACAAAGAACCGCCTACCGTTACTTGTAGTGCCTTGAATAGTATTTTACATGATGGTAAGTGTACATGTCAACTTGTACATAAAGATAGCATATGTAAACAACATGTTTACTAGAAAAATGGGCAGAAGGAAGGTACTTCCTTGGACTGTGAGTTTTTGGGGTGACACGAAAAAAACATACAAACAGCCATATAAAGCAAATGTTTCTTTGTCCCATATGGCTGTTTTATTTATATGATGATTGTCAGTAACTGAAACGTATACTTTAGTTTTTATTTGGCTGCAGCGGTCCATAAAAGTAGGAAGCCGTTGCGCCGCCGTCGATTAGAAAATCAGCACCGGTAATGAAACTGCCTTGACGGCTCATGAGGAGAGCGGCCATGTTGGCTACTTCGTCGGCTGTACCGGGGCGTTTAGCTGGGCAGTTGGCAAACATGTTTTTATAAAAGTCACCGCGGGGGCCGTTAAATTCGTCTAATGCCAACGGGGTGACAATAATGCCGGGCGAAATCGAATTGATGCGGGCACCGCGGCTGCCCCATTTGACGGATTCAGCCATGACGCGTTTGACGTTGCAGCGTTTGGCAAGCTGATACGCATGAAGCGTGTCGCGAATACGGCTGGGCTGCAATATGTCTAATGACAAGAGTTTTTCCGTTGGCGTCATAGCCAGTGCTCTGTCTTCTTCGGGTGTCAGGGCAGGCAGGCGATGACCGGATTGGCTGGAAATCGTAACACCGACTCCGCCGTCAGCGATCACGCGGCCGACTTCTTCCAATAAGACGGCTGTGCCGTATAAATCGACGTGAAGAATGGTTTCAATGGATGCCTGGCTGGGAGATACGCCGGCAGCATTGATAAACATCGTAATATTGCCATAGGACTGGGCGCAGCGGAGCATATGCTGTATAGAAGAACGGGACGAGATATCTATCTCCAACGATACGGTATCGAACCCGGCTTGTTCCATTATTTTGGCAGTTTCCTGAGCGTGGCTGCGGTTTTTATCGCCAATGATAATTTTCATGCCGTATCCCATACGGCGGGCGATAGCCATACCGATTTGACCGGCCCCTGTTAAAATCATAACGTCTTTCATATATATTTCCTCCTGTAAATAAGTGGTCAGAGGAGCTCCTGGTGATAGTTGTATTGTATAGAATTTCTTGCCAAAGAGCAATTTCGTTTTATAATACATCGCATAAGAAAAACAAATGCGATTGCGACATATCCATATTACAATCAAAATAATGAATATATAATGAGTATATTATTTATATATTGTTGGTATATATGATATAATGACAGAAAGCAACCTTATACATTAGGAGGAAATATATATGGGAAATATACATATGATAGCTGATTTGCACACACATACGATTGCCTGCGGCCATGGCTTCAGCACGGTTACAGAAGTCATGCAGGAAGCGGCAGATAAAGGGTTATCGGCTATAGGGCTGACGGAACACGGCATTGGCTATCCCGGCAGCGTCAGCTGGAGTTATTTTAATACGTATCGGGATATTCCGCGGGAATTTAAAGGCGTCAAAGTATACTGCGGGACGGAAGCCAATTATATGAATCTGGACGGCACATTGGACTTTACGTTGGAACAATTATCCAAACTCGATCTTGTCATTGCCAGCTGCCACACGGACTGTTCACCGACAGGCAGTCGCGACGAAGTAACGAATATGTTGATTCAAGGGTTAAAAAATCCATATGTAGATATATTGGGCCATCCGGACAGTCCCAAGTATCCTATTGATGTAGATGCTGTCGTGCAGGCTGCCGTTCAGTATCATAAAGCCATTGAAATCAACGATAGTTCACCTCAGGCCCGCCCGGGCAGCGAACCCATTTGCAGAGAACTACTGCGGGCAGTTAAAAAATACGGCGCACTGATCAGCATTAACTCCGATGCCCATTATCATAAACGGCTTGGTATTTTTGATTATGCACTGCCTTTGGTAGAAGAAGCGGGCATTCCGGAAACACAGATTATCAATACATCGATGGAACGGCTGCAGGCATTTTTGGACAGTCATCATAACGCATAAATAGAAAACGAGATAACCATACTAGACGATAAAAAGCTGCAGCATGCAAGCCAAAAAGTTTCATGCAGCAGCTTTTTGTGTACTGTTGGGTTAGCTGTGGTGCAGCAGTAAATTACGCAGCATATGTGCAAATTCTTCAATATAATAATTGCTGTGTTCTTTTTGCCAAAACATGCAGTAGTTTCGAAGAATCTGCGTGTCTTTGCGGTATAAAGGCAGGCGTACCAGCGACGGACCGGCCGGCGGCAGCGTTCCGACACTTTCTATGGGCAGAAAGCCACGGTTGCCGACAGCCAAAAGACGGCCTTCTTCCAAGTTGTCTGCAAAAAGAAACGGTCCTTTAAAACCTAACGTATTTCTATAATACTCTTCTTCTACATTTTGCTGTTCGCGGGAAGAAATCAGGATGCAGGGCGTCATGCGGACATCGTCAAGCGTCACATAGGGTTGTGTACTGAGCGGCACATGCGAGGATATTTCAATATAACAGCCGCACTGCAGCAACTGGAAATTCATGTATTCATCAGAAAAGGCACGGCGCTGGTCGTTTAATATAAGGTCTGCGCCGCCGGTACGCAGCAGTGTATATAGTTCTTCATGTGTACCTGTAACGATAGAAAGCGAAATTTCCGGATACAGTTGAGAAAACTCTGCAATGGCTTGGTGCAGTTCCAGGCCGCTGTAACAGCGCAGATAGCCAATGCGCAGCTGTGACTCATGTGCCCGGCCTATGCGGATGGTTTCGTTTCGCAGTTCGCTGACTTCTTCCAGGATGTGGCGGCAATGCTGATAAAAATATTCTCCTGCAGGCGTTAGAGAAAAGCGTCTGTTTTCCCGTTTGATGAGCAGTATTCCTAAATCTTTTTCCAAGGCCTGTATTTGCTGAGAAATAGCAGATTGAGAAATATAACATTGATTGGCGGCTTCGGTGAAACTGTGATTATCGACGACAGATAAGAAATATTGCATTTGTTTAAACAGCAAGAAAATCACCTTATTTCTGTGTTAAGATGGATTCCATTTGGGATAACGAGTCAACAAAGTGAACTGTGCTGCGGCCTTGTGGGGTGAGAAAACCTTCATCCGTCATGCTGTCTAATTGATTTTTTAAATGTGCATATACATTATTGATATTATAGATAATGCATGGGTTGTCGTGAAGACCCAGACGCGCCGCGGAAATCGCTTCCGTAATTTCTTCTAATGTACCCAGCCCGCCAGGCAGGGCAATATAGGCATTGCCCAATGAAAGCATGTTGGCTTTGCGTTCGGCCATCGTTTCTACAGTAATCAGCTGTGTCAAAGCCGTGTGTGCTTCTTCCGGTGTTTTTAGAAAGGTTGGAATGATGCCGATGGCCTTGCCGCCGGCCTGAAGAACTGCGTCAGCAACGACTCCCATAAGACCGGTACGGCCGCCGCCATACACCAGCGTGTGATGATGCGTCCCTATCCACGTTCCCAATTCGCTGGCGTTTTTTCTGTATATGTCCTTGTTTCCTAAACTGGCACCGCAATAGACTGTGATATTCATGTAATTTGAGCCCCCCTGATAGATTTGTTTTTATTATACACTATAAAAGCGAAGAAAAGTGAAAAAGATGGCGGCAATTCTCTGGGGGGAGCAGTTGTTTTCCGCTTTAGAGGAGCGTATAATATTCTTTTGCAAACAGGATGTATTCATTTATCATAAGGGAGCGACATATTGTGAAACGTTTAGTGAAAGGCATGATGATTGGCGCAATGATGGCATTGAGCGTGCCGATGATTTGCGCGGCAGAAGATGCAAATGAAACTGCTGATGCCAATACGGCGACAGTAACCATTCAAACCGTTACGCCGGAAACAACTGATTCCCAGGCAGCAGCTTGGCTGGAACCGGCAGAAGGAGAATGGTACAGTATTAAAGGCAATTTGGTCATGACTGTACAGGGCAGTACGATTAACGGCTGTGCCGTAACAGCAGACAAGGACTGTACGTATGATTATCCGCGGATAGGCCATTTTCAAGTAACAGAATCAGAAGGACAGCGGTCGATGAAATTGGATTTGTTGGGCCATAAATCCCACCAGTACCTGATTGTCGATGACAAAATGCCGCTGCGCCGGTCTGTACAGCCAGAATATAACGAATCCATAGGCGGCATATATATTGGCATGCCTAAGGCAGATTTGGAAGCGGCATATCAGCAGCCGGATACCGTCAAAGAAGACCAGGGCATGGAACGCTGGGCATATGGTGCGCATCACATGGATGTATACCTGCAGGGCGGCATTGTTATGGCCATTCGCATGTATAAAGGCAGTGACTTAAAATTTGATAAATCCGGCTTAACTGCCGAAAGCACAGCTGAAACCTATGCGCAGACCTACGGCCTGGAATCCACCCCGAGTATTCCTACAGAAGCAGGCGTAGTATCTACGGCATATAAATTACCGCAAGGCGAATATTTGCGCTTTGGCGAAAACTTTGTACAGTTGGACGTTATGTAGTCCTATGCATGTATGATTTCAAACACCCCCTCCTGCAGCTGTCGAAGCTAAAAGGAAGGGGTTTGTTTTAGATAATTATTCATGAAATTTACTGTGAAGTATGATCGTGTACAAGCGACGCTATGTAGAATAGTACGCTATAATGAATATAGAAAAAGACGCTGCAACGATAAACGGTTCTAGTGTCCCTATAACTTTAGTGAATAAACCGCCATTATAGTAGCCAACTAGAGAGGGCAGTTTATTTGCGTTTTGAAACGACAACTAAGATAATAAGCAATATCATAAAAATATATAACGTGATGAATGATTATACATAATGGAAAACACAAGAACTGGTTATCGTTATTTGCAGTGTCTTATATAAAAAAACTTCTATCTGCTATGCGGATGGAAGTTTTTTATCATTGGATCTACTAATAGGATTTGAACCTACGACCTTCTTGTATTACTTTTTATCCTTTATGCACAATATATTTCTGTTAAGACCCAATATGTAAGACACATAAGAAAGTTCTTGACGTTATGCGGGACAGCAGGCTATAATAAACATAGAAAAAGACACTACAACGATAAACGGTTCTAGTGTCCCTATAACTACAGTAAATAAACCGCCGTCATAGTTGCGAGCTAGATAGGGCGGTTTATTTGCGTTTTAAAACGACAACTAAGATAATCAGTAACATCATAAAAATATATAACATGATGAACAAATTATGCATAATCATCACCCCCATTCTATAAAAGAATGAGGAACACAAGAACCGCCTACCGTTGATTGTAGTGCCTTGGATATTATTTTACATGGATGCAGGTGTATATGTCAACTGATACGGAATAATGAAAAGACTACCTGTAAAGATTGGTTAAAAACTGTAATATAATGATTTGAACATAAAAAAATCCACCCATAATTAATGGATGGATTTTTTAATTGGAGCCACTAATAGGATTTGAACCTACGACCCTCTCATTACGAATGAGATGCTCTGCCAGCTGAGCTATAGTGGCAAGTACTCTATTATTATAGGGGGTTTATACGATTTTGTCAATTATTTTTTTGCTAAATTGTGATTTAAAAGAACTGACATTTTTACTGCCGTTGTTGCTGGATAAGTAAGTCGTTAAATCAGCAACCATAAACGAAATGTTAATTTTTATATCTATTCTCGATAACTTATATTTTTATTGTTTGCCTGCCTATTTGTATGATAGTATACCTGTATATACTGAATAGATAGGAGTGAATCGTATGCTGGATATGAAGAAAACATGCAAAGTTGCCGTTGTGCAGGCGACACCTGTCATGTTTGATAAAAAACAAAGCCTTGACAAAGTAATATCTCTGATTGAAACTTGTCAGCAGCAACAGGCAGAACTTATCGTATTTCCGGAATTGTGTATTCCCGGCTATCCGTATGGGATGTCTTTTGGTTTTTCTGTCGGTGCTCGGAAGGAAGGTGGCCGCAGGGATTGGAAGCAGTATTATGATAATTCTGTTGTGGTGCCTGGACCGGAAACCAAACGATTGGGCGAAGCGGCACGCAGTGCCAAAGCCTGGCTTAGTGTGGGCATATCGGAACGAGATGCCGTGACGGCCACATTGTATAATTCGAATCTGCTTTTTTCTCCGGAAGGGGAGCTTGTTTTTTGCCACCGCAAGTTAAAACCGACAGGCTCGGAACGCGTCGTATGGGGCGATGCTGACCGGGGATATTTTCCTGTAGGGCAGACGCCGTGGGGGCCGGTTGGCAGTTTAATCTGCTGGGAAAGCTATATGCCGTTGGCGCGCGCCGCATTGTATCAAAAAGGCATTACCATATACATTGCACCGAATACCAATGACAATACAGAATGGCAGGATACGGTTCGGCATATTGCGATTGAAGGACATTGCTATGTCATCAATTGTGATATGTTTTTTACCAAAGCCATGTATCCGAATACGGTGGCGTATCCTGAAGAAATAGAAAAATTACCGGATACAGTATGCCGCGGCGGCAGCTCTATTATTGACCCATATGGACATGAAATCGTAGGTCCCGTATGGGATGCGGAAGATATTTTGTATGCCGAACTGGATATGGACGCAGTGGCGGCCAGCCGTATGGAATTTGATGCATGCGGGCATTACGCACGGCCGGATGTACTGCAGCTGCATGTAGAAGATAAATAACGTTTGTTGTCTTTCCAACCGCTTTTTAACAGAAAAATGGATATACTGTAAATAACGGAAGAGATATGCTTCCGCATGTATAGAGACGTACTGTTAAGGAGTGGTTTATATGAAATTCAACGTCAATGATACTTGTATTTCTTGCGGCATGTGCGCCAATATCTGTCCGGAAGTGTTTCACATGAGTGACGATACCGGGATGGCAGAAGCGGTTGGCGGCATCGTACCTGCAGAATCAGAAGCAGCTGCGCAGGAAGCCATGACTTCTTGTCCGGCAGGAGCTATTGAAGAACAAGTAGAATAGTTTCTAAATCGTATGTATCTGTGAGTTTCGTTTTTGTTTGTAATTCTAAAATAAATGTAACCTATAGAAGGCAGCTATTGACAGGTGTGCATGAATCGTCTATGATATAGCTAAATTCATAGTACGTACGGCAAAGGCGCTGTTAAAGCTTAGGCTTTAGCAGCGTCTTTTTTGTATACAGAGCCTTGGGGTAGGTTTGAAATACTATGAAGTGATATTTAGATAGGATGATTTGTAGTATGTATTGCATACTGTATACAAAATCAAGTTTGTTGTAGAATGTGGGAGGATATTATGAGAACAGAACATGACTTTTTGGGTGAAATGAATGTACCGGACAAAGCGTATTATGGTGTACAAACAATGCGTGCGATGGAAAATTTCCATATTACAGGAGAACATCTGGATCCGGATTTCATAAAAGCCATGGCAACGGTCAAAAAAGCTTCTGCCTTGGCTAACATGTCAACAGGCCGTCTGGATGCAGTGATTGGAAATGCATTGGTACAGGCTGCCAGTGAAATTATTGCTGGTCAGTGGCTCGACCAGTTCCCAGTAGATCCCATCCAGGGCGGCGCAGGTACGTCTGTCAATATGAACATGAACGAAGTATTGTGCAATCGAGCACTGGAAATTCTTGGCAAACCCAAAGGTCGGTATGATATCGTATCTCCAAATAACCATGCCAACATGGCGCAGTCTACTAATGACGTATTTCCTACCAGCATTAAAGTATGCTTGATTATGAAAGGTAAAAAATTGGCCGATGCCTTACGGGAACTCGAAGAAGGACTGGACGAAAAAGCCGATGAATTTCATGATGTGTTAAAAATGGGACGTACGCATTTGCAGGATGCCGTGCCTATTACGTTGGGACAGGAAATGGGAGCCTATGCTTCGGCAGTACACCGCGGCAGAAAACGGATTGAAAAATCATTGGAAGGCGTTCATGTGATTAATATGGGCGGTACGGCTGTCGGCACCGGGTTGAATGCAGAACCGGAATATATCAAAGCCGTAGCTGCTAAATTATCTGCGTTGACGGGAGAAATTTTTGTTACAGCCCGCAACCTGATTGATATGACCAACAACACGGACATTTTTGCTGAAGTATCAGGCAGCATGAAAGCGACGGCCTTGATGCTTATCAAAATGGCCAACGATTTTCGCCTCATGGCATCCGGTCCGCGCTGCGGCTTGAATGAATTGAAGCTGCCGGCACGGCAGCCTGGTTCTTCCATCATGCCTGGCAAAGTAAATCCTGTCATGGCAGAAGTACTGGATCAGACGTGTTACCAGGTGATTGGCAATGATTTGGCGATTAGCATGGGTGTAGAAAACGGTCAGTTTGAGCTGAATGTTATGGAACCTGTCATGGCATTTAACTTATTCCATTCTATGCAGTATTTGACTAACGCAGTGCATGCGTTCAACAAATATCTGCTTCAGGGTGTACAGGCCAATCGGGAATCGTGCCAGCATTGGATTGACCATAGTGTCGGCATCGTAACGGCATTGCTGCCGCATATTGGCTACGAACGCTCCTCTCAGCTTGCTAAAGAAGCCTATGCCACCGGCCGGCCTATTCGGGATATTATTTTGGAACATGGCTATTTGACAAAAGAACAGATCGATATTATTTTATCTCCAGAAGAAATGACAAAACCGGGAATTGCCGGAAAAGCTGTATTGGAACAAAACTATGTATCCCAGCAAAAAATTTCTGGATAAATTATACTATATGTAGACAAAGAGCAGCAACAAAATGAGAATTTTTAATCCATTTTATTGCTGCTCTTTTACTGTACTGTTTTAAGGGTATTGCCTGCAGTATTATGATTCGTTTTCTTCAAACTTCAAATAAAAAACTAAAAACTTTTAAGAAAAAGACAGGGTGCATGATAGTAAAAAACATTATGTTACACACTTTTGCTATACACAATACGGCAGGTATGCTGCCATAGCGGCTTTTCGTTCTTTCCAATCCGGCATGACCATGGTCATAACATTATAGAAATGCTTGGAATGATTGGGGTGAATAAGATGGCATAATTCGTGAAGCATAACGTGGTCGATAATAGCTTCCGGCATAATCGCCAAATAGGTATTCATCGTAATCATTCCCTTAAGGGGCATGCAGGAACCCCAGCGGGAACGCATAATACGCTGGCGGAGAGCAGGCATTTCAATAGGATAGTCGGACAGTTTGGAAACCATGCGGGCAGCGCTGGCAGGAAAAAGCCGTTTGCCCTCTTGCTGCAGCAGTTTATGATATAATTGCTGACGTATAGCAGGTGTATTTTCTGTAATTTCCATATAGACGGTTTTGCCGCTGCGGCGAACTGTATTGTGCAGGCCAAGGCGGACGTCCAGTGTATAGGCTGTACCTGCCAAATACAGCGTACTGCCGTCACATAACGTCAAAAAAGGCGTCGTTTCCCGCCGTTTTTTCATTTCGCCTATAGCATGAATAATAAAAGCACTGTTCTTTTGCAAAAAGTTTTCTATTTGACATAGAGGAACCCGCGGTGCGGCAGATACATGGACAGAACCGTCGCTGCGAATGCGGAGATTAATGTTTTTTACCGCTTTACGGGTAAGTTCATACGTTATGGTATGGGTATGCAGTTGAATCGTATAAGAAGCAGATGTATTCATAAAATCCTCGATACTGTATAAAATATATGATACTGATACATATAGGGAGCCGTTAAACAGAAGTTTAAAAATCAACTCTCTTCATGGCGAACTATGGGAGCGGAGATGTCTGGTAGCTGTGTTGGTTCTTGCTTTTCATAGAGAACAACATAAAATATATCGCCATAATACGGATTATGAACCCGTCTGCCTATGTCATACACGTGGCGAATCTTGCCTGTTTTGGTTATGATGCGGTACGTTACATAATCGAGTTGCTGGTTGTTTTCCTGAATCTGCCGTGCAATCGATTCTTCTACTTCTTCTACATCGTCTGGGTGAACCATATTTCGAAATGTCCCGCCGGTATAGCTCATAAATTCTTCCATATTCTCACAGTCAAAAAGATGAAAGAGATGCGTCGTGCCAAACAAAATCTTTTCTCCCGAATCGGCCCGGTAAATGAGAACGGAGACTGGCAGCCCTGCAGAAAGATCTAACAAACTGAATCCATAGCGGTATCGACCTTCATTGCCCATACGGGGATGATATGCTGCTATTCCATTCTTTCCATTCTCCTTGATATGATATAACGCGATATCTGCCTTTCGACATAGTTCGGAAACAGAGGAGGCTTGTTCCGGTGCCATCGCATAGCCTATCGAAATTTGATATTTTAAAACTAAGTTATTGAAAACTATTTGAAAATCTCTTTGCATGAAAGATTCCAGCTGCGGCTGAACCTCTTCTTGTTTGCACCCGGGAAAGAACAGTTGAAATTCATCACCGCCGTTGCGGATGGGGATGATTTCCGGACCGAAATGATTCTTTATCAGATTGGCTATATGTTGTAAAACAGCATCTCCTACTTCATGACCAAACATATCGTTAAAATGTTTGAAATTATCAATGTCCATTTCTGCTAATACTGCTGGTTTACCGGGATGCTTGATAAAATATTCCTTCATCTGAGTATCGCCGCCCCAACGGTTATACAGTCCAGTCAGTTTATCTTGTTCAGCTTGTTTTTTCCATTTCCGGCTTATTTCTTGGAGATGCAGCCTTTTTATTGTCTGAAGTTGTTGAACGGTCTGCTGCTTTTGTCGTATCATGCTGGCCAGCACAAAATTTAAAAACAGTGAAATGACTATCACCAATATATTTACTTTATTTTGATAGGTGTATTGAAATAGATTTTGGTAATATTCAGAAAAGAAAAAACAGGCATACCCTGCAGATAATACGCCGCAGAGAGCACCTTCTGCTCTGCCTGCTAGAACTGTCAAAAAGAGCATCAAGGAAACCAGCACCATCATGGGAACCGTAATATTTAACTGGAACAGAAAAATACAGATGATTAACGTGCCGGCTGCTGTCAGTCCCAGACGTACAAAGAGGGGCCTCTTTTCCCATTGTTCCAATATAGGTCTCTTCCTTTCGATAGGTTTTATGTTTAGTATACCGTATAATACCAGTTTTGTGTCAAATTTTTGCCTAAATAAATTTAATTTTTTAGGTTTATGAGTCTGTGTGACATAAAACAAGACACGGCATCTTCTTGCAATGAAACAATCGGGAGATGAAAATGTATTTTTTAGAAACAGGGAATGCATAGGAATAGATGCATCCTGAGCATATAATATTGATATACACACATATTTACTATATAATAAACACCGATTTGAATATACGAAAAGATAAAATATATTGTCAAAACGATAAGGAGACAAGTTATGTTAAATTTTACGGCTATTGATTTTGAAACAGCCAACAAATATGCCAATAGTGCCTGTTCACTGGCAGCAGTTACGATTCATGACAATGCATGTGTCAACGAAGCATATACACTTATCAAGCCGCCGTTTATGGTTTTTTCGCCGGACAATGTGCGGATTCATGGCATTACACCGGATCAAGTCGCAGATAAACCTAAATTCGATGCCTTATGGAATGACATACGGCCTCATTTGGAAGGACAGATTCTGATGGCTCATTACGCTGTTTTTGATACACGCGTATTGCGCAGCTTGCTCAAAACCTATCATTTGGAAACGCCGCCGGCGAAATATGCCTGCACCGTAGAAATTTCCCGCAAAGTTTGGCCTGATTTATGCAATCATAAATTAGATACTGTAGCGGGATTTTTGGGATTTCAGTTTCATCATCATCAAGCGTTGGATGATGCGCGGGCGTGTGCGGTCATTGCCTGCAAAGCAGCTGAAAAAGTAGGGGCATCGTCTATTGAAGAACTCGTGGATATACTCGGCCTGTCACTGAAATCGTTATAAAAATGTAAATATGAAGATACTTTTTGTGCATGCAGAGTATGCATCTATACGCCTTTGGGATAAGACCTTACATATTTCTCAAATATGCGTATAATGAAAGAAGCAACGTTTCCATTACGAAAGGGGATTGAGATTATGAAAATTGTATTATTGGAATCACTCGGTATTAGTCAGGAACTGCTGGATTCGTATGTAAAACCGCTGCAGGCAAAAGGATATGAATTTGCTGCTTATGAACGCAATGACGATGTATCGGTACAGATTGAAGAAGCGAAAGATGCAGATATTCTCATTATTGCCAACATGCCGCTGAAAGCAGAAGTTATCAACGCCTGCCCGAACTTGAAATATATTGATGTAGCATTTACAGGCGTAGATCATGTCGCTTTGGATGCAGCCAAAGCAAAAGGAATCAAAGTAAGCAATGCATCCGGCTACTCGACTGTTGCCGTTGCAGAGCTGACGATTGCTATGATGCTCGACCTTTTGCGCTATGTGCCGCAAGTAGATGCTGCCTGCCGTGCCGGCGGTACGAAGGCTGGATTTATCGGCAACGAATTGGAAGGAAAAACGGTTGCTTTGGTAGGAACCGGTGCGATTGGCCATCGCGTTGCAGAACTCGTTCATGCGTTTGGGGCAAAAGTTATTGCGTATAACGGCTTTTCTCACAAAGCCAATACGGAACTGATTACCTATCTGCCGATGAAAGAAATGATGGAACAGGCAGATATCGTATCGCTGCATTGCCCTGTTACGGATAAATCCCGCGGCTTGATTAATGCAGAAACGATTTCATATATGAAACCGACGGCTTTCCTCGTCAACGAAGCCCGCGGCCCTGTAGTGGATTCCCAAGCGTTAGCAGATGCCCTCAACAGCGGCAAAATTGCCGGCGCCGGCATTGATGTTTTCGAAAATGAACCGCCGCTGGATACTAACCATCCGCTCCTTCATTCCAAAAATACGATTGTCACGCCGCATGTTGCTTTTGCTACCCATGAATCCATGGAAAAACGTGCTGTCATTGTGTTTGATAATATTGATGCATATCTTGCAGGAAATCAGAAAAATATTATTTTATAATCTGTTTTTCCACGACAAGCTAAATCAAGAACTGCTTTATAGATATATCTATAAAGCGGTTCTTTTTTTGATGACAGAAAGGTATATAAAAAAGACATTGTTCAACTATTGTCTATGCTACTTATTCAAGAATAAAGAAATAGCATTGCTTAAAGAATACTAGTATGGTAGTATGTAAACAACAAAAACAATCATAAATTAATTGGTGTATATGGAGGAATTAAAGTGAGTATGAGAATGACATTTCGCTGGTATGGCGAAAACGATGACAAAATTACCTTGCAGCAAATTGACCAGATTCCTGGTATGGATGGAATCGTTGGGGCGTTGTTTGATATTCCGGTCGGTGAAGTATGGCCAGTAGAACCACTGCTTCATATCAAACACATCGCAGAAGAAAATAACTTAGTTTTCAAAGATTTGGAAAGCATCAATGTCCACGAAGATATAAAATTGGGACTTCCGAGCCGAGACCAATATATTGAAAATTACATTACGTCTTTAAAAAATGCTGCTAAAGCAGGCATTCAAATGGTTTGCTACAATTTTATGCCGATTTTCGACTGGACACGTACAGACTTGGCAATGCCATTGTACGATGGGTCTACCGCATTAGCGTATGACTATCATGTTATTGACGGCAAAACACCGCAGGATATGGCCAAAGAAATTTTGGACAACAGCAATGGATTTGTTCTTCCTGGCTGGGAACCGGAAAGGTTAAAAGAATTATCTCATCTTTTTGAACAATACGAAGGAATGGATGAAGACGGGCTTCGTAAAAATCTTTCGTATTTCTTGAATGCCATTGTACCGGTCGCAGAAGAATTGGGCATCAAGATGGCAATTCATCCGGACGATCCGCCTAAATCTGTATTTGGCTTGCCGCGTATTGTCAAAAATGAAAGTGATTTGGATAAAATTGCAGCCATGGTAGACAGCCCGAGCAACGGCTTTACGATTTGCACAGGCTCGCTGGGTTCCAACCGTCAAAATGATATTCCTCATATCATTCGTAAATTTGGCAAAATGAACCGCGTCAACTTTTTACATGTCCGCAATATCCAAGTGCATGAACCGTGGGTATTTAACGAAGTGGCACATAAATCTCAGTTTGGCAGCTTAGATATGTATGAAATCATGAAAGCTGCATATGACATTCACTTTGACGGCCCAATTCGTCCGGACCACGGCCGCATGATTTGGAAGGAAGAAGGCCGTCCGGGCTATGGCCTTTATGACCGGGCCCTCGGTGCTAACTATATTTTGGGATTATGGGACGCTATTAACCGTACATGTGGTCAATTATAAAACCTAATTTTAGGAGGAGTGCATTATGTTGCATTTGAATCGTCAAGCTATTCACCAAAATCAAACACAATGGCAAGAAGCCGGTATTACGACGTATCAGTTTGATGATGCTGCCGTTGCTGCAGAAACAAAAAAAGCTCCGCAGTGGGTTCATTTTGGCGGCGGAAATATTTTCCGTGCTTTTATTGCTGCACTGCAGCAGCATTTATTAAATAAAGGCCAAGCTCAAACAGGCATTATTACTGCTGAAACATACGATGAAGAAGTCATTGAAAAAGTCTATCGTCCGTTTGATAACTTGAGCCTTGCCGTTACGATGTATGCAGATGGACGTTTTGAAAACGAAGTTATTGGTTCTGTTATGGAATCTGTTGTCTGCCGTCCGGATTTTGCGGCAGATTGGAAACGGCTGAAAGAAATCTTTACCAATCCGTCACTGCAGATTGCCAGCTTTACCATTACAGAAAAAGGCTACAAACTGACAAACTATGCCGGCGAATATTTCCCGGCTGTGGCAGAAGATATGAAAAACGGTCCGGAAAAGGCAACAAGTTCCATGGGCTGTATTGCTGCGCTTGCCTATGCTCGCTATCAAGCCGGAGCCTATCCGTTTGCGTTCCTGAGCATGGATAACTGCTCTCACAACGGCGACAAAATCAAAGCTGCCATGACAACCTTTGCCGATGCATGGGTAAAAAATGGAGTAGTCGATGCCGGATTTGCTGAATATATTAACAATCCGCAAAAAGTTACATTTCCATGGAGCATGATTGATAAAATTACGCCGCGTTCTTCCGCTAAAGTACAGGATTACTTAAAAGGTCTTGGCTTTGAAGATACGGAACTGATTCATACCGAAAAAGGGACGTATGCTGCCTTTGTAAATGCTGAAAATGCACAATATTTGGTTATTGAAGATACATTCCCCAATGGCAGACCTGCATTGGAACATGCCGGTGTTATTTTTACAGATAGAGAAACAGTAGATAAAGTGGAACGTATGAAAGTCTGCACCTGCCTCAATCCGCTTCATACGGCGTTAGCTGTATACGGCTGCCTGCTTGGCTATACGTTGATTGCGGATGAAATGAACGATGCACAGCTCAAAGGCTTGATTGAAAAAATCGGCTATCAGGAAGGACTTCCTGTTGTTACGAACCCAGGTGTGTTGGAACCGCAGGCTTTTATCAAAGAAGTGTTGGAAGAACGCTTAACAAATAGCAATCTCCCGGATACGCCGCAGCGGATTGCATCGGATACTTCTCAAAAAGTAGGCATTCGTTTTGGCGAAACGATTAAAGCTTATGGCAGTAAAGCCAAAGAACTGGAATTTATTCCCTTGGCCATCGCTGGCTGGTGCCGGTATTTGTTGGCCGTTGATGACGAAGGAAAGGCCTTTGAACCCAGCCCGGATCCATTACTCAAGGATTTACAAGCTGCATTACAAGGGATTACATTAGGCGATATTGATTCCGCTAAAGGCAAATTAAAACCCATCCTTTCCAATGCCGATATTTTTGGCAGTGATTTGTATGCTGTAGGTCTTGGTGAAAAGATAGAACATTATTTCAACGAATTAATTGCAGGTCCTCATGCAGTACGGAATACATTGGTTAAATATGTAAAATAGAATAGGAGAATTATTATGGAACATTTATTACCTGTTGTATGGGTAATCGTAGCGATTGCATTATTGCTGTTTTTAACAGTAAAAGCAAAGATGCATAGTATGATTGCTTTACTGCTCATTGCTATTTTTGTTGCTTTTATGGAAGGGATGGATACAACTACTTTAGTAAAGACCGTCACTAAGGGCGCCGGAAGTACTTTAGGCGGTGTTGGCTTAATTATCGTTTTAGGGGCAGCATTAGGGCAATTAATGACAGATTGCGGTGCGTCTAAAAAGATTGCTGATACGATTGTTGCTCATTGTGGCGTTCGCATGTTAAAATGGGGCGTTTTGGCTGTCGGTGTTATCTTTGGTATTTCTATGTTTTTTGAAGTAGCCTTTATGGTTGTTGTACCGTTAGTTATTAGTATTGCTAAAGAAGCTAAAATACCATATATGTTTTTGATTATTCCTGTACTAGCAGCTGTAGCGCAAGCGCATAGTATTTTCCCTCCACAACCAGGACCTGTAGCTTTAGTTGATGCATTCGGTGCAGATGGCGGTATGGTATATTTGCTGGGGTTAGTTGTTGTTATTCCATCTATTATTTGTGCAGGTATTATTTTACCGAAATTCTTAAAAGGTATTGATACATTTGCAGCTCCTAAGCTGGGAAATATTGATGAAACTTCCTTAGGATCTTTTAAACTTCCTTCTTTCATTATTTGTTTGCTTATTCCTTTAATTCCCGCAATATTTATGATTGGTCATACCATTATTGCTAATTTTGTAGCTAAGGGAACTATTGTATATACTGTTTTTGATTTCTTGGGAAGCCCTAATGTTAGCTTGTTATTAGCAGTTTTAGTTGCTATGTACGTATTTGGTGTTCGTGCTGGTCGTACTATTTCTGAAACTTCTGATTCCATTACATCTGCTATTAAAGGCATTTCTACTGTTGTTATGATTATTGGTGCCGGCGGTGTTTTTAAACAAGTTATTGTAGATGCAGGTGTAGGACAGCATATTGCTGCAGCTGTTACTGGATTATCTATTTCTCCACTTATCTTGGCATTTTTCATTACAGTAGTTATTCGCTGGGCAACAGGTCAGGGAGCCGTATCTGCTATTACTGCAGCCGGCATTGTAGCACCTCTTATTCCGGTGTTTAATGTTAATCCGACGTTGCTTATGCTGGCAACGGCAGCTGGCAGTAATACCATTACGATGCCTAATGATGCAGCCTTTTGGATGATGAAAGAAACATTTAACTTAACAATTGGGCAGACTTTTAAAACATGGGGCTTGCTGGAATTGATAAATTCGGTTGTAGGGCTTTGTATGGTATTAATTTTATCGCTGTTTATATAACGAGGTGATAGAAAATGATAGATCAAAACTGCGGGTATTGCGTAAAAGGAAAACCCCTTGATAAATTCGGTATTTATATTTGTGATTTATCTGTCAGCATGCTGGT
>CAVKEA010000043.1:0-22331 GCA_963655305.1 bacterium
CTGCGGGCCAATGACCGAAAAGGCTTTGTAAAAGAGGTACAGCAGAAATACGCGCGATGTCCGAATCGTAAAAAAATGATAGATGCTGGCAGCCAATATATCCTAAGTAACTGGGATGGTATTCATGAAACGTTGACGGTACCGGAAGCAGCCAGCAGTACAGAAGGACACGTGAGCCATATGCTGTCAGAACGGTTGAGCTCGCGCGGCATGGGCTGGAGCCCTATTGGAGCAGAACAAATGGCGAGAATGCGTACGTATGTGGCCAATGGAGGAAATCTAGTCGAATATGCATTGAAGCATTGCCAACGGGAAAAAACGGTACGTCCTGATGTAGATGATACGGTACTGCGGGCTTCGTGCAGACGACATCAGCTTTCTTATTATACGGATATCCCGTCAGAAATCGCACATATGCCGGGACGAGAATCCAAACTGACGGGAGGATGGATGCGCCTAATAGAAGACAGCGGGTATCAACATCTTATGTAAAATTTAGTTTCAAGGAACTTCTTCATAAAAAGTCCCACAACAACTTGACACTATCTTTTTCCGTTTATTCAGATGATGAATACGGCAGAATATGATATAGTAAAGGAAATGATACTCGAGGAGGAATGACAATGAATTTTGATGCCTCTTATTATCCCTATGCGTCGCGCCGGGAAGTGTTGTACAGCCGTCGCGGCATGGTTTGTACGTCGCAGACTCTGGCTGCGCAGGCAGGATTGGACATGCTGAAAAAAGGCGGCAACGCAGTAGATGCAGCACTGGCGACAGCTATCAGCTTAGTCGTTTTGGAACCGACGAGCAATGGCTTGGGAAGCGATGCGTTTGCTTTGATTTGGATGAAAGACAAGCTGTACGGCATCAATGGCAGCGGCTGGTCACCGGCTGCCGTATCCAGAGAAGCGGTAGCGGCTGCCGGACATACGGTCATGCCGAGCCGCGGCTGGATTCCTGTCATGGTACCGGGAGCGCCTGCTGCCTGGGCTGCAGTGCATCAACGCTTTGGCCGCCTGCCCTTTGCCGATTTATTTGAACCGGCCATTGGCTATGCGGAAGACGGCTATGCCGTACAGACGACGGTAGCCGCACAGCTTGAAGAAAGCTGGCATGATTTTGCAGCCTATAAAGATGAAAAAGCCTTTTCCGGGTTGTTTTCTACATTTTTCCCTAAGGGCAGAGCGCATCGTGTCGGTGAAATCATGCGGCTGCCGGATCATGCTAAATCACTGCGCCTTCTCCGGGACAGTCACTGCCAGGCCATGTATACAGGAGAATTGGCGCAGGCTGTCGATGACTGGTCTAAAGAAACAGGCGGCTATATCCGTCAAGAGGATTTGGCATCGTATGCGCCGCAATGGGTCGAACCGATTCATACGAATTACCGGGGCTATGATGTATGGGAAATACCGCCTAACGGACATGGATTGGTTGTTTTGATGGCTTTGAATATTGCCCGGGGCTTTTCCTTTACACAACGGGATACTGTCGCGTCATTTCACAAACAGATAGAAGCGATGAAGCTGGCCTTTACCGACGGCAGAGAATATATTGCCGATCCTCGCTATATGAGGACGAACCTATCATACTGGCTTTCGCAGGAGTATGCAGAGGCCCGGCGCAGTTTGATTGGGGAACACGCACTGCTGCCAAAGCCTGTGGATGCGAATAATGGCGGCACCGTATATCTTTGCACTGCCGATGCAGAGGGAAACATGGTTTCCTATATTCAAAGCAACTTTGACGGGTTTGGTTCCGGTATTGTCGTGCCGGGATATGGCATTGCTCTAAACAACCGGGGCAATAATTTCAGCATGAATCCGGCAAGCGACAACTGCGTGGCTCCGCACAAAAAATCCTACCATACGATTATTCCGGGATTTCTGACTAAAAACGGCAGGGCTGTCGGACCGTTTGGCGTCATGGGCGGGTTTATGCAGCCGCAGGGACAAATGCAGGTCGTCATGAATACGATTGATTATCATCTCAACCCGCAGGCCGCGCTGGATGCACCGCGCTGGCAGTGGACGGGAGGCAGAACGATAGAAGTGGAACCGTCTGTGCCGCAGCCGATTATAGACGGACTGCGTGCCAAAGGCCATACGATTATCGTCAATCCCAATGCGATGTCATATGGCCGCGGACAGATTATCTGGCGCAGCGAAGAAGGCGTGCTGATGGGAGCTACAGAACCGCGTGCAGACGGCACTGTGGCTGCCTGGTAAATAAAAAGGGTTGGACATTTTATTCAAACATAGCAGAATGGGGCTGTCGCATGAAAAATTCTGATATCATGCGAGGCCCCCTTTTTGTATAAAAAACGGATGATTGTTTTTTTAATATATATTGCAAAAATATTATTACAATGATAAAATTTTATTAAGCCAAGAAAAGGAGGCATACAGGGATGAAAGTACTGGATTCATATATACCGCTCGTGGCATTTCTTGGCAATGCATTAGGGGAGCATTGTGAAGTCGTTCTGCATGATGTGACAAAGCCGGAACAGTCTATCGTGGCGATTGCTAACGGGCATTTGAGCGGCCGCCGCATCGGAGGTTCGCTGACGGATTTTACATTGGGACTGCTGCAGCAAGCCAAAAAGAAACCTATCCAGTATGTAACAAATTATCAGGGAAAAGGCAGTACAGGACACACGTTTCGTTCTTCGTCGTATTTTATCAAAGATGAAGCCGGCACGATTGTAGGCGTACTGTGTTTGAATTATGATATTCAGCCGTATTTAGAAGCACGGCACATGCTGGATACAGAAATCTTAAAAGGGTTGGTATTGGAAAACAAGCCGGCGGCTAGTCCGGAAGATACAAAAGAACCAGCATTTGAAAATCTGTACAAAACAGCAGAGGATACGATTCACAGCATGATTTCTAAACGGCTGCAGATGTATCCGGCAGAAGCCAAGCGATTTTCTGTGGAAGAACGCATGAAAATTACACAAGAATTGGATGAAGACGGGCTTTTTTTGCTAAAAGGAGGAATTTCTGCGTTAGCCGCGATGCTGGATGTATCAGAACCGACGATATATCGGTATTTGAGCCGTATTCGTAAAGAGTGATAGTAGGGTAAGTGTGATAGTTTGATAGGGAGAAGTGAGAATATAATGGCCAATGCAACATGGAACAAAATGATTGAAATGATGAAGCAGGAAGTTATTCCTGCTACTGGTTGTACGGAACCGGTATCGATGGCATTTGCGGCAGCAACAGCTGCACGCCAGCTTGGCGAGCCGGTACAATCTGTAGAGGCGCGGGTGTCTGCCAATTTAATGAAAAACGGTATGGGCGTAATGGTTCCCGGTACAGGCCGTCCTGGTTTGTATATTGCGGCGGCTGTCGGTGCGCTTGGCGGCAATCCGGATAAAGGACTGCTGGTTTTGTCCGGTATATCTCAAGAGGTAGTAGACCAAGGTGCGGCCATGGTGGATGCCGGCAAGGTTACGATACAGATTGCGAAAGACGTGCCGTATGTCTTATATTCAGAAGCGACTGTAAAAGGAGCGTCCCATACGGTCAAAGTATGTGTAGCCAATGCCCATACCCATGTTATTTCTATTGAAAAGGACGGCGTGTCTATTTTTAGAGCGGAAGAAACAGGCGGCGACGACGGACAAGAAAAGATTGCCTTTTTACAATCATTGTGCATTGCGGATATTGTCGATTTTGCAGAACAAGTACCGCTGGAAGAAATCGCGTTTATGAAAAAAGCAGAAGAATTAAATAACCGTCTGTCTAAAGAAGGGCTGACGGGGAAATATGGCCTGCATATTGCAGCCTCACTGGCCAAACAGCAGGAAAACGGCCTCATAGGGAAAGACTTGCAGACGCAAGTTTTAATCCGGACTGTCAGCGCGGCAGATGCCCGCATGGGCGGCGCGCCTTTCCCGGCGATGACCAATTCCGGTTCCGGCAATCAGGGGATTTCTGCGACACAGCCGGTTGTTGCTGTAGCTGATTATGTTCATGCATCAGCAGAAGAACGGCTGCGTGCCATTGTCTTGTCGCACATGACGGCGATGTATGCCCATTCGTTTTTGCCCAAATTATCGGCCTTTTGCGCGACTATCACCGCATCTATGGGAGCGGCGGCTGGCATGGCCTGGCTGATGGATAAAGACCATGCCGTCGAAACAATCAGCCGGGCCATATGCAGCATGACAGGCGAAGCTGTAGGCATGGTATGTGATGGCGCTGCCAACAGCTGTGCCATGAAAGTCGCGACGGCCTGCACCTCTGCCTTCCGGGCTGTTTTGCTGGCTCTCGAAGGAACGCGCGTAAGCGGCAATGACGGGCTGGTATCGTTTGATGTCCATGAATGCATCCGCAATGTAGGCTGCCTGGCCTGCCAGGGCATGCAGCAGACAGATGAAGAAGTGCTTCGGATTATGATGCATAAAAACCAGGGAAATTATTAAGTTACACATGGTTGTTTTGCTGTGCCGTTTGTTTTATCATATTGGTTTGTAGTTTGTAGTTTGTAGTTTGTAGTTTGTAGTTTGTAGTTTGTAGTTTGTAGTTTGTAGTTTGTAGTTTGTAGTTTGTAGTAAAATAGCCCCCATATGTTAGCGGTAGAATGCTAACATATGGGGGCTTTATGAGTATGTGAAGACTGCCGCGTGCAGTCATTTTTTTGTTATTCTATCACAGTGACCGTATCGGCCAATTCTTTTTCAAACTTAACGCGGTGCGCCGGTGTATATAATCCGGGCATGCCGCCGGTATGCAGGAGAATGAGCTGACTTCCCAGCTTGATTTTCTTTTCTTTAATCATATCGAGTACGCCGGCAAACATTTTGCCTGTATAGCAGGGGTCGAGAAGAAGCCCTTCATGGCGAGCCATCATGCAGATGGTCTGGCGTACTTGTTTGTCCGGTTCGTTATACCCTTTGCGGATATAATCTGTTTCAATATGCATATCGCTGTCATCAAAGGTAAATCCATAGGCTTCTTTTGCTTGCAGAAAATAGTGATGCAGCTTGTCTTTGTCCAAAGGCATAATGGCAATGCCCGTTAGTTTCAGGCTGGAACGAATGGCTTTCAAACCGCAGTACAATCCTAAATACGTCCCCATACTGCCGACTGCCGTATATACCGTTGCGCCGTTGATTTGGTGTTCCTGCGCCTGCGCGTCCAGCTCTTTGGCACAGTCATAGTAGCCCAGCATGCCGGTTATATCACTGCCGCCCATGGGAATGAAATAGAGGCGTTCTCCTTTTTGCAGTTCTTGTTCCATGACGCGTTTGACCGTTTCTGTCAGCTGGGTATCTTTGTCGCGGCCGTCATTTTTTTTGACGATGACGCGGGCACCGAATAATCCGTCCAAGAGCAGGTTGCCGCTTAGTTCCCCGTCATAGTCATCCACAGTGACGATGATGCACTTCAGACCGTATTTTGCAGCAGCGGCAGCTGTCAAACGGCCATGATTGGTCTGAATGCCGCCGACCGTGATAATCGTCGTAGCTTGTTCATTCAGTGCTTCAAACATGAGATATTCCAGCTTGCGCAGCTTGTTGCCGCCTCCGCCCAATGGAGTCAGGTCATCACGCTTGATGTACATTTCACGAAATAATTCTTGTGAAAGACCCGGCAGGTATTGGAGCGGCGTCGGCTGCGGTTCCAAGAGTGTCAGTTTTGGCTTTAATGTATCCATACATATATACCTCCTTTTATGTATTCTCATCGTATCATATTTGCGGCCGTTTTGATAGGACGAAAAATGCAAAAAAATGGGGCTCCCACGCATGACAAAATGCTGCAGGGCCCAAAAGCAGGGAAGGCGATATATAGAAAGACAAGGACTTCGCGGCGGTGAGGATGGGGTCCACGTGTCCATGCCCATGGTTTAGAGAGTAGGAATAATGAAGACCGTAATATAAGAAATGACAAAGTAAGAAACTGCGCCAATGACGGCCGTGCAGGGAATCGTCATCACCCAGGCGGTTACCATTTGGCGGGCGACGCTCCAATGCACGGCTTTGACACGCTGTGCAGAACCTACGCCCATAATCGAGCCGGAAACGACATGTGTTGTTGACACCGGAAGATGCAGGAGTGTTGCCGCAAAAATAACGACGGCTGAGTTGAGGTCTGCAGCAAATCCGTGAATGGGGTGCATTTTAAAAATTTTACCGCCGACAGTACGGATGATTTTCCAGCCGCCAACGCTGGTACCCAGCGCCATAGCTAAGGCACAAAGTACTTTGACAAGTGTCGGTACTTCCATGGTTTGAATGAAACCGCCGGAAACCAATGCCAGCGTAATGATGCCCATTGATTTTTGTGCATCGTTGGACCCATGAGAAAAGGCCATCAATGCAGCGGAAAGAATTTGCAGCCGATTGGCAGTCATATTTACTTTGGCTGGCTTGAAGCTGTGACAAATCATGAAAAGCAGCTTCATGATGATATACCCGATGAGTATTGCGGAAATCGGAGAAAGAATGAGGGATAGAAAAATTTTAATAATGCCCCAGTCGTTGAGCGCTGCCGTGCCGACAGAAAAGGCAACGGCACCAATCATGCCGCCAATCAGTGCGTGAGAAGAACTGGAAGGCATGCCGAACCACCAAGTAATGAGGTTCCAAACAATAGCCCCGGTCAAACCGGCAATAATGACTAATTCATTAATCATGTCAGGCGAAGTAACGATATCGCCGCCGATAGTTTTGGCAACGCCTGTAGAAATCATGGCGCCGATAAAATTCAGTACGGCTGTACCTATAATCGCCAGGCCGGGACGGATAGCGCGCGTAGATACACATGTTGCAATCGCGTTGGCTGTATCATGAAAGCCATTGATAAAGTCAAATGCCAGGGCCAGGATAATGACGAGAATGATTAACGGCGTATCAAGCATATTTCATTGTCACCTCTTTTATGACGTTGCCAAGCTGTTCTACTGCGTCAGAAGCATTTTCCAACGTACCTAAAATATCTTTCCAGCGAATGACATCGAGAAGAGGCAGATCTCCTTGGAAGATACGGGATATTTCGCGGCGATAAATATTATCGACATCTGTTTCGATTTTACTTAGGCGATTGGCCCGTTCCATGAGTTCTGTTTCATTTTTGTCGATATTTTTTAGCAGAGAAAAAATCACCGTCAATTCCTGGCCCATGATTTCCAGTTGTTCCGTAATTTGTTCTGCAGCCGGTGTGGATTGGGTGAGATGATACAGGCTGACGCGCATGAGAGAATCATGAAGCTGGTCAATACAGTCTTCGAGATGACAAGTCAGTTTATAAAAATCTTCGCGGTCAATCGGCGTGATGAAGACACGGCAAAGTTTCATAATAATGTCTTGGTTAATCTTGTTGGATGTATGTTCCAATTTTACGATTTCTTTGATGTGCAGATGAACTTTGGTAACATCTTTCATGACTTCTTTAGCGATGAAGGCACCGCGGTGAAAGTTTTCTGCGTTGTGCATTAAGTAATCAAAAAATTCTTCATGTTTATTGCTGATACTGAACATGTATGTTCGATACCTCCTGGTTGATTCTTGAGTTTAGTATAAAAGCTTCATTTCAGTATTTTGCAAAGAGAATGTAAAAATTGTGTAAATTTGGCAATGCAGAAGGAGAACGTCTCTATCTGCTTTTTTGTTCTTTTTAGCGGGATATTGACAGGAAAGGTGTATGCCGTATAATTAAAGATAAATAAAGACAGTGGTGTCTTAGGGAAAGGCATCATTGTCTTTGTTTGTTTAAGGATGTATTTTCTCCTGCAAAAACAAAATATATGGTATAATTTATATACATACCATATATGCTTTTTCTCGATAAAGGAGGAAATACCTATGTTGCAAACGCGAAAAGTTGTTATTGTAGGTGCCGGCCATGTAGGGGCTCATGCAGCATTGGCGTTACTGCAGTCTGGTGAAGCAGACGATATTGTATTAATCGACGCGGTACCGGAAAAAGCTGCGGCACAGGCGATGGATTTATCTGACTGCATCAGCGGCTCACTCTGCGGCCGGGATACCCGGATTCGGGCTGGAGGGTATGAAGAACTCCAGGATGCCGATGTGTTGGTTATCGCATTTGGACGCAGCCGGCGGCCCGGTGAGACGCGGCTGGATATGTTTGATGACTCCATTCGTATGGCCAAAGACGTCATTGCTCATTTACGGCAGGTACATTTTTCCGGAATTACGATCAGCGTTTCAAATCCGGCAGATATTGTTTGTGAATATATACGCCGGCAGATGGGCTGGCCGCGCCAGCGGTGTTTTTGCACGGGGACGAGCTTGGAAACATATCGGCTGCTGCGTGTTTTATCGCAGCATACAGGCTGCAGCCGCCGTTCCATACAGGGACTGTGCATGGGTGAACATGGCAACTCCAGCTTTGTCGTTTGGTCGCATGTGTTTGTGCAGGGACAGTTGTTTACGGCCCTTTGCCGGGACAATCCGGCCTTGGCCGCAGATGTTGCTGCGCTGCAGCAGGAAGTCAAACGTGCCGGTGATATAGAAATCGACGGCAAAGGGTGTACTGAATTTGGCATTGCCAATGTAGTGCATATGCTGATTGCAGCTGTGTTTCATGACCAAAAACTGATTTGGCCGTGCTCTGTAGCCTTGGATGGGGAGTTTGGAGAAAGCCAGGTGGCTGCCAGCGTTCCCTGCATGATTGGCAAAAACGGCGTAGAGGCGATTGTGTCGATATCTCTTACCCCAGAAGAACAACAGGCTTTTCATGCGTCTTGTGACATTATTCGCGATTTCCTTAAACGGGCAGATACTTTGTAATTTGAGGTGAGTGAATAGAATGAATCCATCTACGACGCAGCAGACAACGCATCCTGTCGATGAAATGCTGCCTGCTTCCAAGCTGTTTGCGTACGGGCTGCAGCACGTACTGGCCATGTATGCCGGTGCTGTAGCTGTACCGATTATTATTGCACAGGCCATGCATCTGTCGCCTGCTGAACTTATTCATTTGATTAATGCTGACTTATTTACCTGCGGTATTGCCACCTTGATTCAGACGCTGGGATTTTGGAAAGTCGGCGCTCGCATTCCGATGATTCAAGGGGTTACGTTTGCTTCGGTTACTCCCATGATATTGATTGGCGTGGAACATGGGATTACGGCTATTTATGGGGCGATTATTGTTGCTGGGATTATTACGTTTCTCATTGCCCCGTATTTCAGCCGGCTGATTCGCTTTTTCCCGCCTGTTGTTACCGGCACGATTATTACCATCATCGGCATTACGCTGCTGCCGGTAGCCGTTCGCTGGATTGGCGGCGGCAATCAGTCTTCGCCTGATTTTGCCAGTCCGATGCATTTGTTCTTGGCAGGCATTACACTGTGTATCATCATACTGATTTATCGGTATGGCCGTGCCGGTTCCGGATTTTTAAGCAATGTGTCCGTCCTGATCGGTTTGATTGGCGGCACGCTGGTTGCTATTTCACTGGGACAGGTTGATTTTTCGGAAGTAGAAAAAGCGGCCTGGTTTGGCGTAGTGACGCCGCTTTCTTTTGGCTATCCATCTTTTGATGTGGGCTCCATTGTGTCGATGGTTATCGTTATGATTGTCTGCATGGTGGAAACGACGGGGGACTGCATTGCGATTGGCGATATTGTAGGACGGCCTATTAATCAGGATAAGTTGTCGCGTTGTCTGCGTGCTGATGGATTATCGACAATGATTGGCGGCATTTTCAACAGCTTCCCGTATACGGCATTTGCGCAGAACGTCGGCTTAATTGCCGTCACGCGCGTTAAAAGCCGTTTTGTAGTAGCAGCGTCCGGCGTGATTCTGATTATTTTGGGCCTGTTCCCAAAAATGGCCGCTATCGTTGCCTGCATTCCGAATTCCGTGCTGGGCGGAGCTGGGATTGCCATGTTCGGCATGATTATCGCCAGCGGTGTCCGTGCGCTGACAAAAGTAGAATTTGAAGGAAATTCGAATCTGATGATTGTGGCTGTCAGCATTGGCATTAGTATGATTACACTTACGATTCCTAATTTCTTTCAGCATTTCCCGGATGCAGCTAAAATCGTACTGCAGAGCGGTATTACGCTGGGAAGTATTGCCGCTGTTGTTTTGAATTTGATTTTTAATGGGATAGGACACCACGATCATGGAATTAAAGAGGATGAAGAATAACATCAAAACCTGGATTATTGGCTGCGTGAGCATGACTTGTTTATTGGCAGGCAATGCGTTGGCAGCAGATACGGCAAAGGTCCCGTCAGAACTGCCGATGAAACCGGCACCCTTTGCGGCGGCTTCGGTTGAAATTACGTCACATCCAACCCCACCGGCAGAACCGGCCGCCGTGCCGCAGCAGAAAGCCGCCGCGGCGGCCCCTGGGCAGGACAATACTTCTTCCCAAGAGCCCAAAATAGGCATTAACTTGGCAAGCCGTATTTTGATTTTATACAAGGGAAATACGAAAACGGCGATGTATCCGGTTGGCGTAGGAAAGCCATCGACACCGACGCCTGTAGGATACTATGCAGTACAAAATAAAGAAGTCAATCCGACATGGGTCGATCCAGGCGATCCCAGTGTACAAATTGGCTCCGGCCCGGATAACCCGCTGGGATACCGCTGGATTGGATTTAACGGTACATACGGCATTCATGGCACCAATCAGCCGTCTTCTGTCGGCTATTATGTTTCCAACGGCTGCGTCCGCATGCATGAAGAAGACGTGGAAGCAGTGTATAATCAGGTGGCTGTCGGCACCCCTGTCAATGTGTATTATGACCGTATTGTCATTGACAGCGATGCGGACCATACCGTTTCCTATTATATCTATCCAGACGGTTACGGCTGGCAGAATGTAACCGTGCAAAATGTAAAAGATGCGCTTCATGGCTACGGCGTAGAAGATTTTGCAGATGCCGACAGTATTTGCAGTAAAATCGCAGCGTCGGATGGACAGCCGACGTACGTGGCCAAAGCCTATGACTTATTCGTCAACGGCAAAAAAATAGCCAAGCGCGCGCTCAAAAAAGACGGCGTAACGTATTTGCCGGCTGTTGCCGTAGCGACGGCTTTGAAGATGGATTTGCATTGGAACAGCAAACAGCGGACCTTGACCAGTCCGTATGGCAAGGCCTTTGGTGTCAACAAAAGCGACGTAATATATGTGGATGCCGCAGATGCGCAGTCCCTGTTTCACATTACAGGAACGCTGACGCCGGAACTCAAATATGTTGTGACGTCGCTGGCAGAAACGCAGCCGCTGCCGGATAAAACGACAAAAGTGACGATTTCTACAACTTACGTTCCAGAAAATGAATAGAAGTGAATAAAGGGGATGTAATAAAATGAGCGTTTTTAGTCCATTTTGTTGCATCCTTTTTACGTGCATCGTTTGCAATATTATTATTTATTTCTTTTACACTTCCAACAAAAAACGAAACACGTTTAAAGAAAGAGCAAGGGGCATGACAGCAAAAAGCGTTGTGCTGCCTTTTTTTAATTGTCCTGCTGCAGGAATAGGTATATAATAAAAACGATATACGTAATTAGGTAAGGAGTATGAGGAAAGGATGAGAGGCTTCATTCGCAGAATGGCAGCAGCTTGTATAGGCTGTGCCGCTTTTTTTTCATCGTCTTTTTGTTTTGCTCAGGTAGCTGTTGACCAGATTGCCGTCGGCGGTGTAGGTCCGGGATGCACGATTGCGTAC
Source organism: bacterium (assembly GCA_963655305.1). GTDB lineage: Bacteria > Bacillota > Negativicutes > Veillonellales > Megasphaeraceae > Megasphaera. The sequence goes on from CAVKEA010000043.1 coordinate 11,678, forward strand.
GTAGAAGGTGTATACGGCCAGCCAACGGCATCAGATCATGTGACATCAGATACAGGCGTCAATTATATAGAATATAACTACGAAAACCATTTGCTGGTAGGATTCCAGGAAAGCGATTCAACCGCTGTATATGTTACTTGTACCAGCGATAATCTGTCAACACCGGATGGCGTGGCCGTAGGCATGACGGCTGATGTTCTCAACAGCAAATACGGTCAGGCAGATCATCTGTACAGCTACAACGACAAATCATTGTATGAATATGATGATGAAAATGGCAACTGCTTGTCTTTTGACGTGCAGAACTTTTATATTGTAAGCGTCAATGTACGGGCTGCCCAATAAGCTGCCAAGGGAAAATTTCCATAGCATTGCAAAAAAAGACCGCGGAAACAGAATGAAACATTCATGTTTCTGCGGTCTTTTTTTGTATAACGGTTACTGGTTAGTCATTTCCCAAAACGCCTTCTAAGAAGGACGCTGTGTCTGCCAAATAGTCAGCCGGATAGCTTTCGATGTCGCCTTTATCGCAGTGTGCTGCAAATTCCGGGTCAATAGGAAGTTTGGCTGTATGCGGGATTTCATATTTTTGTGCCGATGCTTCTACATGGCTGGGTCCGAAAATAGCATGTTTTTCATGACAGTTCGGACATTCAAAATAACTCATGTTTTCGATTAATCCCAATACGGGGACATGCATGATTTCAGACATTTTCAATGCTTTTTCTACAATCAGAGAAACCAATTCCTGCGGCGAGGTAATGACGAGAATACCGTCAATCGGCAGGGATTGGAATACTGTCAGGGGTACATCGCCGGTTCCCGGAGGCATATCGACAAACATATAATCAATGTCGCCCCACATGACGTCTGTCCAGAATTGTTTTACAGCACCGGCAATAACCGGACCGCGCCATACAACCGGGGAAGCTGCGTCTTCCAAAAGCAGGTTCATGGACATGACTTCGATGCCTGTTTTTGTTTTGACAGGGAGAATACCGCTTTCATCACCAGTAGCTCTGTCCGTAATGCCAAATACTTTTGGAATAGACGGCCCTGTAATATCTGCGTCCAAGATAGCCGTTTTGAAGCCGCGGCGGCGCATTTGTACAGCCATCAAAGACGTGACGAGGGATTTGCCGACGCCGCCTTTACCGCTGACGACAGCAATCACATGTTTTACATGCGTACCTGCATGAGGGGGAGCCTGTAAGCTTTGCGGTTCTGTGCGGCTGCTGCAGCTGCTGCCGCAGCTGGAACAGTCATGTGTACAATTTTCACTCATAAATATCAATCTCCTTTTGGATTATTTTTTCCGGCATGACAGCATGCGTGATGACAGCAGGAGCCGGCATGTTCACAAATTTTTATATGGCCGCCTTCGATGAGAAGACGCTTTCCATGGACGAGGGCATCCGCTAATTTATAACGGGCCGTATCATAAATCCCTGTTACGGTAGTTCGCGACACATTAATCTGAGCAGCGCATTGTTCTTGTGTCAGTCCTACCAAATCAAGCAGGCGGATGACTTCATATTCATCAATACTCATAGTAACAACGGCCGCGTCGTTGGGACAGTCAGACGGAGCAAACTCATCAGACTTCGGCAAGGAACAGACACGGCGGCATCGCGGCGGTCTCGGCATGGAATTACCTCCTTTTATATGAATCCAGCTATTATTATAAAAGTGTAGATGACATATGTCAAATAAATAACTACGGCGTATGTGCTGTCGGATGTGTCTCTTCGTATTTTTTTCGTTTTCGGACAAACGTAGACGGTGTAATGCCCAGCGCATGGGCTGCATCCCGCACATTGCCGCATTTTTGATATGCTGCTGTCAAGTAATGATATTCTGTACGGGTCAAAATATCCTGCAAATCGACAGGAAACTGAATATCTGAACCATGTTCCGCTTTTTTAATATCTATATCGTTTTCTTCCGGCAGAATCACCGGCTGGCTTTGATGAAGCAAATGCAAATCTTCCGGCCGAATTTCATCGTTGGAACTAATAATAATGGCTCGTTCGACAATATTTTTTAATTCACGAATATTTCCGGGCCAGCTATATTCGTTGAGAAGCTGGATGGAAATATCAGAAAAATATTTTTTGAAACTATATTTTTGATTCAGTTTGGCTAAAAATGATACAGCTAAAGGCGTAATGTCTTTTTTGCGAAGCCGCAGCGGCGGAATAGAAATAGGAAAGACCGTTAAGCGGTAATATAAATCCTCGCGAAACTCCCCGTTTTTTACCATTTCTTCCAGATTGCGGTTGGTAGCGGCAATGACACGAACATTGATTTTTACCGGTTTGGTACCGCCAATGCGCATGATTTCCTGTTCCTGCAGTGCCCGCAGCAATTTGACCTGCATATCTTTGGGCAGTTCCCCGATTTCATCTAAAAACAGCGTGCCTTTGTTGGCCAATTCAAAAAGCCCGATTTTGCCGGAACGATTGGCCCCTGTAAACGCACCGCTTTCATAGCCGAATAATTCGCTTTCAATCAAACTTTCCGGAATAGCGCCGCAGTTGACCTTGATAAAGCTGTTTTTTACGCGGTGGCTGTGCTGATAAATATAGCGGGCCATGACTTCTTTGCCGACCCCTGTTTCACCTAAAAGAATAACGGTTGTATCCATCGGGGCGACTCGGTTGGCCAGCAGCATGGCAGCCAGCGTCGTTTCGTCCTTGGCGATGACTTCCTGTTCCTCTGCCGGGTTTTGAATATGCGCCAGTTCCAAACGGAGCCGTTCCATCGCATCGGTTTTTTCCTGGACGATTTCTTTTAAGTTGTAAATTTCAGTCAGGTCACGAACGTTGGTAACAATCATAATCAGCGTGCCGTCTTTGTCAAAAATCGGCGAACTGGTTACTAAGGCTTCTTTGCCGGATTTAAACCGCTGCTGCAGGGTAACGGGCTTTTTGGTGCGGGCCACAATCAGACTGCCGGACTGAGAAATGAGTTTCCCTTTTACCAAGTCTGCCATATTTTTTCCTAGGACTTCTTCACTTTTTAACCCCGTGATGTCTTCATACGCATGATTAATACGCAGCACATTGGCGTTTTTATCTGTAATAAAAATGCCGTCAAAAGAATGTTCAATAATCGCGCTGAGGCGTTCTGCCGCTTCGGCCACGGTGGAAAAGATTTCTTTAGTATGTCCCATTAATACATGTCCTCCTTTCTGTAAAAATAGTTTGTAATATAAACATGTTGCATCAATGATATATTTTTAGCATATTAAAAGTATCCTATGTAATAAAGGCAATGTCAAGATAGATGTTCTATTTATATAGAAATCATCGGCTCTTGGCATTGCCTTATGGACAGTGCGTGGATTAGTCGAGTATTCTGCGTTCATATGAATTTGCAATGTGCAGCATGCGGCGGTATTTTTGAATGACGCGCCGCGAAATAGGAACGCCAAACTGTTGTGTTAAGAGTACTGTCAGCTGGGAATCGCTGTACGGTTTTCTGCGGTTTTCTTGACGAATCAAACGCTTCAACGATGTTTTTACAGCATCTTTGGATAGATTCTTATCCCCATTATGCAGGGGACTTTGAAATAATGATTTAAACGAAATGGTCCGCCAGGGAGTTTGTACATATTTGTCCTTGATGGAACGGCTGATAGTAGAAATGTGCAGCCCTGTTTTTTGGGAAATATCTTTGAGCGTCATGGGACGCAGGGCATGATGCGTTTGCACATAGCTGTACTGCCAGTTCCAAATCGCGTCAGTCAATGCAGTCAGTGTTTTGCGGCGGCGTTCAATATTGTGGAGAATCATGTAGCACCGATTATATTTTTCTTTGAAATACGATTTTATATCCGGATCTGTCGCTGAGTGCATCATATGGGTGTAGTAATCGCTTAAGGAATACGACGCAATCCATGAATCATTGAGATGGATTTCATAGCCGCCGGCTTCAGTAAAACGAATGATGACATCGGGTACGACGTAGGAATCGACGGTGTCAAACAGTCCCTTGAGCGGTGTCGGTTCCAAGCGTTTAATCAGGCGCACGACAGGAAGCAGTTTGCTTTTGGGAATATGAAGCGCGCTGCAGATCGCATTGATGTGCCCGTTTCCGACATCATCTAAATGATGGCACACGATTTTTTTGGCTAACGGCGTCAGTTTGTCTTTGCGGGAGAGCTGCAGAAGCAGACATTCCTGCAGTGAAGCTGCGCAAATACCGGCAGGATTCAGCTGCTGCAAAATCTGCAGACAGTCTGCAAACAGTCCCGGCGGCAGTGGAAATTTACGGGATAATTCTTCTTCTGTGATTGTCAAATAGCCGTTGTCATCCACGCATTGTGCCAAATACGTCAGCAGTGCCCAAACAGGACGGCTGTATTGACTCGGATTTAGTTGTTCCAAGATAAAATTTTTGATGCGGTCTTTTTCCGGTGCGGCGACAAAATTGAGAAATTCAGATGGGCCGTCCTGCGAGGAGACAGGATGATAATCCATAAAAGGATTTTCTTCGGATTCCTTTTGCAGCATGTCGCGCAGGTCTTCTGCAGACATAGATAAAATCTGCAGAGATTGAATCTGATTGGCTGAAAGTTTTTGCAGCTGTTCCTGCGAAAGGGAAATATGAGCATCCATTGCCATAATGCAACATCTACCTTATCAGTTCCAACAAAGCGGCATATTGTGTTTTGCCGGAAGAATTTTTGGGAATAGCATCCATGTGGCGGATTGTAAAGCAGCTGGGATGAAGCGATGTTTTTTTAGCCAGAAAATCTTCTAAAGAAGAAATGTCAGCTTCCGGAGCTGTTGTAAATATCCATAAATCATCGTCATGGCCCGTTGCGGCGAAATCACCGGCTGCAAACGCGTTTTTGAAAAGCTGTTCTATTTCGTCCATGTTTACGCGTTTGCCCATAATTTTGACAAAGCGTTTTTTTCTGCCTGTAATATAGTAAAATCCGTCTTCATCGACATAGGCAATATCTCCCGTAAAAAGACGGCCATGGCGTTCGTCGCTGCGTGCCAGGTCTTCGGCGCATTGTGCATAGCCCAAGGTAACATTAGGCCCTTCATAGCATAATTCACCGGGAATGTTCGGCTTTGTAATTTCCGTATGTTCATCTTCCATGATATGGAAGACGCCGCCGGGGATCGCAATGCCGATACTGCCGATTTTTTTCAGGCAGTCTGCAGGCGGCAGGTAAGACATGCGGGCCGTTGCTTCTGTTTGACCGTACATGACGACAAAGCGTTTGCCTGCGGCAGCTGCAAAATCGGCATATTCTTTTTGCAGCCGTTTGGATAATTTGCCGCCGGCTTGTATCAAAAGTGTCAAGGACGGCAAGTCCATATCGGTAAAATGAAGCCGTTTCAGACATTCATACGTAAAAGGAACGCCGGCGATAGAAGTAATCTTTTGTTTTTTGCATAATTCCCAGAACGAGGCATCGAAAAGCGTATCTTCTGTCAAATATTCGGCAGCACCGACCAGCACATGGCTGTTGATGACCGACAGACCAAAGGTATAATGCATCGGAAGCGTTGAGACAGGGCGCTGAGAAGCATCCAATTCCAGATACTGGGCAATGGATGCGGCATTGGACTGAATATTTTCGTAGCTTTGCCGTACCAGTTTGGGACTGCCCGTACTGCCGGATGTAGTCAGCAGTAAAGCCAACTCTTCAAATAAAGCCGGGGAATGCGCTGCGTGCTGATACAGTGCGTAATCTTCCAGCGTATACAGCGGGCTGCTGTCTGCCGCGTTGGCCGTCGGCTGGAAGATATATGCCGGTTTATACGTATCGATTAACCGTTTCATTAAATCGGCATCCATATCGTGGTCTATTAAAAGCGGGACAATGTGGTTTTGCAGGCAGCACAGGTAAGATAACGCGGAGCCAAGGGTGTTGCGGCAGATGATGACGGCCAGCGAACGGCTGGGAATCATAGCCTTCAGTGCGTCTGCGTGACGGTACCAGTCTGCATAGGTTACTGTACGGCCGGCGGCGTTTATAAAAAGAGGACGCTGTTCATATTGAGGATTCTTGTCGAAAAAATTCATTATAAGACCTCCTAACCAATGATACGTGAAAGAGATTCTATCATATTCATGCCGTCCCAGAGAATAGACATATCCATCGCTTGACCCACTGGTACCACGCGGTCTACGCCCATTACGCGATGCGCCAGCAGCAGCTGCCGGATAATGCCCGGATGAATGCCTAACGTAGAGATAGTCTGGATTTTTTTGTCCATATACGGCATGATTTCGTCCAGTGCGGAAATAGAATATTGGAAAAATTGGCCAAACGCGCCGGAAAGCGTCGTGATATCTTCCGGCAGGGAAGAAAGCGTATAGATGTATACCGAGTTTTTGACGTGCTCGATAGTGTCAATCTGAGGACATGTCATGGCAAATTCCCAAGCATCGGTATATTTCGTGCTTACTTTAATCGGCTGCAGCGTATAGGCCGTACTTTCTTTAGCAACAGCATGCCACCAGCGTTTTTTTGCTTTTTCTGTCAGGTCTTCATGACTGCCCAGCCAAAAAATCATATGGGGGCTGGAACAGGCATTTTGGTCTGTTTCATATGTATCATTATAAAAGAGATGGGCCTGATGATTTAATTCTTCATCAGAATAAGAAAGCACAGTAGCGCTGTCGATGACGGCGCAGGAATATCGGTCGGCAAAAACGAGTTCTACGGCCTGCGGCGGCAGAATGGATTGACGAATCTGCGCAATCGATTCATTGCCGCCCCAGATAATGCGGCCGTCGCATTGTGCTGTCAGTTTATCTGTCGTGTTTTTGTCATGGTCATACGTGATGAGAGCATTCATGTCACGGAGACTGGAAAATTCATTCCGAGACCAAACTGTTTCTATGCAGTCGCAAACAGGCTGAACAGATGCAGCCTGGCGCGGGGAAATACGAACGATATTTCCGTTGCCGGCGAGCATAGAAATGGCCAGACTATAGGCAAACATAGCGGGCATATTGGTAGGCGCAATGTGAAATACTAAGCCGCGTCCCAACCGTCCGCCTAAATGAGAGACTTCTTGGGCCATTTGTTTTACATGGGCGCGGCGAAGCCAAAATCCTAAAGCAGCCCAGGTCATATCGGCATGCGCCAGGGACTGCGTTTGCAGTTCTTTGGATAGGGCCTGCAGAAAGTCCATGACAAGCGGTGAAAACGGTGGCAGCGGTCGGACTTGCTGCGGCACAGTGCCTGCTAAAATCGTGTAATCAGCCATGTGTATCACTGCACCCCCTTATTTCGGCCTTAGGAATACGGCCGTCAATGCGAAAATATTTTCCCTTGCGCCCGCATGGGCAGTTATCGATACCTAAAATAGTTCCCATATCTTCTGTCAAAATGGAATGGCCCGGATACGAAACGGCCATTGGCGAAAGAACTTGCAGAATACCTTTTTGTCCAATCGGGCAGACAGAAAAGTCTTCCGGATTTCTGGCGATGACATCAGAAAAAATGCTGGCATGCAAATGGCCTTCTTCACATTCCACATAAACGCAGCCTGTTTGTTCGGCCATGCCGTAATAATTATGGACGCGGGAAATATGAAATTGGTCATACAGCCGTTTTTTGTACAATGCTGCCGATACGGCCTGATCTTGCATTTTTTTCCAGCCGCCGCCATGGAGAACGATTGCATTGGAAAAATCGAATGATAGGCCTTTTTCTGCTAAGGCCTGGCAAAAATATTTCCAAATCATAAACGTAAAGCCGAAAATCAAAACGGGTTTATCTTTGTATGCCGCAAACGCTTCTAAGGCCTCGGTGTTGATTTCCATCGTGTCGGTCAGTGCATAGTATTTCTTTTTGGCAAAAATAGAAAAGCCTAAAATCGCAGCACCCCGTGCATTAAAAGCCGTCCTATCCGTAAAGATAGACGGCGAATCGATAATCAGCATAGGAAGACGGCCTGTGCCAAAAAAGCTTTTCATAATAGTATACAGTGTTAATTGTTGATTTTGTGCTGTAGCAGCATCCAAGTAGATATGAGAACGAGCCTGTCCGGTTGTGCCGGAAGAAACGAGTACTTTAAAAACGTCTTCGTCTGCAATGCTTTTAAGCTGCATGAGCTTAAAGAGACGAATAGGAATCATGGGGAGCTGTGCTAACGATACAGCGGCACTGTCGGTATAACCAAGGCGTTTTAGTGCTTGGCCGTATGGCGGACAATGCAGCCGGTGATGTTCTGTCAACGCGCGAAAGAAAGGCAGGTAATGCGCTTCTTTTTCGGCTTGTGTCCAACTGTATGGCGCGTAAGTCAGCCATGTACTATAATCCATAATTCGTTTTCACCTCCTGCGTCAATGTAAACGGCAGCCCGTGGCCGGGATATGTCCAAATAGGAACAGGCAGCGTGCGCAGAATGTTTTTTCCTGTATGCTGATATGCGTCATCGTCGCCGCCGGGAAGACGCGTAATTACTTCTTCGCCGGGAATAAAATAGTCGCCGGAATACAAGACCGTGTTGTCAACGATGGTGCACATACTGCCGGGCGTATGGCCGGGGACCAATATAAAATGGAATTGATGATTTTGCCATGTAAAATCAAACGTCGGGCCGGCAAACGTAATGTCTGCAGGGGCGCAAGTAAATTTGGGATAAGATACTTGCAGTTTCCCGTTGCTTTTAAAATACAAATAGGATTCCATAATCCGGGTCATATTTATTTTGGTGTTTTGGATGCCGTCACTGCAGGCCTGACTGGCAATGACCTGGACGTCCCAGTGGGCGCGCAGGTCATTCAGTCCTCTGATATGGTCACAATGCTCATGCGTTAAAATGATATATTCGGGAATAAGTCCATGCGTTTCCAGATACGGAATAATGAGTTCGGCATTGTTCGGATCGATCAGAAGCGCATGGCTGCCGGACGTGAGAATATAGCAATTACTTTCAGTGAGCGGATCTACCAGACAAGCAGCCGGCGTATATACTCCTTGCGGGGCCTTAGATTTCGACTCCATATTTGCGGAGAACGTCCATTCCTTTTTCGTAGGAGCTAAAGGCTAATACGTCCGGTGTATCGATAGAAATATCAAAAGCATCTTCCATGTCTTCCATTAAATTCATATGGCCCATAGAATCCCAGACTTTAATGCCGCGGTATTTGAGGCCTGGAAGCTGATCTTTGGTCAATTTGAAGTTTTTCATAAAAAGATTGTCATATTTTTCTAAGTTTGTCATGTAAAATCACCTAATCCTTATCTTTTTTGTCCTCTACGAGAAATAATGTTTTCATCATCATTTGATGACAAATGCCTTCAGCGACGACAGTGCCGTCTTGGTTGGTACATGTACCTTCCAATTCACCGATATACCAGCGTTTTTGTTCCGTTACGCTTTTTAAGGTAACTGTAGCAGTAATCGTATTGCCGGCATAGACAGGCACGGTAAAATGAAGGTTTTCATCCATTAAAATCGTACCGTCGCCGGGAAGGGTCATTCCCATGATAGAGGAGATTAAACTGCCCGTCAAGACGCCGTGAACGACAGGCTTTCCAAAGCCGTACTGGGCAGCAAATGCCGGGTCGGTGTGAAGTTTGCCGTAGTCGCCGGTCAATTTGGCAAAAGTCTGGATATCTGCCGCCGTAAATGTCTTGACCATCTGGGCGGTGTCGCCTAAATGGAGAATGCGTTTTTGCCGTACTTTGGGTGTCGCTTCTTCTTTGGCAAAGGTTGCAGTAAATGCAGCAAACTGCTGTGGGGTACACAATGAAATAAAGCGTTTTGCCGCAATGCCTTCAGAAGATGCGCAGCCAGTCATGCAGCCGCAGACGAGAAGACACAAATCGCAAATTTCTTCTTCTACATTATATATGTATGTATGGCTGGGAAACCGTTTTATAAATTTGTTGACTTCTTTCGTGCGGTCATAGCGGCTGTTGCAGCCGCCGCAGTATTTTATGCCTATTTTCATACGCTCCTCCTAGAGATGGTGGTCGTGCAGGAGTGCTTTGGCTTGTGCAATGAGTTCATCGCTGACGCCGCTTACAAGAATGACGTCTTTTACCTGCGGCAAATGTTCTTTTACAGTGGCCGCAATGAGTTCTTCCGTTGTCAGCTGTGCAGACGGACAGCCGCTGCATTTTCCTGTAAGACGAATACGCAGCACATCATCTGTATAATCTACGATAACGACATCGCCTTGATGAGATGCCAGCGAAGGTCGAACGTGTTTGTCCAATACTGTTTCAATTTGTTCCATCATGGTTGCCATAGTATGTTTCACATCCTTACATATAGTTTCTAATAATATATAAGCAATAAACGTGCCAAACATGACAAAAGACAATATAGAATTAAAAATCATAGCCATAAAAAGTATGTGAAAAAATGTAATAAATAGGAGAAAAATACACGTAAAATAGCCTTTAAGACCTGATAAATAGGAAAAGAGAGCAGGTAAGAAAATTTTTTGCAAAGCGAAATATACGTCTTAAAACGCATAAAAGTAATGTCTTGAGAACGAATATCGTGCCAAAATTAGTACATCACAGAAATTTGTTTTAAATTTGCAACAACAAAAACACCGATTTGATGCAAAAATGCAACAGATAAAACATGTTCTAGATTTCACAAATAAGGACGGCAAGGGAAGAAGAAATTTTTTAGAAAAAATTTTTTCATAAACA